>NZ_CAWPJH010000023.1:0-2587 GCF_963888445.1 Vibrio sp. B1-2
GTTCCATCATTATAAGTGAAATCGAGTAAGGCGGGACACGTGTTATCCTGTCTGAACATGGGGGGACCATCCTCCAAGGCTAAATACTACTGACTGACCGATAGTGAACCAGTACCGTGAGGGAAAGGCGAAAAGAACCCCTGTGAGGGGAGTGAAATAGAACCTGAAACCGTGTACGTACAAGCAGTAGGAGCACCTTCGTGGTGTGACTGCGTACCTTTTGTATAATGGGTCAGCGACTTATATTCAGTGGCAAGGTTAACCGAATAGGGGAGCCGTAGGGAAACCGAGTCTTAACTGGGCGCTTCAGTCTCTGGATATAGACCCGAAACCGGGTGATCTAGCCATGGGCAGGTTGAAGGTTGAGTAACATCAACTGGAGGACCGAACCGACTAATGTTGAAAAATTAGCGGATGACTTGTGGCTAGGGGTGAAAGGCCAATCAAACTCGGAGATAGCTGGTTCTCCCCGAAAGCTATTTAGGTAGCGCCTCGGACGAATACTACTGGGGGTAGAGCACTGTTAAGGCTAGGGGGTCATCCCGACTTACCAACCCTTTGCAAACTCCGAATACCAGTAAGTACTATCCGGGAGACACACGGCGGGTGCTAACGTCCGTCGTGGAGAGGGAAACAACCCAGACCGCCAGCTAAGGTCCCAAATTACTACTAAGTGGGAAACGATGTGGGAAGGCTCAGACAGCCAGGATGTTGGCTTAGAAGCAGCCATCATTTAAAGAAAGCGTAATAGCTCACTGGTCGAGTCGGCCTGCGCGGAAGATGTAACGGGGCTAAGTAGTAAACCGAAGCTGCGGCAATACAGTTTACTGTATTGGGTAGGGGAGCGTTCTGTAAGCCGTTGAAGGTGTGTTGTAAAGCATGCTGGAGGTATCAGAAGTGCGAATGCTGACATGAGTAACGATAAGGGGGGTGAAAAACCTCCCCGCCGGAAGACCAAGGGTTCCTGTCCAACGTTAATCGGGGCAGGGTAAGTCGACCCCTAAGGCGAGGCTGAAAAGCGTAGTCGATGGGAAACGGGTTAATATTCCCGTACTGCTTATAATTGCGATGGGGGGACGGAGAAGGCTAGGTGGGCCAGGCGACGGTTGTCCTGGTTCAAGTGCGTAGGCTAAGAGACTAGGTAAATCCGGTTTCTTGTTAGGCTGAGACACGACGTCGAGCTGCTACGGCAGTGAAGTCATTGATGCCCTGCTTCCAGGAAAAGCCTCTAAGCTTCAGATTATAAGCAATCGTACCCCAAACCGACACAGGTGGTCGGGTAGAGAATACCAAGGCGCTTGAGAGAACTCGGGTGAAGGAACTAGGCAAAATGGTACCGTAACTTCGGGAGAAGGTACGCTCTTATTGGTGAAGTCCCTCGCGGATGGAGCTGACGAGAGTCGCAGATACCAGGTGGCTGCAACTGTTTATTAAAAACACAGCACTGTGCAAAATCGCAAGATGACGTATACGGTGTGACGCCTGCCCGGTGCCGGAAGGTTAATTGATGGGGTTAGACTTAGGTCGAAGCTCTTGATCGAAGCCCCGGTAAACGGCGGCCGTAACTATAACGGTCCTAAGGTAGCGAAATTCCTTGTCGGGTAAGTTCCGACCTGCACGAATGGCGTAATGATGGCCACGCTGTCTCCACCCGAGACTCAGTGAAATTGAAATCGCTGTGAAGATGCAGTGTACCCGCGGCTAGACGGAAAGACCCCGTGAACCTTTACTACAGCTTGGCACTGAACATTGAACCTACATGTGTAGGATAGGTGGGAGACTTAGAAGCGCAGTCGCTAGATTGCGTGGAGTCGACCTTGAAATACCACCCTTGTCGTTTTGATGTTCTAACGTAGGCCCCTCATCGGGGTTGCGGACAGTGCCTGGTGGGTAGTTTGACTGGGGCGGTCTCCTCCCAAAGAGTAACGGAGGAGCACGAAGGTGGGCTAATCACGGTTGGACATCGTGAGGTTAGTGCAATGGCATAAGCCCGCTTAACTGCGAGAATGACGGTTCGAGCAGGTACGAAAGTAGGTCATAGTGATCCGGTGGTTCTGAATGGAAGGGCCATCGCTCAACGGATAAAAGGTACTCCGGGGATAACAGGCTGATACCGCCCAAGAGTTCATATCGACGGCGGTGTTTGGCACCTCGATGTCGGCTCATCACATCCTGGGGCTGAAGTCGGTCCCAAGGGTATGGCTGTTCGCCATTTAAAGTGGTACGCGAGCTGGGTTTAGAACGTCGTGAGACAGTTCGGTCCCTATCTGCCGTGGGCGTTGGAAGATTGAAGGGGGCTGCTCCTAGTACGAGAGGACCGGAGTGGACGAACCGCTGGTGTTCGGGTTGTCATGCCAATGGCATTGCCCGGTAGCTAAGTTCGGAATTGATAAGCGCTGAAAGCATCTAAGCGCGAAGCGAGCCCTGAGATGAGTCTTCCCTGGCACTTTAAGTGTCCTAAAGGGTTGTTCGAGACTAGAACGTTGATAGGTTGGGTGTGTAAGCGCTGCGAGGCGTTGAGCTAACCAATACTAATTGCCCGTGAGGCTTAACCATACAACACCGAAGGGGTTTTGTGGACTCAATG
>NZ_CAWPJH010000025.1:0-1510 GCF_963888445.1 Vibrio sp. B1-2
CTTTCCCTCACGGTACTGGTTCACTATCGGTCAGTCAGTAGTATTTAGCCTTGGAGGATGGTCCCCCCATGTTCAGACAGGATAACACGTGTCCCGCCTTACTCGATTTCACTTATAATGATGGAACGGTTACGGGGCTATCACCCTTTATTGCGCCACTTTCCAGAGGCTTCACCTGCATCATTAAAAGCTTAAGGGCTAGTCCAATTTCGCTCGCCGCTACTTTCGGAATCTCTGTTGATTTCTTCTCCTCGGGGTACTTAGATGTTTCAGTTCCCCCGGTTTGCCTCCTTACCCTATGTATTCAGGTAAGGATACGTGCTTATGCACGTGGGTTTCCCCATTCGGAAATCGTAGACTCAAGTGGCTGTTACTGCCTAATCTACGCTTATCGCAAGTTACTACGTCCTTCATCGCCTCTGACTGCCAAGGCATCCACCGTGTACGCTTAGTCACTTAACCATACAACCCGAAGAAGTTTCGTGTTGCAGACAAGTCACCAAGGTTGTCTCTCATTATTTGAATGAGCGAGAGACGTTTGATTTTGCCGGACTCAATTTTGAAAACTTACCGAAGTAAGCTTTCCCAAGAACACTTGAATGTGTTTGGTATCAATACGTTAAACGTATTGATGTTGAGAACTTTTATTTGATAACAACAAACACGTTCGTTGTTATCAGTCAGCTTTCCAAATTGTTAAAGAGCGAGTGGTATTCCTAACGGAATGAATCACTTTCTAATGACTTTCAGCGTCAATAAATCAAACCAGTTCAATTACTTAATCTGGCTTGGAATACATTATCCAAAAATCCTTAGAGAGTGGTGGGCGATACCGGGTTCGAACCAGTGACCCCCTGCTTGTAAGGCAGGTGCTCTCCCAACTGAGCTAATCGCCCACATGTTTTTTCACATTTCTTGTGGAAGAAATGGTGGAGCTAAGCAGGATCGAACTGCTGACCTCCTGCGTGCAAGGCAGGCGCTCTCCCAGCTGAGCTATAGCCCCACATGTTTTTTCACATTTCTTGTGGAAGAAATGGTGGGTCGTGCAGGATTCGAACCTGCGACCAATTGATTAAAAGTCAACTGCTCTACCAACTGAGCTAACGACCCCTTTACTTCACAACGGAAGTGGTATCCCGTAGGGGAGTCGAACCCCTGTTACCGCCGTGAAAGGGCGGTGTCCTAGGCCTCTAGACGAACGGGACACTAAGTAAGAATGTTTGGGAACATCCTCGTCTCTTAAACTGTATAAACCATCAATCTGTGTGGACACTCATCGGTGTAATCATCGTATAAGGAGGTGATCCAGCGCCAGGTTCCCCTAGCGCTACCTTGTTACGACTTCACCCCAGTCATGAACCACAAAGTGGTGAGCGTCCTCCCCGAAAGGTTAAACTACCCACTTCTTTTGCAGCCCACTCCCATGGTGTGACGGGCGGTGTGTACAAGGCCCGGGAACGTATTCACCGTAGCATTCTGATCTACGATTACTAGCGATTCCGACTTCATG
>NZ_CAWPJH010000026.1:0-1412 GCF_963888445.1 Vibrio sp. B1-2
TAATGCCGTTCACTTAAGAGTGAACGGCATTTTTGTTCTTAGCATACCGTTGTGGTCTAGGCTTAACTGTTCTAGGGAATGTTCTTTCCCTTCGCCCTTCAAGTATTAAGCTTTCAGCCATGTTGTGAAAACCCTTTAACTGACGAGGTATTGCTCCTGGTGTTGAGTAAGGTAAGCCTACAAGTAACGCAGATACATGAGCTAATGTGCCGTTAAAACTCAGTTGATAAGGAAGATAGTTTCCCTTTAAATTGAAGCAGAGCTCTACCATCTGATATCGAATTAAATTGTAAGTAAGCAAGATGCCCCATAACTCCTGCTTTACCAACTCTGGTAAACGACTTCGCAGCGTGAGACGGTTTCCAAGCATGTATTGTTTTTGCTCTCGGTAGCCTAGCTCTATCTCCCAACGATGCTCATAAAGACCAGTAATATCTTTTGATGGGTAACGCAGGGGATCTGTCATAGACGTTAATACTTGGTAGTCTTTTCCTTTAATTTTACGAGTGACAAGTCGAGCGGTTATCGACTTTGGTAAATCAGACCATCGCTTTCTAGCTCTTGGATTACTGTGTAATTGAACAAGTTTGTCATTTCGCCCTAAAGATTGAACAATGTCATATTGTGTATTTTTCTTGAGGGGAATAAGCCAATGGCGCTCTGAGCCAGAGTCTTGCCATTTATGTAATAAGCCTAAAGAATAGAACCCCTTATCGAACATTGTCACGCTATGATTCGGTGTTGTTTCTATCAGTTTTTCAGCTAATACCATTTCGTTTGTATTGTAATTATCAAAGGCACTGGCCGTGATAATGTGACTGCTTAGTTCCATTTGGCAGACCATTCTCACTTGCGGATATTGTGTCCCTTTTTGTCGAGAAAATGCATTTTCATTTTGCGGGTTATCGGGCGTTCGCCAAACAACGCCATCGACGCTAAGAAGCGTTAATCCATTCCACTGGGGTAACTTTGCACTTTTTAACCATGAGGTTGTCATTCGCTCAAAGACCGCTTTAATTGCGCCTTCACCCAACGTCTTTCGACGTTGAGTCAACGCACTCGGTGCGACAAAAGCTTTACCCGTACGATCGACAATATCAAGCTGGTTAACTAAGTCTTTCATGGATTTATTGTTATAGATAGCCATACCAACAAGTAACCAAACCATGGATTCTAGAGTTAATTTCCTCTTTCTCATCGTGACGGTATCAGTAAGAGAATAAGCTTCGTTGATGAGGTCAATTGGAAGTAAGTCAGACAAAGTCTCAACGTTGCTAGGTTTCCAATCATTAATTATGTTTAGAGCTTGAGAAACATCCATAAAAAAATCCAAGTGCATTAAATACACTTGGATTTTGACAGCTCTGAAGGATCGTTCAACCGATCACTTTGGCCTTAACTGATCGGCATTA
>NZ_CAWPJH010000027.1:0-898 GCF_963888445.1 Vibrio sp. B1-2
TCGCGGTACGCGCTTCTCGTCGTAAGTACTCTAAGCGAATTTGATTAAAGGCTTTGCCGCTGACGTCGTCTTTAAAGCGACCCGGTGCATCAAAGTGCTCGTAGGTCGCTTGCTGGTAATCCATCTCGCGCCCTTGCGCTTGCTGGGCAAACGAGTAGCTCGGCTTTTTAAAGCTGTAATCTTGCAGCGCGCTGTGGCTCACTTCGGTTTGGCTGTGTTGCGTTAATTGCGACACATAAGGGCTCTCCATCACGCCACCCGCAAGGGCGTTGTAAGGGATAGGCGTTTCTCGCTTTATCAGACTTTGGCTGTCGTCACTGAAAAAGAGGGTGTGTTTCCCCTCTTCATGAATGAAGTGATACACCAAGCCTTCTTCGGCGGCTAAGCGGTGCAAGAAGTCGATATCCGTCTCACGGTACTGCACGCAGAATTCACGCTGTGCACACTCGCGCTTCAGCGAGAAGGCGTAGTCGTTAATGCCCATTTCTTGCAGTACGATGGAGAGGATTTCGGGAACGGTTTTGAGCTGGAAAATACGGCTGTTTTGGCGCAGTGATAGCCGCTCTAATGCCGGGACTAAGGTAAGTGAGTAAAAGGTGTGATGATGGCCAATATCGCCTTTACTGAACTGGCGCACAATGCCGTGCACGCGCTGCACGACAAGGCCATCACGCAACATCTCAAGCTGAGCGGTTTTGTCCACCAGCTCCAGCGCCGTTAAACCAGATTGGCGACTGGCCAGTTTTATCTCATAGCGAAAACCGTAGCAATGCAGGCCCGCTTGCGCGCTATCAGACAGCGATTCCACGCCTTGGTATTCACGTACCACTAACGTGTCGTCTGCCAAACCCTCCACGGTGAGCCTAAAACTTAACCTTGCCATCTTTTTCCCTTCCAC
>NZ_CAWPJH010000028.1:0-847 GCF_963888445.1 Vibrio sp. B1-2
TGTCTAAAGCAAAATTTGAACGTACGAAACCGCACGTAAACGTTGGTACTATCGGCCACGTTGACCACGGTAAAACAACTCTAACTGCTGCTATCTGTACTACACTTGCAAAAGTGTACGGTGGTGAAGCGAAAGACTTCGCATCTATCGATAACGCTCCAGAAGAGCGCGAGCGCGGTATTACAATCAATACTTCTCACGTAGAGTACGATACACCAGCACGCCACTACGCACACGTAGACTGCCCAGGACACGCTGACTATGTTAAAAACATGATCACAGGTGCTGCGCAAATGGACGGCGGTATCCTAGTTGTTGCTGCAACAGATGGCCCAATGCCACAAACTCGTGAGCACATCCTACTTGGTCGCCAAGTTGGTATTCCTTACATCATCGTATTCATGAACAAATGTGACATGGTTGATGATGAAGAGCTTCTAGAGCTAGTAGAAATGGAAGTTCGTGAGCTTCTATCTGAGTACGATTTCCCAGGTGATGACCTACCAGTTATCCAAGGTTCTGCACTAGGCGCACTAAACGGCGAAGAGCAGTGGGAAGCGAAAATCATTGAACTTGCTGAAGCGCTAGACACTTACATTCCAGAGCCTGAGCGTGCAGTAGACCAAGCATTCCTACTACCAATCGAAGACGTATTCTCAATCCAAGGTCGTGGTACAGTAGTAACTGGCCGTATCGAGCGCGGTATCCTACGTGTAGGTGACGAAGTTGCGATCATTGGTATCAAAGACACAATCACAACGACTTGTACAGGTGTTGAGATGTTCCGTAAGCTGCTTGACGAAGGTCGTGCAGGTGAGAACGTTGGTGCACTTCTACGTGGTACTAA
>NZ_CAWPJH010000029.1:0-828 GCF_963888445.1 Vibrio sp. B1-2
GGGCGTTAGTTTACCAATCAAGATTGCACCCTAACTCAATACGCTAGGGTGTGATAATTATCGCAGATGGTTTTGTGGCAATTGAGATTGTCCAAGGACTGCAACGACCAAAATAAAGCTGTCTTCCTTGGTAAAGTAAGCCGTATGCTTGCCTATAGGGAAGTAAAAACCATTTTGATATAAATCGTTGCAGCTTCTGCCTACCGCTGGGTTGTCAGCGAGCATCTGAAACCCAGTAAGAAGAGTATCTTTGTATGCGTTCCACTGCATCTCGGAAAAGTTTGTAATGGTATAATTTTTGATTTTATGTAAATGAGCCTGTGCTAATTTACTTAGTTTATATTTATTCTTGTACATACTTTACTTACAACGCGTTTAGGAAATTTTCACCGTCAACTATATTGCCTTGGGCTAAGTCTGCTTTTGCGGACTCAAAACAATGTTTTATGTAATCGGCTTTCATGACTTCAAGTTCTTCATAGTCTCTAATCGACATCACAACAACGGCATCTTTATTGTTTTTACTAATTTTAACTGGCTCACGTTGAGCGTTTAGAAGCAGTTCACCGAAATTACGTTTGGCATCATTTGCTGTTAATGTGTACATGGTTAAGCTCCAAGTCTGTAAGTGCAGTAATATTATAGGGCATCGAGCCAAATGTGCAATTTAATTAAATCGTGCGATTGGTGTGGAAAGTAAACTAACAAAGCATTTAAGATGGATTCGCAACGCTTGGCGGTTTTAGTGTAAATTCAGTTTTTCCGTTTTAAGTGGTTTGCCGCGGCATAGGTGTTTAGCGTTGCTCACCACTTAACGCGGCGTTATGC
>NZ_CAWPJH010000030.1:0-747 GCF_963888445.1 Vibrio sp. B1-2
TCCATCGCACTGAGCGTGGATTGACGACTCGCCAGCTCAATGTGATAACGAAACCCATAACAAGGCTCACCATTGACCTGTCGCGTGTCCGATAACGACTCCTGACCTTGATAGTCTCGCACTACAAACACATCCTCTGCGAGTCCATCAACCTTTAACGTAAAATTCAGCGTGGCCATCTTCCATCCTCTTTACACTAGAAACAGCAAAGCCTTAAGCAAGTCACACTCATTGAATGCACTTTGCTTAAGGCTAAAAAAGGTGGCTGACTCGATTGGTTTTGCTTACGCAACATCAGCCAGCCCCCCAAATCAACGCTTACGCTTCGACGGGTTTGCGCCAGTCATCCGAGCCTGAAGTACCCGCGTTCACGTGATCCCACAGAATTTTACGGTAAGACATAGAAACCGTAACGTTTTGTGTGAAGTCGCCGTTTTTTGGATCTTGGCAGTGTGGCATTTCGCAATGAATGTCCACGATAGACGCGCTTTCGAGTTTGGTCGTGAAGAAGTTCTCTTGCTTACCTTCGATAGAGGTACGGTACCATTTTAGCTCAACCGATTTCATCTTCTCACCCGAAGAGAGGGCGTTATAAAGCAGAGGAACCGCTTTGTTGAGCGCGACGGTGAATTTGAATGGCTTGTGCACACGTTGACCTGAAGGCTGACCCGATTGTGGGTCGGTCGGTACAGTCACAACGTGGTCAAACATTTGAACCAACATTTGGTCTTCATGACCTTCAACGAA
>NZ_CAWPJH010000031.1:0-744 GCF_963888445.1 Vibrio sp. B1-2
TGGATAAAAACGCCCAGCTTGCGGTTATCCGTAATGGTCAGGTGGTTCAGTACGTGCATGGCATTGTTCGCCATTTTGGTATCGGAGATACCGGTCACAGCCACACCCACTATTCGCTGACTTTAGTGCCTGCATTAGAGCGGTTATCACTGCGCCATAACAGCCGTATTTTCCAGCTTAAAACGGTGCCTGAAATCCTTTCCGTTTTACTCGAAGAGATGGGCATCAGTGATTACGCCTTTTCACTCAAACGCGAGTGTGCTCAGCGTGAATTTTGTGTCCAGTACCGTGAAACCGACCTTGATTTCTTGCATCGCTTAGCCGCCGAAGAGGGGTTGGTGTATCACTTTGTTCATCAGGCTGGTAAGCACACGTTATTTTTCAGTGACGACAGCCAAAGCTTAAGCAAACTCGATAGCCCGGTGCCTTGGAATGCCCTGTCTGGAGGGGTAGCCGACACACCTTATGTGTCCAAGTGGGCTCAACACACTCAATCGCATGTGGCGCAGAGCCAATTAGCCGATTACAGCTTTAAAAAACCCGCTTACAGTTTCAGTCAAAACGCTCGTGGTACGGAGATGAATTACCAACAGCCGAACTATGAGCATTTTGATTTCCCTGGCCGCTTTAAAGACGATGTGAGCGGTAAGGCGTTCAATCAAATTCGTTTAGAGTATTTACGCCGTGAAGCGCACACCGCGCAAGGCGCCAGTAATGAGCCTCGTTTACGCGCAGGGACAAAGT
>NZ_CAWPJH010000032.1:0-661 GCF_963888445.1 Vibrio sp. B1-2
AGCTTTCCCAAGAACACTTGAATGTGTTTGGTATCAATACGTTAAACGTATTGATGTTGAGAACTTTTATTTGATAACAACAAACACGTTCGTTGTTATCAGTCAGCTTTCCAAATTGTTAAAGAGCACGATTTTCTAATGAAAACCATTTTTAAAAACACTATTACTAGTGCGCTTAAAGATGGTGGAGCTATGCGGGATCGAACCGCAGACCTCCTGCGTGCAAGGCAGGCGCTCTCCCAGCTGAGCTATAACCCCATCAGGTGTGTGATACTGTGTGCCAATCTTCTGGGAGGAAGAATTGGTGGGTCTGAGTGGACTTGAACCACCGACCTCTCGCTTATCAGGCGAACGCTCTAACCACCTGAGCTACAGACCCAGCATCGTCTCTTAAACTGTATAAACCATCAATCTGTGTGGACACTCATCAGTGTAATCTTCGTATAAGGAGGTGATCCAGCGCCAGGTTCCCCTAGCGCTACCTTGTTACGACTTCACCCCAGTCATGAACCACAAAGTGGTGAGCGTCCTCCCCGAAAGGTTAAACTACCCACTTCTTTTGCAGCCCACTCCCATGGTGTGACGGGCGGTGTGTACAAGGCCCGGGAACGTATTCACCGTAGCATTCTGATCTACGATTACTAGCGATTCCGACTTCATG
>NZ_CAWPJH010000033.1:0-362227 GCF_963888445.1 Vibrio sp. B1-2
CACAACATGGCTGAAAGCTTAATACTTGAAGGGCGAAGGGAAAGAACATTCCCTAGAACAGTTAAGCCTAGACCACAACGGTATGCTAAGAACAAAAATGCCGTTCACTCTTAAGTGAACGGCATTACTGCAATGCAGGCCTTATTCGTTCCAGATACAGGATGACTTTGTCCTCCCCTCACAAACTGAACCTTTGTGGTGTTCTATTTCCAGCATGCGCTTGGGGCGGATTCGTTGGTTGATTTCAATGTCATGACCTTATCGCTGGTAAGGCACTCATCCTTGTCTTGGCCTCTGGTGCTCTGCGCCGTCGCGGTGATGGTGTAGCTACTGGTTGCGGAGCTGGTGACTGAAAACTGATAGCGTTCAGCATCGCTTTCACAGATGACGCAATTTCCCCCTGAAATGATCCCGCTCCAGTCATAACCCTTATCGTAGTGATGCTCCAGTTCCAGTTGAATTCTCCCCATATCGGCGAGAGCGGTGGTTCGGTGTCCTTTTAAAACGTGCTTGGTATAACTTGGATAAGCGATTGCAGACAGTACGCCAATAATCACAACCGCAATCAATAATTCGATCAATGTCATCCCGAACGACCGCCGGTTGTGGTTGTTGCATTTAGAATTTCGAATCATCACGTGGAGTTCCTTGTTGATTTACCCGCTATTTTTATTAGGTGATAGCATTCGCGCAAGGTGAATTTTGTTTCATATTTTAATTACATAGGAATTTGGGAAATGGCTCGCGGGTTTACTTTACTTGAGCTGCTTATCACGGTTTCCGTTTTGTCTATTTTACTCACGATAGCGGCTCCCAATTTCAAACAAGTCAGTGATACGCAAAAGATGCAACGTTTAGCGGGTGAGATTAATGGCTTGATGATGAGCGCCCGTTCGGAAGCAGTAATGAGAAAGCAGCCGCTATGGGCGCATATTGTCATGTCGGGTTCGGTTAATAGCCAAGGTGAATGGCAAATCGTGCTGACTAATTCAGGAACCTATCCCGGGGGGCAAGTGATTTCATCGCTATCGGGGCAACCTTATCGCAATATTGAATTGGGGGTGAATTACCCGTCAAATCAGATCCATTTTGAAGCCATTAATGGCCGAGCTGTAAATGGGAGCCTTGATTTTTCAACACACCAAGGTGCACTCAAATTCACGACCTATAGACCTTCAGGACGAATGCGCCTATGTGGTAATGGAGGAGACTATTTTGGTTTTAAGCAGTGCAGCTAACATACCGAGAGCAAAAAAGCATACCTATAAAGCTCATATCGCTGAAACCAAGCAGATGGGGGCAACGTTAATTGAGTTCATGGTGGCATCCATGCTTGGCTTGATTGCGATAGCCATTATCGGCTCTGTATTCATCACTGGGCAGAAGGTAGCGACCGAAAGAGGCAAGGAGCTACTGCTACTGCAACAAGTGACGGGCGCGCTGCAATACCTCAAACAAGATATTCAACGTGCAGGTTATGATGGCGGTCATGGTAACTCAGTCACGTTATTGGATAGCGATGATATCGTTTTTGTTTCGGCCGACCAATCAACGCTCGCGTATGCCTACCTTGATGATACAGGGGCAACGAAACAGATCAGAAATGTTGGGTTTGTCATGACTTCTGGCGCGTTGGGTGTCTGTGACAGGCCGACGTCTGTGATTTCAGGGGCCAAAACCGTTTCCCAAGCGACGGCTGGTTGCTCTGCTATTTTTGATACTAACCAGATTAATGTGACTCATTTTCAAGCCCAGCGAGCATCATTAGCGGCGAATGGTGTGAGCTCAGCCTACATGACGATCTCTATGGCAGCAGAGCTGGTGGGGGATAGCCGTGTATCAACATCATTTGGAGTGGCAATAAAACAAAGGAATTGGCAGTAATGAAGCAAGCTCAGCAAGGCGCTGTAACGTTATTGATCACCACGCTTTTGTTGGTGCTCGCTTTAATGGTGGCATTAGGCTCCTACCGTTCGCTCTTTTTTCAGATCAAACGAGCACAAAATGAGATGCAAGCGAGGCAACAGCACTGGCGAGCAGAAGGGGGGCTTGAGTGTGGTTATAGCCATATTGTGAACAATAAAAATAGTTCAATTCCAAATAACCTCAATACCTTGTGTGTCGATTTAGAGTTAACGTACCTCTCTGCAGACCCTACTAACGCCAGTACACTTATGTCCCAGTATCAAATGACGACGTTGAAAAAGAACATTCTGTTTCAACGTGGGAGAAGTCCAGGAGCCATTCGTTCTACTTCAGACTTAATAGTGTTTGGCTCTACACTTATTTCTCCACCAGATCCCGGGCCCAAAAATAGTGATGGGAAATATGAATGCGCGGCTATCGCCGTTGCTAAATATGTTATTGCTACGGCGGGAGTGACAAATAATGGTGTTGGGAGTGCTATTCAAAAACCAAGCGCTGTTTTTGACAATAGTGCCGATTGCGCGCCGACGCATAAAACGAACAGTAGTTCACAAAGCGGTATTTGGAAAAATAGTAGCGGTCTTTATGAAGCAGTCGATGTCAAAAATGATATTTACCGAGATGAAACGCTAAACCCATTTAAAGATCTCTTTGGTTACGAACGGGGAGAATGGGAAAAAGCACGCGACGATACTGAATTTAAGTTCTTGAGTTACACAATGACCAGTGGTGATGTTGATTGTGTTTCGAAATTTAAAGGTGCTTTGGTTCTTGGTCAGCCCAATCAAGTATGGATTGATGGCAGTTGTCAACTGAACCAAGCATCGATTGATACAATGTCAACCATACAAAATGCTCATCCTGGGACTTACCTTTTTTTGCTGGTGCATAATGGCGTGTTAGGGATTCGAGGGAGTGGCAGCATTCAAGGGGTGCTCTTTCATTTTAACAGTGGATTTGCCGCTGATACGGCAAATTGGAATGGATTTGATACTGAACTCATCGCGGATCTCAATGCTAATTTTGATGCACCGATAAAAACATTGTACGGCAGCGCTACCACCTTGACGCCAAAGCACGCTACCTACTTACAGTCGGGATCTTTTCAATTTACCGGAGGAATGGCCTTTGATACCCAAGGTCAGATAGCACTATTTTATAACTCGCTACGTTTGCAATATAACAGTGATATTGAAAACAGCTTTTCCTTTTCGGTTCCACCTAGATGGCAAAAAGGTTCATGGAATGATCTCTAAGCAGCAAGGATTTAGCCTAATAGAAGTGATGATATCGTTTGTTCTAATTGGTGTTGGGGTACTGGGTTTGGTCAAATTACAAGTGTTGGTTGAGCAAAAGGCGGATTTTGCCGTTCATAGTATCGAAGCACTACATTTGGCCGAACAAAAGTTGGAATGGTTTCGTAGCCGTGGCGCTTCTGCCGCGATTTCTACTCTCACGCCAGCGAATTTTGATAGTGATATTGTTAACGGACAAGATAACTCACATCCCTTTTATACACTCAGTTGGTCAGTACCAACGGTCTCTTTATCGGGCTCACTGAAAACCATTTATATTGAGTCCTATTGGCATGATCGTCAGGGAAATAAGCAGTCGGTTGAGCTGAAAACCATGATTTCGCAGTTCAGTGAGTTTGATTAGCGTCTCGATGCTTATATAAAAATGAAATATTTGATTTTGCAAATTGGTTACTGATTTGTAGGAAAAAAGAGCATAAGAATGTGTTTGGATTGTTGTGGTGGAATGCTATTTTTGCAAAATATGTCCCCGTTTTTGTAAAAAACTGTAGAAGCTTGTGCTTTGGTTGAGGCTTTTTTATAGAATAACCGACGATTAATAGGTCGGCTAAATAAATTGATATAGGCCTACAGCAGCAACATCACATATGGAGTTACGAATGAGTAACCAAGTCGTAAAACAAGCACCATTTCCGAAGCCGAGCGGTATGGATCGCTTTTTAAATTTTATTGAACGTGCAGGAAATAAAATTCCTGACCCTGCGATTTTGTTCTTCTGGGCATTGATTATTGTTTGGGTTTCATCGGCACTGTTATCGAATGTGACATTTGATTTGACCAACCCTCGAACGGGTGAAGCATTGCAGGTGAATAACCTACTGACAGGTAAAGCGCTCGCGAGTTTTCTAGCCAATATGGTGACCACATTCACCAGTTTTGCGCCGCTAGGTATCGTGCTGGTTGCCATGCTCGGTGTGGGAGTGGCTGATTCTTCTGGGTTTATCACTACAGGCCTTAAGAAAATGCTAAATTTCACGCCAGCGAAACTACTAACACCGATGCTGATTTTGGTGGCGATAGTGTCGCATACGGCTGCTGATGCCGGTTATGTATTGGTTATTCCTCTGGGTGGGATTATTTTCCATGCAGCAGGGCGCCATCCACTGGCCGGTATTGCAGCCGCATTTGCTGGTGTTTCTGGTGGCTTTTCAGCGAACTTTATCCCTTCTGGTATTGATCCTTTGCTCGCTGGTTTTACACAAACCGCCGCACAAATTTTGGATCCTCAATACATAGTGAATCCGCTGGCGAATATTTTCTTCACAGGTTTATCTTCGGTGATCATCGTCGCGATTGGTTGGTATGTGACTGAGAAAATTATTGAACCTCGTCTAGCGAATATGCCTGTCGATGAAGATGCGGAAATAGCGCCTGATCTAGGAACATTCAGCGCAACGGAATCGAGAGCATTTCGTTTTGCTGGCTGGGCAATGGTGGTAGGTATTGCATTACTAGTAGCGGCTTTGATCCCAGAAAACTCAGCGCTGCGTTCGCCTGATGGTGAGCTAACGGCCTTTTCTGCGCCAGTGATGAAGTCGATCGTTCCTTTGATTTTTATCTTGTTTATTATTCCGGGAATTGTGTATGGCCGAGTGGTTGGCACCTTTAAAAACAGTAATGACGTGATAAAAGCGATGTCTGGCACCATGGCTACGATGGGCGCATACATAGTGATGTCGTTCTTCTGTGCTCAGTTCCTATCAGCGTTTGGTCAGTCTAATATTGGTACTATGTTGGCATTGTATGGCGCTGAAGGCTTAAAAGCGATGGACTTACCCGGCCAAGCAACGATTGTGGGGATGATTTTACTCACGGCTAGCGTTAATTTGCTGGTGGGTTCGGCCTCGGCAAAATGGGCATTGATTGGTCCAATTTTGGTACCTATGCTGATGGCGGTAGGGATTTCTCCCGAGCTATCGCAAGCGGCTTACCGCGTGGGCGATTCAGTTTCTAATATTATCTCCCCACTGATGGTCTTCTTCCCATTAGTCGTGGTGTATTGCCAACGTTATGTAAAATCGACGGGCATTGGCACCTTGGCTTCAATGATGATGCCTTTCTCCATTGCGATGCTGATTGGTTGGACGCTGTTCCTGCTTGCTTACTGGGCTTTTGGTATTCCGCTAGGGGTGCAAGCGCCTTACACATACAGCTTGTAGCGTTAACGTTATTTATCGAGTCTGAATTTAAAGCCCGCGAGTGTATCGCGGGCTTTTTCAATCTCATTTGTGCAGATGTTGCGCGTGAAATGTTAAGTGATCATCAATGAAACTTTGAATGAAAAAATAACTGTGATCATAACCTTTATGCATTCTTAACGAGAGTGGGCTATTGCTCGTTTGTGCAGCGGCGAGTAAGCGTTCAGGTTTAAGCTGTTCGTGTAAAAACGGGTCTTCCTCTCCTTGGTCAACCAAAATGGGTAAGGATGATGAGTGAGTGGTGAGCAATTCAACCGCATCGTATTGTTTCCAATCTTGCTGGTTATTACCAAGGTAGTGGCGAAATGCTTTTTTCCCCCAAGGGCAGTGTATTGGGTTGCTTATCGGGCTAAAGGCTGAAATCGAACGATAGCGTTGAGAGTTTTTCAATCCGATGGTTAATGCACCATGGCCACCCATACTGTGTCCTGCAATCGCTCGCTGTTGGTTTACGGGAAAATGTTGCTCTATTAAGGCTGGAAGTTCTTGCACAATGTAGCTGTACATTTGGTAGTGCTTATCCCAAGGCGCTTGAGTTGCGTTGAGGTAAAATCCTGCGCCAAGGCCAAAATCATACGCTCCTTGCGGGTCGTCAGGAACACCTTCACCTCTTGGGCTGGTATCGGCGGCAACAATCGCGATACCGAGCTTAGCCGCGCTTTGAAATGCGCCAGCTTTTTGCATGAAGTTTTCATCGCTGCATGTTAAGCCGGATAACCAATACAACACCGGAACCGATTGATAGGCCGCTTGAGGTGGAAGATAAATAGCAAAACGCATACTGCACCCTAGTACTTGTGATGAGTGCGTGTACTGTTTATGCCAGCCTTCAAATACTTTGGCTTGGCTAATGTTTTCAATGTGCATAGCAAGTTTCCCCCACCCAGCCCTTTAAGAAAAAAGGGCTGGCTATTAAGGCTTATTGGTCAAAATGAATCACAGAACGAATACTTTCGCCTTTATGCATTAAATCAAAGGCTTGGTTTATATCCTCTAAACCCATGGTATGGGTAATAAACTCTTGCAAACCAAATTCGCCCGCCAGATAGCGCTCGACAATGTGTGGCAGTTCCGAGCGGCCTTTTACGCCGCCAAATGCACTACCACGCCATACTCGGCCCGTCACTAATTGGAAAGGGCGAGTTGATATTTCTTGGCCCGCGCCAGCCACACCAATAATGACCGATTCTCCCCAGCCTTTATGGCAGCATTCTAACGCTTGGCGCATTACATTGACGTTACCGATGCACTCAAAAGAAAAATCAACACCGCCATCAGTCATCTCAATAATCACTTCTTGGATTGGTTTAGTCAGAGTTTTCGGGTTCAGGCAGTCCGTTGCACCAAGCTGAGTAGCAAGCTCAAACTTATTCTCATTGATATCAATGCCAATAATACGGCTGGCACCAGCCATTCTTGCGCCAATAATGGCGGAAAGCCCGATGCCGCCTAGGCCAAAGATGGCCACAGTATCACCTTGTTTAACTTTGGCCGTATTGAGCACCGCACCCATGCCCGTTGTGACACCACAACCGAGCAAGCAGACCTCTTCTAATGGCGCCGCTTTATTGACCTTAGCCAAGGAAATTTCTGGCAACACGGTATACTCAGAAAAGGTGGAGCAACCCATATAATGGAAAATGGGTTGGCCGTCTTTATAGAAACGTGTAGTTCCATCAGGCATTAATCCTTTTCCTTGCGTTTCACGTACTGCTTGGCACAGGTTGGTTTTACCTGATTTACAGAATTTGCATTCACCACACTCTGCGGTGTACAAGGGAATGACATGATCTCCTACCTCGACGCTGGTTACCCCTTCACCAATCCGCTCAACGATACCGCCGCCTTCGTGGCCGAGGATAACCGGAAAAATCCCTTCAGGGTCTTCACCAGATAGCGTAAAGGCATCGGTATGACAAACGCCGCTCGCAATAATACGCACCAACACTTCGCCTTTTTGGGGCAACATAACGTCAACCTCCTCGACTTTTAGTGGTTGATTTGGCCCCCACGCAATCGCCGCGCGAGATTTAATGAATTGATGTGATGACATAAGATTTTCCTTTGCACATTACTTGAAGTTTCAAGTGAGTTGGGGAGAGTGACAGTATATTCCCTTCTTGAAATTTGATAATCGGTCTAAAATAAGAATCACTTTTACTTATCAGTAATAATTAAGATGGCGAGTTGGGAAGGCATTCATGAATTTGTTGCGGTGGCTGAAACTGGAAGTTTTACCGCAGCAGCGCACAAACTATCGACATCAGTGGCGAATGTCAGTCGACGTATTGCGCTATTAGAAGAGCGCTTGGCGGTAAAGTTGCTGCAACGTACCACGCGGCGAGTCTCCCTGACCGAAGCGGGTCAACTCTATTATCATCAGTGTCGGCAATTGGTTGAAGGCTTAGCGCAGGCTGATCTTGCTGTCACGCAGATGCAGCAAACGCCGTCAGGTTTACTGAAAGTGACCGCTCCGGTGACTTATGGTGAGCAGAAAGTCGCGCCTTTGCTGCATGAGTTTTTACAGTTACATCCTCAATTGGAGTTGGAACTGATACTCACTAACCAAAAATTGGATCTGATTGCGGAAGGAATTGATGTCGCCGTACGATTAGGGCAGTTAGATGATTCGAGTTTTATTGGCAAAAAGTTATCCAACCGACAACTGTTTGTCTGCGCTAGCCCTGACTATTTGGTGAAATATGGCACTCCCTATTCATTGTCAGAGTTGGTTCATCACCAATGTTTACAAGGCACTATGAACTATTGGCGATTTAAGGATCAGCAACGCTCCCGTGAAATCGGTGTTAAAGGAAAAATTAAATGCAACAGCGGTGTGGCGTTATTGAATGCCGCGTTGCAAGGGATTGGAATCGTACAATTGCCCGACTATTATGTAGAGCCGTATTTGCTCTCGGGTGAGTTGCAAGAAGTGCTACATCAGTACCGAGATGATCGTGAAGGTGTATGGGCCTTATACCCACAAAATCGCCATTTGTCCTCAAAAGTTAGGCTGCTGGTGGATTTTCTGGCAGAACGGCTATCGTCCGCTAACGGCAAAGGCTAGTGAAAGAGAAAATAGGATATATGAATACACAGTTTACCGTTCAAGATCAAAAGTTTATGCGCCGAGCCATCGCGCTTGCCAATCTTGCAGAACAAGCAGGTGAAGTGCCTGTGGGCGCAGTGCTTGTTAAAGATGGCGAAATCATTGCTGAAGGTTGGAATGCCTCTATTGGTCAACATGATGCAACAGCGCACGCTGAAATTCAGGCTTTGCGTCAAGCAGGTCAACGGTTACAAAATTATCGTTTGCTTGATACTACCTTATACGTCACTTTAGAGCCCTGTCCAATGTGCGCAGGCGCACTGCTGCATAGCCGAGTCAAAAGGATTGTCTTTGGCGCTCCAGATCTCAAAGCTGGGGCGGCCGGTACGGTGCTGAATTTATTTGAAAGCCAAGCCTCCTATCATTATGCGACGGTCGATAAAGGATTGTTAGAAGAGGAGTGTCGGGAGCAACTGCAATCTTTTTTTAGACGAAGACGCGCAGAGATACAGGCAGAAAAACAGCGGAATAAGCAACAGAGTGATGGGCTTTAGCAAACATCCACTTTGAGTAGATGTTTGCCGCTGAAGGTTAAGCAGAGATTAATTGCATAAATGCACGGTTACGCCAGATAATTTTCTTTTTATTATTGGATAACATACGTTTACGACGGTTCGCTGCCACCGTTTTATTAAGGTGTTTTGATAGCTTTTTACGTTTAAGCATAAACAACCTCCTACTGCTGAGTTTTGACAATGATCCCTAATGGTTTAGGGTGCCTTATGACAATCTTAATCTGCCTTTATAGTGCAGGATTGTTACCATAATATGAAACTTAGGAAACGATCTTTTTCACGTTTTGATGTATGGGCTGCACACTTGGAAATCAAGTGTGCAATTTTCGTTCAACGTGGAAGATTTAGCTATTGTTATGCTTATTGAGCTAAGGGGTCGAGATACTGATTATCCTGCGCCTCATCGGCCGATTCCATCGCTTCTAACGCGGCTTCCTCCTCCTCAATGCTGATCACAACCAAATCATCAGTACCTGAACTATTGTCTATCTGCTTTTGTTGATCAACATGGCCAATAATACTTTGATAATAGCGACGAATATTTTCAACGTAGGCCTTGGCTTCGTCACCTCGCGCGTAGCCATATCGAGTCTGGCTGAAGTATTTCTTTTGTCTCAGTTGAGGGAGGCGTTCTTTGACTTCAGTCCATGAATCAGGGTTCGCACCTTGTTGCTTGGTTAAGCGTCTTGCATCCATCATATGCCCATAGCCGACGTTATAGGAAGCGAGAGCAAACCAAATTTTCTCATGTTCTGGGATGGAGTCTGGTATACGCTGTACCATCCGACGCAGGTATTCGACACCACCACGAATCGATTGTTCCGGATCGAGTCGATTGGCGACACCAACACTTCTTGCCGTAGGGAGAGTCAACATCATCATACCGCGGACCCCGGTGGGGGATTTAGCTAACGGATTCCAGTGAGACTCTTGATAAGCTAAGGCGGCAATCAATCGCCAATCAAACTCGTCAGAATATTGTTGGAAAAGAGGGGCCCATTTTGGTAAGCGGATATCGAGTGCTCTAATAAAGGCGCGCGTATCGACATAATCAAACGTGCCCACGTGACCAATATATTTCTCTTCCAAGGCCGCTAATTGACCAGATTGTTTAAGGTTGCCAAAAAACTCAATCATCAAGGCGTATAAACTTTCATCTTCAGAGCGACGCATATACCAAGCGATAGGCTGATCTTCAGTTAATTCAAAGGCGACGGCTAAGTCAGGGTAGATTCGCTGCGACAGCGAGACTTCGACCGAATCAGCCATGGTAAATAGCAGTTCGCCATTCGAAACCTGTTTTAAAAGGTCGTTAACGTCGGCGTTATTATTCACATTGTACTGAAACTCTGGGTAGATCTGTTTAATGTCGCTGAGTGTATTCTCAAAGTGGGATTCATTCACGATAGAAAAAACGCTGTCACCTTCATGACCAGCAATCAGTTCCGGTTGTTTTTCCAGTAATTGTTTTAAATTTCTTGGACGCCAGTTGCCTTTCTTATAGACGACTTGTTGGCTGACATAGTAATAAGCGGGCCCTGTTCTGTACTCATTCAAGCGTTGATTCGATTGACTTAACCCCGCTGCAACAACGTCGATTTCCCCATTTTTCAGTGCAGGAAAGAGACTAGACAACCGATAAGCGGGTTTCATCTCTAGTTTAACCCCAAGCTGATTGGCAAATTCGCGTGCTAGTTCGTAGTCCAGCCCTGCAGGGCCATCTGGGCCAATGTAGTAGGAGAGTTGATTGTTCAACGTACCCACTCGCAATACGCCACGTTCACGAATATGGTCAAGCTCGCTTTTAGGATCTGAATCGATTTGGCAACCGACTACAAAAAGAGTGAGTAGGAAAATGGACAATGAGCGATGAAGCTGAATCAGATAATACTTTGGCATTTATGAGCGATCTCTTACATCAATTACTGCCTTTATATCAAAGGCGGCCATATTGGCAAAGTTTCAGATCAAAAACGGATGAAAAAGTGTCGGCGACCACGCTAATGTGGCTGTATTTCAAATTTGACAAAAAAAATGACGCAAACGGTTGCTTTTGGTGTTACGTCACAAAAAGAATTCCTTTATAATGCGTTCGAAATCACGAGGTGAAATTGGTATGTATTCAGTTTTCTTTTATTAACTTATTGTATTTTAATGATTTTGAATTCATTCCAATTACACCTCAACCCACTGTATAAGAGACCTAAGCACATGAGAATTTTGCGTGGCTCCCCAGCGCTTTCTGAGTTTCGTGTTAACAAACTCGTTGAACTTTGTCGTGAACAGCAACTGCCTGTATCGGGTATTTACGCGGAGTTCATGCATTTTGCTGATCTCTCTGCGGATTTAGACGCTCAATCCCTTGAAAAATTAGAGAAACTACTCACTTATGGCCCAACGATTCAAGAACATGAGCCACAAGGTCTTCTTTTACTGGTCACTCCTCGCCCTGGAACCATCTCGCCTTGGTCTTCCAAGGCGACGGATATTGCGCATAACTGTGGTTTGAATGAGGTGAAGCGCTTAGAGCGAGGCACGGCTTACTACATCGAATTAGATCGCGAACTTTCTCAACCGCAACTTGTTACGCTTTATTCCCTGTTGTACGACCGAATGATGGAAGTCGTGTTTACCGATTTCGAATCAGCAACCTCACTGTTTAAAGTCGCTGAACCTGCTCCCGTAGCGTACGTCGACTTGCTGAATGGCGGCCGCTCAGCGCTTGAAAAAGCAAACGTTACCCTTGGGCTTGCATTGGCTGACGATGAAATTGATTATTTGTTCGAAAGCTTCGTCACTAAGCTTGAGCGTAATCCAACCGATATCGAATTAATGATGTTTGCTCAAGCAAACTCTGAGCATTGTCGCCATAAAATCTTCAATGCCGATTGGACTATTGATGGCGTTAAGCAAGATAAATCGCTGTTTAAGATGATCAAAAACACTTATGAAGTGACTCCTGATCACGTGCTGTCTGCCTATAAAGATAATGCCGCCGTCATGGTGGGTTCAGAAGTTGGGCGTTTTTTCCCTGATCCAGAGACACGCCAATATGGTTATCACCATGAAAAAGCGCATATTTTAATGAAGGTGGAAACACACAACCACCCGACGGCGATTGCTCCTTGGCCGGGCGCTTCAACGGGGTCCGGTGGTGAAATTCGTGACGAAGGTGCAACGGGGATTGGTGGAAAACCTAAAGCCGGGTTAGTCGGTTTTACTACTTCAAACTTGCGTATTCCTAATTTTGTGCAGCCTTGGGAAACGGATTTTGGTAAACCGGGGCGCATTGTCACGGCACTCGATATTATGCTGGAAGGCCCGCTCGGTGGCGCGGCTTTTAACAACGAATTTGGTCGTCCAAACTTGTTAGGTTACTTCCGTACTTACGAAGAGAAAGTTAACTCTCACGCTGGTGAAGAAGTGCGTGGTTATCACAAACCAATCATGATTGCTGGTGGGATGGGGAATATCCGCGACGAGCATGTGCAGAAAAAAGAGATCCCAGTTGGCGCGAGCTTAATTGTGCTTGGTGGTCCGGCAATGAACATTGGCCTTGGTGGGGGCGCCGCTTCTTCTATGGCATCTGGTCAATCTGCGGAAGATCTTGATTTTGCGTCGGTACAGCGTGAAAACCCAGAGATGGAACGCCGCTGCCAAGAGGTGATTGATCGCTGCTGGCAACTCGGTGAGGCGAATCCGATCGCCTTTATCCATGATGTGGGCGCTGGTGGTATCTCAAACGCATTGCCTGAGCTTGTTGATGATGGTGAACGTGGCGGTATTTTCCAACTGCGTGATGTACCTAACGATGAGCCGGGAATGAGCCCGCTTGAAATTTGGTGTAATGAATCACAAGAGCGTTACGTACTGGCTGTAGCGCCAGAAAACATGGCGCGCTTTGACGCCATTTGCCAACGTGAGCGCGCGCCTTATGCTGTTGTGGGCATTGCCACTGAAGAGCGTGAACTGAAATTGGAAGATTCACATTTCGACAATACGCCAATTGATATGCCGATGGACGTATTGCTTGGCAAAACACCTAAAATGTATCGTGATGTGAAGACGCTGAAAGTTAATAATCCAGCACTTGATCGCCGTGATATCGAATTGAACGAAGCGATTGATCGTATACTGCGTCTCCCTGCGGTTGCAGAAAAAACCTTCCTCATCACCATTGGTGACAGAACCGTCACTGGTTTGGTCGCTCGTGACCAAATGGTTGGTCCATGGCAAGTGCCAGTAGCAAACTGCGCGGTCACTGCGGCAAGTTATGATACTTACCACGGCGAAGCGATGTCGATGGGTGAGCGCACGCCAGTTGCCTTGCTGGATTTTGGGGCATCGGCACGTTTAGCCGTGGGCGAAGCGATCACCAATATTGCCGCTACCCATATCGGTGATATCAAACACATTAAGTTGTCGGCGAACTGGATGTCACCAGCGGGTCACCCAGGTGAAGATGCTGGTTTGTATGAGGCAGTAAAAGCGGTCGGTGAAGAGCTTTGTCCTGCGCTCGGCCTGACTATCCCAGTGGGTAAAGATTCGATGTCGATGAAGACCAAATGGGATGAGAATGGCGAACAAAAAGAAGTGACCTCTCCGCTATCCTTGGTGATTACGGCATTTGCTCGTGTTGAAGATGTGCGTAACACCATTACGCCTCAGTTAAGAACCGATAAGGGCGAAACCTCACTGGTTTTGATTGATTTAGGTAATGGTAAGAATCGCTTGGGCGCAACGGCGTTAGCACAAGTCTACAAACAGTTGGGTGATAAACCCGCAGATGTAGATAATGCGGCGCAGCTTAAAGCCTTCTATGAAGCGATCCAAACCTTGGTCGCGAATCAGCAGATTATTGCCTATCACGATAAAGGTGACGGTGGTTTATTCGTTACTCTAGCTGAAATGGCCTTTGCGGGTCATTGTGGCGTGAAAGCCGATATCGCCGCGCTAGGTGATGATGCGTTGGCCGCGTTATTTAATGAAGAGCTGGGCGCAGTCATTCAAGTTCGTCACCACGATTTAGAGACGGTGCTCTCGACGCTAACGGCGCATGGTTTACAAGCGTGTTCACACGTTATCGGTCGTGTTGACGCTTCTGATGAGCTAGCCATTACTGCTGGTGAACAACCTATTGTTGTGCGTAACCGCACCGAACTTCGCACCATTTGGGCTGAAACCACGCATAAGATGCAAGCGCTACGCGATAACCCGCAGTGCGCGGATCAAGAGTTTGCAGCAAAACAAGATAACAGTGATAAAGGTCTTAACGTCAGTTTGAGCTTTGACGTGCAACAAGATGTTGCGGCACCGTATATTGCTAAAGGCGTGAAGCCAAAAATGGCTATTTTGCGCGAGCAAGGGGTTAACTCACACGTTGAAATGGCGGCAGCGTTTGATCGCGCAGGCTTTGAAACAACCGATATACACATGAGCGACATCTTAACGGGTCAAGCGGTGCTTGAAGAGTACCAAGGCCTCGTCGCATGTGGTGGGTTCTCTTATGGTGACGTATTGGGCGCGGGTGAAGGCTGGGCGAAATCAGTGCTGTTTAATGTACAAGCTCGTGAACAGTTCCAAAGTTTCTTCCAACGTGAAGACACTTTCTCGCTAGGAGTGTGTAACGGTTGTCAAATGCTGTCGAATTTGAAAGAGTTAATCCCCGGCGCTGATTTATGGCCGCGTTTTGTGCGCAATGAATCAGAGCGTTTTGAAGCGCGCTTTAGCTTAGTGGAAGTGCAGCAATCAGATTCACTGTTTTTTAATGAGATGGCTGGCTCGCGCATGCCGATTGCGGTTTCGCATGGCGAAGGGCGCGTTGAAGTTCGTGATACGGCACATTTAGTGGCGATTGAACAATCAGGCACTGTTGCGCTGCGTTTTGTGGATAACAACGGCCATGCCACACAGCAATATCCGAACAACCCAAATGGTTCACCAAATGCCATTACAGGCTTAACGACTCAAGATGGCCGTGTGACGATCATGATGCCGCACCCAGAGCGCGTGTTCCGCACGGTAGCGAACTCTTGGCATCCTGATTCTTGGGGTGAAAATAGCCCATGGATGCGTATGTTCCAAAATGCACGTAAGAACTTAGGGTAACTCACCTTGTCGCCAGTGAGAGAAACGACTTAGTCTTGTTATTCCAGCCGCTGCAACTCAGCGGCTTTTTTGTTTACTTTGAGGATGAATTTTTTGTAAAAAATGCAGAAAAAAATTGTGATTTGTGCTCTAATGCCGCGCTTACCAAGGGATGGTGTTCAACATCCGCCGCCATATAATATAATGGCGCGCGACAAACGTTGATGAGTAATCCCTTATTATTCCCTTAGGAAAACGAAAATGTCAGAAAGTAAAAAATTTACCATCAAAGTGACTGAAAAGCGCAATGGTTGGGCGGCGGAAATCGTACGTCAAGTGACCTCTCGCAGAAGTGTTGTTTCAAAGCGCGAAATGGGTTTTGAAAGCGAAGCACAAGCACAAGCTTGGGCGGAAAAAGAGCTCAGTGGCTTTATTGAGAACCAAGCGAAACGCAATGAGCGTAAGGCTCTGGCAAGAAAAGAGAAAAAAGCTTAGTACAAAAAATCTGAGTGCTGTGTTTTAAGAACTGTTATTTGAACGAAAACCCGCTTTAAATTAGCGGGTTTTTTATGCCTTAACGAAATTGACCGATTTGCGGTAAAAACTCAAAGCCTGCACTGGCTAAGCGAGCTTCTAATGCCGCCCGATCGATATCAAAGTCATCCGCCAGCTTATCAAGATCGCCATTAAAATCATCACGTAGCTTCATATTGATGATGCTCATCAGCATGATTGGATCCATTGTGGCAAAATTGGCTAAATTCATCACTTATCCTCGAAATCAGAAATCAGCAAGTTAGCTGCCGCAAAGGCTGCTTGCTCTCGAACCGCTTTTGGCAGCGATTCGTCTGCTGCGACATCATTCAAGGTTTTGATGGCGCAGGAGATTGCTTGAGGAATATAAGCTTGATCACCACTGCCTATCTGCGCATAAAGCTCGCGCACTAATTCACAACAACCGTAAACTTGCATAGATTAAATCCTAACTAATGATAATGGCTCTCAATATACACATTACGTTTGGCAAAGACAAAATCAGAACTTGCGTTTGCGCAAGCTCTGATTGCATGTGATGAAACTTTAAGCGTTCACTTGCTGCTCTAGCGCCATAACCAGATCGTCGGCTAGCTGTAGTTGCTTAGCGAGCTCGTTCAGATACGCTTTTTCCATGAAATTTTGTTCATCGGCGATAAGTAAAGAGGCCAGATAAAGCTCACTCGCTTGTGCGGGCGTTGTGGCTAACTGTGCAATAGCCGTGGGATCGAGCGGTTTATGCAGCTCATTTTTTACCAGTTGCTGCAATTGGTTATCTGCGCCCATTTCAGAGATGGCTTGCTCAATTTTCGCCATTTCTTGTTCATCCACATGACCATCAGCTTTTGCGGCGGCAATCATCGCTTTTAGGATCAGCGTGCTGTGGCTAGCATCATTAGGGTCAAAGCTAGACTGCGGTTGAGTGGTCGTTTGTTTTGCTTGCCAGTCATTATACGCTTTATAGGCTAGTGCGCCGAGCGCCGCTGCTCCACCAATCCCTATCACTTTAGTGCCTATTTTTTTTGCTTTCTTCGAGCCCATCAATAAACCGATTAGGCCACCACCGAGTGCACCAGCTCCTAAGGTTTTGAGTTTACTTGAATTTTGTGTGATAGCGCCGAGTTGGCTTGAACCTTGTTTTACGATGTCTGAATTCAATGCTTGGTTAAGTAAACTTTTTAGATCCATAGGTCACCTCCATTAATAATGGATTAAAGAATAGATCACCGTAGATGAATCGAAGATTAATATGCTTGAAAAAGCTTGTGTGGCTAGTGACAAAATAAAAAAGGTTGCCATTTAGGCAACCTTTTCAATAGCACACTTTATTAGGCGATTTGAGCATTAATAAAGGAGACTATTTCATTCATAGCGACGGCCGACTTCTCACCACTGCGGCGATGTTTATATTCGAAGTTGCCCTCATCCATACTGCGATCGCCAATAATGATGGTATGTGGTACACCGATCAGTTCCATATCTGAGAACATTACACCCGGGCGCTCTTTACGATCATCAAATAGCACTTCAATACCTGCTGCGGTCAGTTCCGCATACAGTTTTTCAGCAGCTTGTTGGACGCGCTCTGATTTGTGCATGTTCATGGGGACAATCGCCACTTGGAAAGGTGCGATCGCGTCAGGCCAGATGATGCCGTATTTATCGTTGTTTTGTTCGATGGCTGATGCTACAACGCGTGATACACCAATGCCGTAACAACCCATCTCTAAAATGGTGTTTTTACCATTGGAATCAAGAACGCCACAGTTCATTTTCTCAGAGTAGTTGGTACCCAATTGAAAAATATGACCCACTTCGATACCGCGTTTGAGCATTAGTGTCCCTTTGCCACATGGGCTTGGGTCGCCTTCAACGACGTTACGGAGGTCTTCCACTTTCGCTAGCTCAACGTCACGGCCCCAGTTGATGCCAAAGTAGTGTTTGCCATCGATGTTGGCTCCTGCGCCAAAATCGCTCATGACGGCTACGCTGTGATCAACGATAAATGGCAATTCAAGACCAACAGGGCCAAGAGAGCCTGGGCCTGCACCAATCAGCGCGCGAATCTCTTCTTCGCTAGCCATTTCTAGCGGAGCGGCAACTTCAGCGAGTTTCTCGGCTTTGATTTCATTGAGTTCATGATCACCACGGATGATCAGTGCCACGATAGAGGCATCGATCTCATCAGATGCTTTTACAAACAGTGTTTTAACTGTTTTCTCAATCGGTAGGCCATGCTGCTCAACCAATTCAGCGATGGTTTTGGCGTTTGGCGTATCAACCTGCGTCATCTCTTGAGTTGGCGCGGCGCGCTCAACGACTGGCGCAATAGCTTCCGCTTTTTCGATGTTGGCGGCGTAATCCGATTCAGTTGAGAAGGCGATGATGTCTTCACCACTTTCAGCCAATACATGGAACTCATGAGAGCCGTTACCACCGATAGCGCCGGTGTCGGCTAATACTGGGCGGTAATCAAGCCCCATGCGATCGAAGGCTTTACAGTAAGCTTCGTGCATCGCTTGGTAAGATTTCTCTAAGCCTGCTTTATCAATATCAAAGCTATAGGCATCCATCATGCAGAATTCACGAGCACGCATCACACCAAAACGAGGACGTCTCTCATCACGGAATTTGGTTTGAATCTGGTACAGGTTCAGCGGCAATTGCTTGTAAGAGCTGACTTCGTTGCGTACCAAGCTGGTGATCACTTCTTCTGCTGTTGGACTAAGCACAAACGGACGAGTATGGCGGTCAGTAAAGCGAAGTAGCTCAGGGCCCATTTTCTCAGAGCGGCCTGTCTCTTCCCACAGTTCAAACGGTTGCACAACGGGCATCAAGGTTTCGATTGCACCGGCATTGTCGATCTCTTGACGAACGATGTTTTCGACTTTACGCAGCACACGTAGACCAGTAGGCAGCCAGGTATAAAGACCTGAAGCCAGCTTACGGATCATACCTGCACGTAACATGAGCTGATGGCTCACGACTTCTGCGTCGTTTGGAGTCTCCTTCAAAGTAGAAAGAAGATATTTACTGGTACGCATTCTATGGTATCCGTTTCATGATAGTTAAAAGCGCTCTCCAATGAGAGGCTAGAATTAAGCCGCTAATAATATCAGCCAATCGGCTTTGTCAAAAGCGTTCTATTGCGGTTACTGAGACTAAGTTGTTTGCGATAGTGAATTTTACGTTCAGATCGAACAGATTTACCGCATATTCTTTATAATCGATTTTGTGTTTTTTATAGGCTGGGCGAGGGTCTTGAGCCAGCACTTGCTCAATGACGGCTTTAACCATGTCGTGATCTGCTCGCGCATTCAGTACCGTTAACGCCGCTTGGCTAAAGGTCACTGCGATCTTGTCGGGCTCGCTCTCGGCATAGCCACCGCCGGCTGTGGCTATCGAATCGGAATAGGGAATATAGGGTTTGATGTCAATGATCGGTGTGTTATCGACTAAATCTACGCTGCCTAGTTCCAAATAAACCTGATCACCTTGTTGAGTGACGCCTTTCAATTCAACGGCAGACATACCGATGCCGTTAGGTCGAAACGTAGCCCGTGAAGCAAATACGCCGATCCGCTCATTTCCGCCTAAGCGCGGTGGGCGCACGGTCGGTTTCCAACCAGCATCGAGGTTTTGGTCAAACAGAAAAAGTAACCAGACATGGCTAAATTGTTCGATACCTCGCACCGACTCTAAGCAATTAGCGTGACCGATGAGCTTGACTCTCGCGCTTGCGCTCGCCACTAAGCGAGGTTGGCGAGGAACGGCAAATTTTTCTTTATAAGGCGTTTCAATAGTGCCAATCGGAGCAATGGTGTGCATATCCGTATCCGTCTTTTTTCACGTTGGTTGAGAAAAATATCACATTTAAGCTTGCTTTTCTTCTTGGTAATGATTATTAATTGGCATGTTATAACATAACAATTTAAGCGAGGGGAAATTGATGAAAGACGGAATTCATCCGCCATACCAAAAAGTGGTTTTCCACGACACCAGTGTGGATAAGTATTTTATTGTGGGTTCAACGCTAAAAACTGATCGGACGATCGAGTGGGAAGATGGCAACACCTATCCTTATTTCACCTTAGATGTGTCGTCTGAATCGCATCCGTATTACACCGGTAAGCAGCGAGTTGTTCAAAAAGAAGGACGAGTGGCGAATTTCAATCGTCGCTTTGCTCAGTTTGGTAAGGAGTAAACTATGAAAGTATTAAGTTCATTAAAAAGCGCAAAATCACGTCATCCAGATTGTCAAATCGTCAAAAGACGCGGTCGTTTATATGTAATTTGTAAAACTAATCCAAGATTTAAGGCGGTTCAGCGCTAATGAAGAGGAACGGTTGGACAGGCTAGTGATTGTCCAACCGTCAAAACGTGGTTATTTGTTCGCTTTAGCCAAAATGCGATCCAAATGGTTGGCAAATTCGCGCCGTTCTGTTTGAGAAAGCGCACTTGGTCCGCCAGTTTGGATACCGCTTGAGCGCATAGTGTCCATAAAATCTCGAATATTGAGGCGCGCCTTGATGGTCTCTTTGGTATACAGCTCACCACGAGAATTGAGTGCCAAGCCACCTTTGGTTATCACTTCATCGGCCAGCGGAATATCGGAAGTAATTACCAAATCGCCCACTTCTACCCGTTTGACGATTTCGTTATCGGCAACATCAAAACCACTGGGGACTTGCAGTGAACGAATGTTGGATCGTTGCGGAATCGGAACGACATGATTGGCCACAAAAGTACATTCAACGCCCGTCCTTTCGGCTGCGCGGACAATGGTTTCACGAATTACTTTCGGACATGCATCGGCGTCCACCCAAATTTTCATCATTCAATTACTTCTCGGTTAGTTGTGCCTCTAGGGCTGCTACTCGGGCTGACAAAGCGGCTAGTTGCGTTTCAAGTTCGGCTACCTTGTTCGCGCTATTTTCCGTACTAACGCTCACTTCTACTTTGGGAACTCGGTGTGCATTTTTCCAACTTTTGATGGTTGCAATCAAGGCTGGCATTGGCACTGAGGTGCTAAGACGTGACTTTACTAAGGCCACACTCGGTTCCTTTCCCTGTTGTTGTAAGAGAGTCAAGATGCTTTCTAGTTCTTGAGTGACATCTTTTGTGAGCATAGGTTGTCCTTTTTGTGAGTTGCTGTGATCTTACCTTTTATTTACCAAGAGCAAAAGTGGCGAAGTGTTGTAAGAGATCTCGCACATTGTTTGTAAGAAATCACAGTGTTTAACGCAGTGTTTGGTGGTGATTTTTTTATAACTATTTGTTTTTAATTAATATATCTATTTCTTTAGGTTGTTTTTTTAAAAATGATATTTTTAGGTGATTGTTTCTTAAAGCCAAACGAGTAAATTGAACCCTGTCGGAAGGATTCTGACAAGGAATTACAAAGCACCAAGGTTTGGTCTCTTCAGGAAGAAGACAAGGTTGTTCACGAAGAATAACCACGCAGGATGCTAGGACAGCGTAAGGATACAACAGTTGGCAGGATGCGAGCTGCATGGATTGGCGATGGACACCTTGTGGATAAGGCAGGACAACATCAGGATGATGTTATGGACACCGCTCAAGGAACAAGTGATGAGTATTGACCGGAGTGTTAGTACCATGGAAAGTTTGGACACCGCTAGGATGGCGATGCAGGATGAGCCGAAGAATTGGCCACTATTATGGATGATGCATGGAGCACACAATTTAGTAGCTGGACTGCTGCGAGTAAGACTTTAAGCCTCGACACATGCGTGTTGAGGCTTTTCTTATTACTTGCATTCTGGCTTTAGCGTGTTGTTGCTTCAAAAAAAGTTCATATGATAAGTGCAGCAAAATAATAACAACAAAAAAACAATCTAGATCAATTACCTCATCGTTCGGTTGGTTTAATTTTCGGCTTCTTTGCAAAAATAGAGTACCAGATTTTATCTGGGCTAAGGCGTATTGCCCTGAGCCTAGTTGAGTCTTTCGGTATTATTTTGCGGCTAACAAGGATTGTACGTGACAACCGTAACAAGAAGAACACTTCTTCTCCCTTACACCGATTCGTTAGAGTCTGATTTTTTGATGCTCAATTGTTGCGCCAAAAATCGGGCACAGATGAATGGCCCTAAAACGGTCGCTTCAGCAAAACAGCTTTTTCAACGAGTGCTTCATGATCCTCATTTGTACGCAATGGCGGTGTTAGATAATTATAACCGCGAATACATGGGGCATTTGTTCATTGAACTTGACGAAGAGCGAGCAGAACTCGGTTTTCTGTTTGATAAATTGTATTGGGGCAAAGGCATTGCAACTGAGGCATTGAAGGCTTTTTTACCTAAAGCGGCCTACCAATTGCAACGACAAAAAATTACAGCCACTGCTAATATTGGCCACCATGCCTCTATTGCGGTACTCAAAAAACTCGGCTTTGAGCTGTTGGGTGAGAAAGAAGATGTTTTTGGCCCTTATTGGGAATTTGAGTTTACATACGATGAGGCGGCAAATGAAAAGCAGATGGCCTAAAGCCTATCATTTGTAATTCACCTTGGTAGCAGTCGTCACCTAGTGCAGAAAACTCAAACCAATAAACGGTATGCCAACGCCAGAGTCCTTCTGGCGTTTTGAATTTGTGGCGTCCAAAAGCCACGCTGATCAGCTGTAAGTCGAGTTGTTCGCATTTTCGACTGATCGCCGCTTTTGCCAATTCGGCTTGGCGACGCTGTTGCCAGAAAAGAAAGCAGCCCAAGCTGAGTAATAAAATAGCCAATAGATCGCCTAGCATAAACATTCCAGTTATTGAGCTTTAGTTGTTTGTTGTAAGCGAATTAAGGCATCGGCTAATTCGATCGAAGGGCTAGAATGCAGCAGTGGCAGCAGTATCATTCGCAGTTCTGGCAGCATCACTAAATCAGCAAAGAGCTGGTTAAAGAGGGCTTGATTGCCTGTTTGCGCCAAGCGTAATAAAAACGTTTCGGCAAGTGATGGGTTAGACAATACATGCCACGAGCGCCCTGCAATGGCAATTAATATCTCTTGATGGCTCAAGCGTGGGCTTTGCAGAATACGTTCAACCAAGGTCGCGGTGAGTGCATTATTCGCACCTGATAAGGCTCGTATTAAAGCAGAGAGTAAGAACAGATCAGGTTCGTGGCTTTCGATGTGCAACATTGCCATCTCTTGCAAACGCAGCGCCAACTTATCATTCAACGGTGCACTATGTTCGAGTGCCCCAAGCAGGGCATACAAAGGCTGAGCGGGGAGGTGGTTTAATGCTTTCCTTAGTAACACGCTATTTTGTTCTTTGCTTAAACGAGCACAAATATCAGTAATGCCTTGTAAGCCGACCGTCTGCCAGTTTTCCCAGCCTAAATCCCCACTAAAATAGTGTTGTGCATGCTCATAATATTGGCTTGATGGTAGGTTCAACTGGGCGCGTATTTGGCTGTGGAATACCGCCATTTTGTCGTCGCTCGGTTTAAAGGTATAAGGATTATTGGCAAGCTTTTGTTGCTGCTCATCGCTGAGGTCTTGATGCAAACGTGACCCCATCGCTTCAAGTACAAACTTGATGAAGTTACCTATCTCAGCTTGTTTGAGTAGGCCTCGTTCATCCAAAGAGAATTTAAGAAACCAGATCCAAGGTTGTTGGGCTTGGTTCCAATACGCGATGGCAAGATGAGCATGACGCTGCAATGGATAGGGATACGGTTGTTGACCTTTTTCTACTTGAGAAAAGTGTGTATTTTCAATCGGGCAGATGCGTCTTCCTAAATCAAAGATCCGATATTGGCTACCACTATTGGTGAGCAATTGGCTAAGCGTATGAATGGTATCCATGGATAAAGTGGCCTTAACTTGTGTTCTTGAATAACTATTTTTGATCAATAACTCTCTTTGAACAATAAATGGTACTCTATAGCCCATTTTCAAGGTCACTTAGCAAATTAACTTGGTGAATAATGACAGTAAGCACAGAACTGACCCACCTGTTGAAGCAATTAGAAACTCAGCTACGCAATACTCAGTGCTGGCAATCTCAGCCGCCAAGCGAAAGCGCATTGATGAGCACAGAGCCTTTCTCCATCGATACCCTCACTCCGGAGCAGTGGCTGCAGTGGATTTTCATCCCCAAAATGTTATTGGCAATTGAGCAGCAAACAGAGCTTCCTCAAGGGTTTTCGCTCACTCCCTATTTTGAAGAGGCATGGCAACATCAAGCGGAATTGGCTGAGGTGATTGCGCTGCTACGTTTGATTGATGAGGTAAGCCAAGCATGTTAGATATTCTGTATCAGGACGATGATTTGGTCGCCGTGAATAAACCCGCAGGAATGCTGGTGCATCGCTCATGGCTAGATAAACACGAAACGCAATTTGTGATGCAAACGCTGCGCGATCAAATTGGCCAGCATGTGTTTCCCCTACATCGATTAGATAGGCCAACTTCTGGCGTGCTCGTGTTTGCGCTCTCCAGTGAAGTGGCGGCGCAAATGATGCCGATGTTTGCCAACCATCAAATGGAAAAAACGTACCATGCGATTGTGCGTGGTTGGATTGAACAAGGGGATGTGCTTGATTACCCACTCAAAATCGAGCTAGATAAAATTGCCGATAAGTTTGCCAAACAAGATAAAGAAGCCCAAGAAGCGATCACCGCTTATCAACCATTAGCGACAGTAGAAGTGCCGTATTCAACCGGGCGTTTCCCAACCAGCCGCTACTGTTTGGTGGAAATGAAACCGCAAACGGGCCGTAAACATCAGTTGCGTCGTCATATGCACCATTTGAGTCATCCGATTATTGGTGATACCACTCATGGTGATGGCAAGCACAACCGCCTATTTCGCGATCATTATGACGCGCAGCGTCTGATGCTCCATGCCTCTGAATTACGTTTTACTCATCCGTTTACTGGCCAAGCATTAGTGCTTAAAGCTGGTTTTGATGAGGTATGGCAAAGGCTGTTTACTCAGTTTGAGTGGAGCCAGCCGATATAAAAACAAAACCCTCGCGATGCGAGGGTTTTGAGTATTGGGATGTAACTGAAAGTGATGTAGTTCATCAAGACATTCAGTTCATAAAAGTCGGCAGCGAACAAAAAACGAGCTACTTCGCTAGATACTCTTGAATGGAACGCTCGATGCCTTTGGCATCTAAACCTAATTCTGCATGCAGCTCTTCTTGTGTACCTTGAGCGATGAATTGATCAGGCAAACCTAAATTGAGTACTGGTTTTAGGATTTTCTCTTTCATCATCAATTCAATGACGCCGGCACCCGCACCACCTGCAATCGCATTCTCTTCCAAGGTCACTAGCACATCATGTTGCGCAGCCAGTTGGCGAATGAGTGTTTCATCAAGGGGCTTAACAAATCGCATGTCAGCTACTGTTGCATTTAGCTTATCGGCTGCTTCAAGCGCGTTTGGTAGGAAAGTACCAAAGTTGAGGATCGCGATTTTTTCATTCGCGATAGCGGTGTCACATTGGCGCATAATGCGTCCTTTACCAATCTCTAACGCACTAAATTGGGTTTGAATTTCGACTCCCATTCCATTGCCACGAGGATAACGCACTGCGCTTGGCCCTGTGTGTTTATGGCCGGTATAGAGCATTTGTCGGCACTCATTTTCATCGGCGGGTGCCATGATCACCATGTTGGGAATACAGCGCATGAAGCTTAAATCAAACGCACCTTGATGAGTTTGGCCATCAGCTCCGACTAACCCTGCGCGGTCAATGGCAAACATAACGGGTAAATTCATGATGGCAACATCGTGGATCAGTTGATCATAACCCCGTTGTAAAAAGGTTGAGTAGATCGCCACTATCGGATGATCTCCCGCAATCGCCATACCTGTCGCAAGGGTGACGGCATGTTGCTCAGCAATCGCCACATCAAAATATTGTTGTGGGAACTCTTTTGAAAAGCGAACCATGCCAGAGCCTTCGCGCATCGCGGGTGTAATCGCCATTAATTTTGGATCTTGCGCGGCCATATCGCATAAAAAATCGCCAAAGATTTTAGAAAAAGTAGGTTTAGCATTGCTGCTTTTTGGCAGGCTAGTGTGGCTCGGGTCAAATTTAGGAACGCCATGGTAACCAATCGGATCTTTTTCGGCGGGCTCATAACCTTTGCCTTTTTTGGTCATGATGTGCAAAAACTGCGGGCCTTTGAGCTCGCGCATGTTGCGTAATGTCTTGATAAGTTCAATCACATCATGGCCATCTACTGGGCCGATATAGTTAAATCCAAGCTCTTCAAACAAGGTGCCGGGTACGACCATGCCTTTCAAGTGCTCTTCTGTGCGGCGTACCAGCTCTTTGATAGGCGGTATGCCAGAGAGCACTTTTTTGCCCCCTTCACGGATTGAGGTATAAAGGCTACCGGAAAGCAGTTGCGCTAAATGGTTATTCAGTGCGCCGACGTTTTCAGAGATCGACATTTCGTTGTCGTTGAGCACGACTAACATATCCGGATGAACGTCGCCAGCATGGTTCATTGCTTCAAAGGCCATGCCTGCGGTGATAGCACCATCACCAATTACGCCCACTACTTTGCGATTTTTCCCTTCTTTACCTGCACTGATCGCCATCCCTAAGGCGGCACTGATTGAGGTGGACGAGTGGCCGACAGAGAGCGTGTCATATTCACTTTCTTCACGCCAAGGAAAAGGGTGAAGACCGTCTTTTTGACGAATGGTCGACATTTGCTCGCGGCGACCAGTTAATATTTTGTGCGGGTAAGCTTGGTGGCCTACATCCCAAATCAGCTGATCAAAAGGGGTGTTATAGACGTAGTGTAGGGCAACCGTTAATTCAACCGTGCCTAAGCCTGACGCAAGGTGGCCACTCGACTGACTGACGGAATTAAGAAGGTAGTTTCTTAATTCATCACACAACGTTGGCAGAACCTCTTTCGGCAGACTGCGCAGTTCATCGGGTGTATTTGCTAAAGCCAGTGTTGGGTATTTTGAAATATCAAGAGTCATAATTTTGCGCGCTTATAGTTTAGTTCTTGCGCTCGACGACGTATCGGGCGAACTCTTCGAGTGATTCTGTATTGTAGGGTATTGCTTCCAAGGCTTGAAGAGCTTCCTGTAACAGACTTTGTGCTTTATCAATAGCACCTTGTAACCCTAGCAGTGCTGGGTAGGTACTTTTATTGAGTTGTTGATCCGAGCCTTGAGGTTTACCTAATGTCTCGGTATCGCTAACGATATCCAAAATATCATCTTGAACTTGGAATGCGAGACCAACGGCATCGGCATAGCGATCCAATTGTGGTAGTACCGCAAGCCCTTTTTCACCAGCCGCAAGCGCACCTAAACGGATTGCACAACGCATCAAGGCTCCCGTTTTATTGCGATGGATCTCTTCTAATTCCTGCACTGAGACCAGACGATTTTCCGCTTGCAGATCCAACGCTTGCCCTATGCACATACCTTGAGCACCGGAAGCTTGAGCCAACATTTGGACCATCTTAATGCGGTTGACTTGCGCATGCTCGGCGAGTTGACCTTCTGCCAAAATAGTAAAGGCCAGTGTTTGCAGGGCATCGCCCGCTAAAATCGCGATGGCTTCGTCAAATTCGATGTGACAAGTGGCTTTACCGCGACGCAATTCATCGTCGTCCATCGCGGGAAGGTCATCGTGGATCAATGAATAAGCATGAATACATTCTATTGCGCAGGCTGGGGTATCGAGTTCATCTGGCGTACAACCAAGCATTTGCCCTGTGATATACACCAAATAAGGTCGAGCTCTTTTGCCGCCAAGTAACAAACCGTAGCGCATCGCGTCAATCAACGGTTGTTTTTGGTGCGGTAAACGGCCTAACCAAAGGTTTAATTGGTCAATATTTCTTTGCTGATAGGAGCTCAGAGCCTCAATCATAGGGCACTCTTTCTACTAAGTTGTGGTATCTACTAGGTTACGATCGACCGTTTTCCTGTGACTTAATTGACAGGTTCATGTCACATAGCGAGCGATGAGATCGATAAATATGAGTCAGTAATAAGTATGTATCAGTAATACGTGCCTATTACTCAGGTAGTTCAGTAAAGTCAGAGAGTGGCGCGTCATCGCTCGCACTGAGCAAAATACTGACTCTCTGCTCCGCTTCACTTAACTTACTTTGTCCAGCACGAGCAAGGGATATTCCGCGCTCGAATTTTTTTAGCGCATCATCTAAGGCTAAATCGCCATTTTCTAGCTGTTCCACTAAGCTATCAAGTTCTTCGATTGTCGCTTCGAAGGACATATTTTCAGGTTTCTTGCTCGCCATAATCTTTTTATCTTGGTAAATATGCACGAAAGTTACCTTAGGGCGTAGTGATGGTCAAATTTAACCAACGATTTTTGTCTGAAAAGTCCCTCTTTTGGAACTGTCACTATCACAAATAATAAAAATAATAATACGATACTTAGCAACCAGACCGATATTTACTGAAATAGTGACGGTGACTCAGAATCTTGGTCATATCAGTGTGCTGGCAACAGTGCATCTTTGCTCAGTTTAGGTATAAACTGAATAGAGAGAATTTCGGTATGATCCAATAATTTACTTAAAGATTTGAATCTATTGCCGATAACGAGTTTAAACTCATTATCGCGGGTAAGCAGCATGAGGAGTGCTTTGTGGATTTAGCAACGCTGATAGGCCTGATCGGAGGCCTCGCTTTCGTTATCATGGCGATGATTTTAGGCGGAAGCCTAATGATGTTCTTCGACGTCACATCTATCTTGATCGTAGTGGGTGGGTCAATGTTTGTTGTATTGATGAAGTTCACGATGGGACAATTCTTCGGTGCAGCCAAGGTGGCAGGTAAGGCATTTATGTTCAAATCCGATGAACCTGAAGATTTGATCGCGAAAATTGTAGAAATGGCTGATGCGGCGCGGAAAGGTGGTTTTCTTGCATTAGAAGAGATGGAAATTACCAATAGCTTCATGCAAAAGGGGATCGATTTGCTGGTGGATGGCCATGATGCTGACGTGGTGCGCTCTGCGTTGCAAAAAGACATTGTATTGACTGATGAGCGTCATTCACAGGGAACTGGCGTATTTCGTGCTTTTGGTGACGTAGCGCCAGCGATGGGCATGATCGGTACTTTGGTGGGTTTGGTTGCCATGCTGTCTAACATGGATGACCCCAAATCAATTGGTCCTGCCATGGCCGTTGCCTTATTAACTACCTTGTACGGCGCTGTTCTCTCGAACATGATTTTTTTCCCGATTGCAGACAAACTTGCTTTGCGCCGAGATCAAGAAAAGCTTAACCGTCGTTTAATCATGGATGGCGTTCTGGCCATTCAGGATGGACAAAACCCACGGGTCATTGATAGTTATCTCAAAAACTACCTCAATGAAGGCAAGCGTGTTTTAGATGTTGATAGCGAATAACGGAGCCTGTAATGGATGATGAAGAAGGCTGTAAATGCCCACCTCCCGGCTTGCCGTTGTGGATGGGAACCTTTGCCGATTTAATGTCGCTGTTGATGTGTTTCTTCGTACTGCTGCTCTCTTTTTCCGAGATGGACGTACTGAAGTTTAAACAGATAGCGGGCTCGATGAAGTTTGCTTTTGGTGTGCAAAATCGTTTGGAAGTGAAAGACATTCCTAAAGGGACAAGCATCATTGCACAAGAGTTTCGCCCTGGCCGCCCCGAACCGACACCGATTGATGTCATCATGCAACAAACCATTGATATCACGCAGCAGACACTTGAGTTTCAAGAAGGGGATTCAGATCGAGCGGGTGGTGTTCAGCGTGAAGAAGGTCAATTGACGGGGGGGCAATCCCCTGAAACTTCAACGCAAAATAATCAAAATACTCAATCGGAAATGCAACAACAGCAAGCAGAATCTATGTCGCAAGAGATGGAAATTGTTGAACAGGACATCAAAAAAGCGTTAGCAAGAGAAATCGAACAAGGCGCTATTGAAGTTGAAAACTTAGGTCAGCAATTGGTGATCCGTATTCGTGAAAAAGGTGCGTTTCCCGAAGGCTCTGCATTTCTACAACCTAAGTTTCGTCCATTGGTTCGTCAAATTGCCGATCTGGTTAAAGATGTGCCGGGCATTGTGCGTATTTCTGGCCATACCGACAATCAAAGTGTCGATTCTGAATTGTATCGCTCAAACTGGGATCTTTCGGCTCAACGAGCGGTTTCTGTGGCGCAAGAGATGGAAAAGGTTCGTGGGTTTTCTCATCAACGACTCAGGGTGCGTGGTATGGCCGATACCGACCCAGTCGGCTCTAACGATACGGAAAGTGAACGTTCACGCAACCGCCGAGTAGAAATCAGTATCATGCAAGGTGAACCGCTGTACAGTGATGAAGTTCCATCCGTTCAGTAAGTTACGTTGGATTATGTAAAAACACATAGACGAGCGCTAAGGCTCGTCTTTTTTATGGTTATCACCTCGTGTATAATCCTGCGCCCTTAGCGGTGTATCAGTAGCAAGCAGAATGCGACCCATTGATTCACCACGTTGCCCAATCAGATTGCGAATAGAACTATGAAATTTATTGTTAAGCCCCATCCGGAAATTTTTGTTAAAAGTGACTCAGTACGCAAGCGCTTCACAAAAATTTTAGAGTCCAATATTCGTAATATCATCAAACGAAGAACAGAGTCAGTCGCGGTATTTAACCGTCGCGATCACATTGAAGTGGCTGCGCAAAGTGACCAATACTATCAAGAAGTCCTTGAAATTCTGACTCATACTCCAGGCATCCAGCAAGTGCTCGAAGTGCAGCAATCTGAGTTTAAGGATATGCATGACATTTACGAGCAAGTGTTAGCGCTCAGCCGTAATAACATCGAAGGAAAAACTTTTGTCGTGCGTGCTAAGCGTCGAGGAAAGCATGATTTTACCTCAATCGATGTTGAGCGTTATGTTGGTGGTGGTTTAAACCAAGCAGTTGAGAGTGCAAAAGTTCAACTTAAAAACCCGGACGTTACCATCAATATTGAAATAGCCGATGAATTGCTCAATCAAGTGATTGCCCGTTATAAAGGTTTAGGTGGTTTCCCTCTTGGCACTCAAGAAGATTTATTGAGTTTGATTTCTGGTGGTTTTGACTCGGGTGTATCAAGCTATTTACACATCAAACGTGGCTCAAAAGTGCATTATTGCTTCTTCAATTTAGGCGGTCCAGCGCATGAAATTGGTGTAAAGCAAGTGGCCCATTATTTGTGGAATAAATACGGTTCTTCAGCCAAAGTGCGTTTTATCTCGGTCGATTTCGAGCCTGTGGTGGCTGAAATCTTAGAAAAAGTAGACGATGGCCAAATGGGTGTGGTGCTAAAACGTATGTTTATGCGCGCCGCAGGCATGATAGCTCATAAGTTAAATATTGAAGCTTTAGTGACCGGAGAAGCGTTGGGTCAAGTTTCGAGCCAAACTCTAACTAATCTTCGTCATATTGATGGTGTGACAGATACTTTAATTTTACGTCCTCTCATCAACTGGGACAAAGAAGAGATTATTAAAGTGGCGCGCGAGATTGGAACAGAAGATTTCGCCAAAACGATGCCAGAATACTGTGGGGTTATTTCAAAAAGCCCAACAGTTAAAGCGGTGAAAGCGAAATTAGAAGCCGAAGAAGCGAAGTTTGATTTCTCAATCCTAGAGCACGTAGTTTACAACGCTCGTCAAATGGATATTCGTGATATTGAGAAAGAGAGCCAAGAGCAAGCACCTGAAGTTGAACAAGTGACCGCTATCGAAAAAGATGCGGTGGTACTTGATATTCGTAGCCCAGATGAAGAAGATGACAAGCCACTGCTGATTGAAGGTGTGGAAGTAAAACATTTGCCTTTCTACAAGTTATCGACTCAGTTTGGCGATTTGGATCAATCGAAAACATATCTCTTATATTGTGCGCGCGGTGTGATGAGCCGGCTTCAAGCTTTGTATTTGAAAGAGCAAGGCTTTAACAACATCAAGGTATATCGACCTTAATCGTTATCTCGATACAGAATCGACCGCTCACGTTTTCGTGAGCGGTTTTTTTATGGCTCCGACTTAATCACAGACATAAAAAAACACCGCCCAAGGGCGGTGCTAAAGAATTTGACAGACAGGTCAAACAATAAATACAGGAAGTATATGTTTTGGTGCAGGGGATAACTGCACAAAACAGGATGGTAGAATTCTACCTCACTCGAAATACGAGTTTGCAAACACAACATCGCAACAAAAGCCAATTGATTCATAACTGAATCAAGCCGTTCAGGCCTTGTTGCGGGGTGAAATATAGAATTTCTCTAGCCGCTCGGCAATGGACAATTTATAATGTTTCAGATTAAAAAAACTAATCTAATTTTTGAGTGTACCTATGTCCAGAAGATTGCCACCATTAAACTCGCTGAAAGTGTTTGAAGCGGCAGCTCGCCAGCTGAGTTTTACTCGCGCTGCGGAAGAGCTATTTGTGACACAAGCCGCAGTCAGTCATCAAATCAAAGCGTTAGAGGAATTTTTAGGGTTAAAGCTATTTCGCCGTCGTAATCGTTCTCTGCTATTGACAGAAGAAGGGCAAAGTTACTTTCTCGACATTAAAGATATCTTCACCGCACTCTCTGAAGCCACCGATAAGGTACTAGAGCGCAGTGAGAAAGGGGCATTAACCATTAGTTTACCGCCGAGTTTTGCGATTCAGTGGCTCGTGCCGCGTCTGGCCGATTTTAACCAGCAAGAGCCGGATATTGATGTGCGTATCAAAGCGGTTGATATGGATGAAGGTTCGTTAACCGATGATGTGGATGTGGCGATTTATTATGGCCGAGGTAACTGGCCAGGATTGCGTGCGGATAAGTTGTATCAAGAGTTTTTGATCCCACTCTGCTCTCCTTCTCTGCTGTTAGGTCCTAAGCCTTTAGCAACACTGGACGATCTAACACGGCATACTCTGCTACACGATACTTCTCGTAAAGATTGGAAACAGTTTGCTAAAGAGAACGATCTTGAAGGGGTGAATGTCAACCACGGCCCCATCTTTAGCCATTCGACCATGGTGCTGCAAGCGGCGGCGCATGGGCAAGGTATCGCTCTGGGGAATAACGTGTTAGCTCAGCCAGAGCTGGAAGCGGGTCGCTTGATTGCGCCTTTTGACGAAGTGCTGATGACTAAAAATGCTTTCTATGTGGTCTGTCACGAGAAGCAGGCCGATATGGGGCGCATCGCTACTTTCCGTGATTGGATGCTCAAAAAAGCCAGACGTGAACAAGAGGTATTGTTAGATGAAGAGTAAGTTATTGCTCGCTATCGCGGCTTTTATGGCGGGCGTTGGTGTCGCTCTAGGGGCTTTTGCCGCGCACGGCCTAAAAGCGTATTTAACCCCTTACTTGCTTTCGGTGTTTGAAACGGGAGTGCAGTATCAATCGATTCACGCTTTAGCCATATTAGCGTGTGGTATTTTGCTGCATTGTCGTTTGGGATCGAAAGCACAAAAATATTTTTTCATTGCGGCAATTTGCTTTATCATCGGCGTCCTTTGTTTTAGCGGCAGTCTTTACGCTTTAGCACTCACGGGCATCAAGTGGTTTGGCCCGATCACGCCATTTGGTGGCGTGTTCTTTATGCTAGGGTGGGGAGTGTTTGGCTATGCAGCACTTAATATTCAAGAGGTGGACCAGTGAAACACGTAATGCTCTATTGTCGTGCAGGCTTTGAAAAAGAGTGTGCCGGAGAGATCCAAGATAAAGCGACTAAGCTAGAGGTTTTTGGTTTTCCTCGTGTGAAAAATAATACGGGTTATGTGTTGTTTGAGTGCTATCAGGTCGGTGATGCCGATAAGCTGATTAAAGAGGTCGATTTCCAATCGCTTATTTTTGCTCGTCAGATGTTTGCGGTAGCGGCGGAATTTAGCGATTTACCTAAAGATGATCGTATTTCGCCTATCTTATCTGAACTCGCCGAACTCGAGGATTTTCCGCGTTGTGGTGACATTCGTATTGAAACGCCAGATACCAATGAAGCGAAAGAGTTGCTCAAATTTTGTCGTAAGTTTACCGTGCCATTGCGTCAAGCGTTACGTGGCAAGGGGATTCTGTCTAACAAAGAGTCGGCGAAGAGACCCGTGCTACATGTCTGCTTTATTCAACCCGGACACTGCTTCGTTGGGTATTCGTACACCAACAATAACTCGCCTTTTTTCATGGGTATTCCTCGTTTGAAATTCCCAGCCGATGCGCCAAGTCGTTCCACTCTGAAGTTGGAAGAGGCTTTCCATGTGTTTATTCCTCGTGAAGAGTGGGACGAACGTTTGGCTCCGGGAATGTGGGCGGTAGACTTGGGTGCATGCCCGGGGGGCTGGACTTACCAACTGGTGAAGCGTTCGATGTTTGTTCATGCTATCGACAACGGTCTAATGGCTGAAAGTTTGATGGACACAGGACAAGTGAAACACCATGCCGAGGATGGTTTTAAATTTGAGCCGCCACGCAAGAACGTGACTTGGATTGTGTGTGACATGATTGAAAAGCCAGCTCGTGTTGCGCATTTAATGGGGCAGTGGATCCTCAAGGGTTGGGCGAAAGAAGCCATCTTCAACTTAAAGCTGCCAATGAAAGGGCGCTATGATGAAGTTTTACAAGATATTGAAAATCTGAAAGTTTTTCTGATTAAAAATGATGTAAAGTTCCGCATGCAGGCAAAGCATTTGTATCATGATCGTGAAGAGATCACAGTGCATGTCCAATGCTTGTCGAACATCTCTCCGCACTAATGCTCCAATAGGTTAATTTAACGCTCCTTTCTAGGAGCGTTTTGCTATTCTGGATGGGATACTTGCGCTGAAAAGCGAATGTCTTGCAAATTAAAACCGAGCTCTATATCGGTCTTTAGTGTGGCAATGTGTTTGCAGACTCGCGCCATATCGATCTGCTCATCAAATTTTTTACGGTATTTCTTGGCCAAATCAGCACTGGCGTAGGCCGCTTCTATGTCGGGAAATTGCGTTAATATCTCTTTTGCTGCTTTTGGACCAATGCCGGCAATGCCGGGAATTTGGCTTGAACTGATGCCCGTTAATCCCCAAAAATCGGTTAATTGGCTCGGCTTTACGCCAAATTCCTGTTCAATAAAGGGTTGATCTAACCAACGATGTTGAAAGTAGTCACGAATTTGTAAAGTGGGGGAGAGCAGTTGGCAGTAGCCTTTATCGGTTGAAATGATCGTTACTTTTTCATCGTGGCTTGCCACTTTCGTGGCTAAGGTGGCCACCAAATCATCGGCTTCATCACCTTCCGAGAGCAGTGAATCAATCCCTAATTCCCACCATGCTTGCTGAATGGCGTCTAAGCCAAGTTGCAGTGCTTCTGGCATCGGCTTCCGGTTCTGCTTATAAGTCGGTAGAAGTTGTGCTCTCCAGCCCCGGTCTTGTAAGTGATGATCAAACACGGCGATGATGTGGGTCGGTTTAGCTTCATTGATGATACGGTGCAAGGTGCGCGAGGTTGTCTCTATGGTTCTTGCCATATCGTTAGGATCGGGTTGTGCGGAGTGCACCCGACGGATCAAATTCAAAGCATCAATGATGACAAGGTGTAAAGACATAACGACCAAAAAATAAGGGCTTAATAAGCCCTTATTGTAATGATCTCACTTAATATTGCCACTCATCCCCGGCATAAGTTATTTTTGCCTTTAATGGTTAATGGTTAATGGTTAATGGTTAATGGTTAATGGTTAATGGTTAATGGTTAATGGTTAATGGTTATTGGTTGCAATTTTATAGCAAGGTTCATAAGCACTGCCGCCGGGCAGCTTCATTCGGTGTTGTGCAACGAAGTCTTTTAGCAATAGATCCATTTTTTTCATCAATTGGGCATCGCCATCAATGATGAATGGGCCGTGACGTTCAATTTCTCGAATGCCTTCCGCTTTCACATTACCAGCGACAATGCCAGAGAAGGCGCGACGCAAGTTAGCAGCGAGTACTTCTGGTTTTTGGTTTAGGTGTAAATCCAAGTTGGCCATACTGTCGTGAGTCGGTTCAAAAGGCAGTTGGAACTCAGGCTCGATTTTGAGGGACCAGTTGAAACTATAAGCATCACCACTATCTTTACGATGCTGACGAACCAGCGGCATGGCTTGGCTCATGATACGCGCCGCTTTTTCTGGATCATCAATGACGATTTGATAATGTTGGCGTGCTTTTTCACCTAATGTTTCGGCAATGAATGTGTCGATTGAACGGAAGTAGGCTTCGCTCTCTTTTGGACCAGTCAGTACAATTGGCATTGGTTGGCTTGCGTTATCTGGGTGCATCATGATACCCAAAATGTACAGCAGTTCTTCCGCTGTTCCTGCTCCACCGGGGAAAATAATGATGCCGTGCGCCATTCGCACAAAAGCTTCTAGGCGTTTTTCAATATCCGGCATAATCACCAATTCGTTCACAATCGGATTTGGTGGCTCGGCGGCAATGATCGATGGTTCGGTTAAGCCAAGATAGCGTTGTGCGGTATAGCGCTGTTTAGCGTGTCCAATGGCGGCTCCTTTCATTGGCCCTTCCATAGCGCCTGGTCCGCAGCCTGTACAAATGTTCAGTTCACGCAAGCCCAGTTCATGGCCCACTTCCCGCGTATATTGGTACTCAGTAGGGTTGATAGAGTGTCCACCCCAACAAACCACTAAGTTAGGTTCAAGACCGGGAACCAAGGCACTGGCATTACGCAAAATACCAAACACTAAGTTGGTGATGTGAATGGCATTGGTAAGATTTAGGCGCTGATTATCCGCCAGATGCATGTTGACATAAACGATATCGCGTAGGACCGAAAACAGATGTTCTTGAATTCCTTTAATGATCTGCCCATCAACAAAGGCATGTTCTGGTGGATTCGTCAGCTCTAGCTTGATACCGCGTTCACGGCGCATGACAGTGACATCAAAAGATTTATATTTTTCAAGAAGTTCTTTTGAGTTATCCGTATGGCTACCAGAGTTAAGTACCGCCAAAGTGCAGTTGCGATACAGTTGATATAGATCGCTCGACGCGGTCTTTTTTAGACGCTCAACTTCAAGTTGAGAAAGCAGATCCATGCTGCCTGTAGGGCTGATATGAGTAATCATACTGGCCTCCTTAGTTGAGAAGTAAGGAAAATGTCCACGCTACGACTAAAGTTGGTTTTTATATATACCCGCTTAGTATGGAGTATAGGTCATGGTTCGTTTAGTGACGGATGTGCGATAGGACGACATAACTGATTGAAATTACAGTATCAATCTAGTTCTTTTCTCGATTGTTAGGAAATGTTTATGCAAGCAGAGTGTGATGTAAAGCACGCTTTAGTTTGGTTTTGTTCAAATAGCGACCAGTTAAGGCCGCGATTTGAATGGGTTTCTTTTGTCTACATCCGATCTGGACTTGTGTTTATTTCCAAACTACTTGGTTAGGGCCGAAACTCTTGGCTTCTAGTAACGAGCGGCGTAAACGTTCAAGTACTTCCTCTGGCGTATCGGAGTCTTTAAAACAGGTACTCGCGGCTGAAAGTGTAATCGTAATACTCTTGTCTCTGAACTTGAAAGGGAGCCTCGATACATGACGTTGAATGTTTTTTACCACCTTGAAACAGTGATTATCTTCTTGATCGGGAAGTAAAATAATAAATTCTTCACCAGAGAAACGTGCCACGGTATCCGTATCGGATGCTTCTTTGGATATGGTGCGGGCAATAATTTTAAGGGCTTTATCACCTGCCGTATAGCCAAAGCTATCGTTGATAGTTTTGAACTTATCAATATCAAAGATTACGATTCGGAAAGTGTGTTGAGCTCTTATCCAGCGCCGATATTCCAGCTCAAGGTGGTCATTAAAGGCCGTGCGATTATAGACTTTTGTCAGTGGATCAAGCAGCAAGCGCTGAGACTGATCTTCCAATCGACGGCGATAATCTTGGGTGAGCTCAAACAGAGCTTCCATTTGATTTTTGCCATAATTTAAGCGTTCAATTAGTGCCTGCTCGCGTTGCTCTGCATGACTTAAGCGTTCAGAAAGTGACGCCATTTCGCATAATATAGGTGAAACGGAGAGCTTAAGATCGTCAATCGCCACAGAATCTTTGATTAGAGTTTGGCTTTGGGTAATCAAAGCGGCGAGTTCAGCATTCATCTCTTGGCGATGTTCAAAGTAACTCTGGCTTTGGTCTGCGTTGTGAGTGCTACTTTTAATGTGTTTTGTGAGTGATGAGTTGACCTGTTCTAAAAACTTCTCAGATGTTTTGCGCTCACTGTTGGTGCCATCAATCACCAGTTTTAGAATCTCTAACGTCAACTCTAAGAGCGTTGATGTCGATACGCCAATCAACAGCTTGGCACGAATATCTACCAGTAGTTCCCCTGATTCACCTTCAAAATCCAATTCAGTGATCAGGTGTTGCAGTTCATCGGATAGCTTGGTCAATAGCTCTCTATCCGCGACATGCAGCTCGCTGATGGCCGTGTTCGGGTTCGCTGTTATTATTTTGATTGCACGTTCATAAATCCCAAGCAGTTGAATCGCTTGTTCGGCTTTAGGCTGAGCTTCTGAAAAACTGAGCAGATCACGCAAATCACGCTTAAGTTTGGCGGGTAGGCCAGCAACGCGAAGTAATGTTTCCCCACAATGTTTGATTTGAGAGTCCAAATGAGAGTTTTCTTTTTCCATAACCAAAGTTTGTTGCTTCAACATGCGCTCCAATACGGCTAAGCGAGGTATGAGCGTGCTTACGTCTTTTTGTTGCTCTAGAGCTTCACGAAGATCTGATAAATTAATATTTAGCTGATGATCATTGCCCTGACACGCCAAGCTTAATGATGCGACGATCCGTTTTAGGACAGTATGTTCTCGTTTAAATTTGAACGAAGTGTCCCTGTGTGTCAAACGAACCTGTTCCAACTGAGTTTTCAGCTGCTGTAACTGTGTTTGAATATCCTGTTCGAGAGCGCCCATGTACAACTAAACTAAACTGCGAGGATCGTTATGATCCTATTAATTGATTTATCGATAATAACAAATTAATTGCCCACGTCACTGCTTTAACACATTGAATGCCGAGTAATTACCCATCTTTTAGGAGTTTTTTGATGCTCTCCTCATTCTTATAAGAAGAATGCACTTTTATCAACCCTTGATTGATGGCGTGCTTGCATGATTTGCGAATATTGTTGGAGGCAAAACTAGCGGCTGGAGCGTTATCGATCGCTTTTAAGTAGACCCAATGGCTTGCTCCTTCTCTCATGCTTAGCTCACGAGCCGTGTTGGTTGCCATCAGCAGAATATCGAGCAGCTCTTTATCATTAATCGCCATATAAGCTCTTGGCAAAAATGGGTAGTCGGCGATGCCCATCCGTATTGTACGGTTTAAGCGACGTTCAGGTTGAAATTCATCTATCCATTGCTGAATTTGATCGAATGCGATTTCAGGCGGTGTATTGCGATCGGCATTCGGTTCGATATAGAGCAGATTGGAATCTGAAAAGTGATAAATCCGATTCGGTTCTTTGATTTTCGATTTTAAAAACTGACCAAATTGATGCTCCAATTCTAAGCCAGCTGAATAGCCATGTTCTAAGTACATGTTGCGCAGAAAGGGAATATCAATCATCACAAAGCGGAGGCGATCACTCAGTGGCTCGTGGATGAGTTCACCAATATACCACGGCTCAAAATGACGGCTGCTTTTTTGCATCGCTGAAGGAAGCTTAGCATTGAGCATGCGCAAGTTACGCAAGCGAGAGCGAGAATGGGTAAAGAGCGTGCTGTTGAGTTCATCGATTTCTTCATTTTGCAACTGGATAAGGTAGCCTCTACGCAGTAGCAGTAAAAATAAAATGATGGAGATGATAAACAGAATAAAGGCGATCTTTTTGAATTTATTATACTCTTCTTGAGTTTTGAGCAGCGCTTTTTCTTGCCCAACCAGATGTAGGGTTTGTTCTACAAACTCTTTTTGCTGACGAAAAGCATCTTCACTGATTTGGTTGAGTTTTTCTTGGCGTATTTGCGATAGTGCATTGCTGCGTTTTATATTCTCTAAGGCCTGTGCGTAATGACTGTTTTGCTCATAACCCAAGGCCAGTAACCGATAGGCATGCTCTTCAATCTCTTCATCTTGCATCGTTTTAGCAACGCTTAAGGCGTGTTGAGCGTTGCTGATAACCACATCGGTTTGCTTTTGGTGAAAGGCTAATCCTGAATGCAGTAAGTAAGCCTGTGCCTTTAAACGAGGATAATCTTTCAGCTCAAGCAAGTCTTCAGCGCGAGTGAGATATTGGTCAGTTAATGGGTAGTTATAGAGATTAAGGTAGGTCGCCGCCAAACTAATACGCACTTCAATGATTTTTTCCAGATCATTGCGGCTCGTTTCGTGATCGATCACGTTGAAGTAGTGAACGAGCGCTAGATTGTATTTACCTTGCTGGTAATAGACATCGCCCATACGTTGCAATACATCAGCCAAGGCTGGCGACTTGTTATAGCCGTCATAAAAATCGGCGGCTTGAGACAAATGCTCTAAAGCCTTATCGAGCACTTTTCTTTCAAAAAAAAGCTGAGCCAGCAAGGTATTAGTTTTAGCGAGTAGGGCGCTTGAGTTGTTTTCAATCGCGCCCCAATAGGCAACTAGCAACTCAGATAAAGCACGATTGTAAAAGCCATGAGTGAGAAAATGTTGACCGATAACAATCTGATATTCAATCACGGTTTTCGGTGAGGAGATCGAATCAATGTAAGGCTTTAGGTCAGCAAAAAGCTTATTGGCCAGTTCGATATCATTGGCTTTTGAGGCAATTTCTGCTTTGAGCAGGGTAATTTTATAATCGAGACCTTTTGCCAATTGATCCGCATTTTTGATGGCATCATATTGATTGCTGATCGCGCGTAGCGCCTGCCGAGCGGCGCTTGCATCATTATTATTGAGCCAAATTAGACGAGTTTTGAGTATTTGTACATCCGTGGCTAAATAAGGCAATTGATAGTGTTGCGTGAGCTCTTCAGCAAGTTTTAACGCGGCCAGTGCGGCATCCATATTGTGCAACTGGAACTCTGCTTTGGCTAAAATCTTTAACGCATCAACGCTGCTGCCCGGTGTTCTAATCCGACTGTCGCTTTCATCGCGCGCCATCACTGATGATGATTTTTCTGATTTTTCGGCCAACTTGCGCTGAGTCAGATACTCAGTGGCTAGGGTTTTGGCTTGATTCGGTGAGATATCAATCAACCCATTGGCTTCATTTAACATTGGCGACGAGTAGATAGTGGCTTGTGAAGCCAATGAAAACAGAGCCAGAGTTAAACTGAGCAAAAGTGTCCAGCGCACGTTGATCATCCTAATGCTAATCCTTATTGACGGGCCATACGTTGGTTATGTGTTGGCCGTTCTTGTTCGGTTGAGCGAAATGGGTTGATATCCAAACCGCCGCGGCGAGTGTATCGAGCGTATACCGTTAACTTTGTCGGTTGGCAGTATTGCATAATGTCGGTGAAGATGCGCTCTACACACTGTTCGTGGAACTCATTATGTTCACGAAATGAGACGAGATAACGTAACAGTGCTTCTCGATCAATTTGTTGACCTTGATAATGAATTTCGACGCTGCCCCAGTCGGGTTGATTGGTGATTAAACAGTTCGATTTCAGTAAATGGCTGTGCAGTGTTTGATTGACTTGCTCACCACGCGCGGCACTTTTCAGTAAGCTGGCATCAAATTGGTAACTTTCAATCTCAATATCTTGTCCATCAATGCATTCACCTTGCATAGTCACAATCGCTTGGCCAGTGTAATCGGTCACCGGGTTGAGAGTGACACTGACTGGCGCGCCGGCACAGGCCGATAAATCGTTGGTTAAGCGCTGCGTTACTTCATCCCAACTGGCTATTTTGCTTTGGTTATAGCTATTGAGGTAGAGCTTAAAGGATTTAGATTCAATCAAACTAGCACTTGTCGCAGGGATAGAAACCTCGCCAATTGCCACTTGTGGTAACCCTTTTTCATTGAGCCAAGATAGCTCGTACAAAGTCCAAATGTCACAGCCTTTAAACGGTAAGCTATCCCCCAAATGCAGATCATCACGGTTTAAGCTACGAGGGACAGGTTGCAGTAAGCTTGGATCGTACTGTTTGGCGTAGTCGGTTTTTTTGCCAAGGGTTAACCCTGCCAGCGCTTTGGCATCGGAATATTTGCTCATACTTTCACGTCAATTCGATTAGAATAAGCAGAATTTTACGCAATCCTAGGGTTGCTGTCATCACACAAGGCAGCGACTCATCAATTTTGGAGCACTTCATGGCACAAACTGCCGAGCAAGCCTTACTTTCATTTACTCAACGTTATCTTGACGCTTACCAAACAAAGCATGGCGAGTCTCCTCGTAATGATGAGTTGGCTGAGTTGGATTCCCCTTGCGCAGTGATGAACGACCAAGACAGTGTGCTGTGGAAGCCCGTCGTCAGATCGGTTGCAGCTGATTTTTCTAACGTAGAAGCAGCGATTGAATTGACTCTACATTCTGATATTAAAGCCTTTTATGGCGTACAGTTTTGTGCGGACATGCCAGCTAAATGGCAAGGCAACGAGCTCGCTCTATTGCAAGTGTGGAGTGAGGATGATTTTGTTCGTTTGCAGGAAAATATCCTAGGTCATTTGGTGACTCAGCGCCGACTAAAACTCAAACCAACCGTGTTTATTGGTGCAACCGATGCGGAGATGGATGTAATTTCGATCTGTAACCTTTCTGGACATGTGATTTTAGAACGTTTAGGTACCGATAAACGCGACGTGCTGGCCGAAAGTGTGGCCGAGTTTTTCGCTAATTTAGAACCTGTGGTGTAACGATGTACGTGGTTGAATTGCAGTTTGAGTGTTTTGATAACACGACTATCTCGGCGGTAGATAAAGCGATTAATGGCCTAATGGATGCTTTACGCTATAACGGTCAAGTGCTTGGGCGTGAATTCCCCATCGTGATGGGAGAGGGCGAGTTCTTTGTGCGGGTGGTTTGCCCAGAGCAAGAAAGCTTACACCCTAAGTATCATTCTGATTTTGTTAGGGTGTGCCTGAGTCGCTTGACGGAGGCTAGTTTGCTGGCTCCGAAAGCCCGTTTGTTGGGGCGCGATCTTAATTCCGAGCAAGCCGCTGATGATGTTTTGCCTAGCTGGCAGATACTTTACACCACTTATGTACACACTTGTTCTCCGCTGCGCAGTGGTGACACATTGCTGCCGATCCCTTTATATCGTAATTCTGCGACCTTAAATGGCGATCATAAAGCAGTGATCAAATGGCAAACAGAGTGGCAGGCGTGTGATGAGCTTCAGATGGCGGGTGGTTGCCGAGCAGAACACGCTGCATTGCACGAGATTTGCGATGTGGACAGTGTGCTGTTTATTCGAGGATGGGATTTACGAGGACGAATTGAGTTTTTGACCCACATCCCTACTTATTACTACCAGTATCGAGTTGGCGGCCAGAGCCTAGCGGACGAACAAGCCAGAAAATGCCCGAAATGTGGGGGAGAGTGGCTACTCGATGAACCGCTGCACGATATCTTCCATTTTAAATGCGATGAGTGTCGTATTGTGTCCAATATGTCTTGGGATCATATTAAGTAAACAGATGCGTGTTGTTGATACGAAAAAGCCGATACATCGCGTATCGGCTTTTCTGTTTTTATAGGCTTTTTTGCACAGGTAATAGGCTTATTAATTACCAGCCTTTTACTGCGCCACCGTCAAAAATTTTCGAAGCGGCTTGGTAGACTTCTTCTGTTTGGTAGGCTTTAACAAAGTTAGTCACGTTTTCAGCATTCAGATTTTCTGCACGAGAAACAATGATATTGACATAAGGTGACTCTTTATCTTCAACGAACACACCATCTTTTTCAGGCGTTAGATTGATTGAGCTGGCGTAGGTCGTGTTGATGATCGAGAGCGTAACGTCGTCAAGTGAACGAGGCAGTTGCGCGGCATCTAACTCAACAATAGTGATGTTTTTTGGGTTGGCGACCACATCACGTACCGTTGCCAGTAGGCCTGCTCCGTCACGTAGAGTAATAAGGCCTTGCTGTTCTAGCAGCAGTAAAGAGCGACCAAGGTTGGTTGGATCGTTAGGTACCGCAATACGAGAGCCATCTTGAATCTCATCAACCGATTTCACTTGTTTTGAATAGCCAGCAATCGGGTAAACAAAGGTGTTACCTGCAATCGCTAATTTGTAACCGCGGTCAGCGATCTGTTGATCAAGGTATGGCTTGTGTTGGAATGCATTGATATCAATCGAACCATCATCCAGTGCCGCATTAGGGGTAACATAGTCGGTAAACGTCACGAGTTCTACATCTAGGTTGTATTTTTCTTTTGCAATTTTTGCTGCAACTTCAGCAACTTGTGCTTCAGCACCGGCAATGACACCCACTTTTATTTTATTGTTGTCGACCGCTTTTTCACCACAGCCTGCCAGCACGAGTGCTGAAGCGCTAACGGCGAGGGTAAGTAGAGCTTTAAGGCTAAATTTCATGATTAACTCCTTGTTATAAAACGAATCTGTGTTTTAACTTTATTGTGATTTAACGGTGGTCGACACGGCGGACAAACTTATCGCCAATCGATTGAATAATTTGTACTAAGACAATCAACATCGCCACGGTGACCGTCATGATGCCTAAGTCGTAGCGATGAAAGCCGTAACGAATAGCGACATCGCCCAAGCCACCGCCGCCAACGGTTCCGGCCATGGCAGAGTAACTTACTAGAGTGACCATAGTGATGGTGACTGAGTTGACAATCGTTGGTAGCGCTTCAGGAAGCAACACTTTACGAATAATTTGGATCGGCGTAGCCCCCATTGACTGCGCAGCTTCGACCAAACCAGTGGGCACTTCCAGCAATGCACTTTCAATTAAACGAGCGACAAATGGAATTGCGCCAATCGTCAGCGGCACAATGGCCGCCGTGGTGCCAATAAACGTACCGACAAGCAGTTTTGTCACCGGAATAATGGCCACCATGAGCACCAAAAATGGCACAGAGCGACCAATGTTGACGATGGCACCAAGAATGCGATTCAGCTGAGTGTTTTCGAGAAGGCCGCCTTTTTTGGTGGTATGTAAAATAACCCCCAGTGGAATACCAACCACGAAACCGACGATGCCCGCGACAGCGACCATGTAGAGTGTTTGCCAGGTTGCCATCAGTAGAAGATCGCCATTCAAGTTTAACCAAGCGGTGATGGTGTTAAAGGACATAACCAAGTACCTCTACTTTTACGTTGTTTTCGCGAAGAAATTCAAGAGCGGCCGTATCGTCCGACTCATTACCAAACAGTTCAGCGACCATCATGCCGAATTTAACGCCACCAGCGTAATCAAGGTCAGAACTTAATATACTGACATCAATATTAAATTTACGGGCAATTTGTGTCATCAATGGAGCATCAACCGTTGCGCCTGTAAACTCTAATCGCACCAGCGGGTAGCTACCTTTTACGCGAGTGGCTTGCAGGCGAGCTTGGTAATCTTCCGGAATTGATAAATCGAGCGTTGAGCGAATAAATTGATGAGCCAAGGCGGTTTTAGGGTGAGCAAAAATCTCCCCAACTGTGCCTTTTTCAACCAGTTCACCGTCGCCAATAATCGCCACTTCGTGGCAAATACTTTTTACCACATCCATTTCGTGAGTAATTAGCAAAATGGTGATATTGAGTGTGCGGTTGATCTCTTTCAATAGCTCTAAAATTGATTGAGTCGTCGCAGGATCAAGCGCACTGGTGGCTTCGTCACACAGCAATACTTTGGGATCAGAGGCGAGTGCTCGCGCTATTGCAACACGTTGCTTTTGACCACCACTCAGATTTGCAGGATAAGTTTCGCGCTTATCCGTCAGGCCGACCAGTTGCAACAGCTCTGACACTTTCTTTTCAATGCTATTTTTTTCGACACCAGCCAGTTCAAGTGGCAGAGCAACGTTGTCAAATACCGTACGTGATGAAAGCAAATTGAAGTGTTGAAAGATCATGCCAATGTTGCGACGAGCTTGGCTGAGTTCTGATTTGCTCAGTTGAGTTAAATCAACGCCATCAACCACAACCGAACCTGTTGTTGGAGCTTCCAGCATGTTGACACAGCGAATCAGCGTACTTTTCCCTGCACCTGACGAGCCAATTACACCAAAAATAGTGCCTTGCTTAATGTGAAGATTAATCTCTTTCAAAGCATGAATTTCCTTATTGCCTTGATAGAAAACTTTATTTACTTGATTAATTTGAATCATCGGAAAACCTGTGCAGGGATAACAGAATAAAATGTTGAACTCTCTCTCACTTGTTGGACGATGCTATGGCTTAACTTGATTTAAGTCAATAGGTATTTTTACGTCTAGACGTCTAAACGCCTTGGTGAATTAGGTAGTGATGAAAAAAATAAAGCGTGTAATAATCATTACATCTGGCGTGATATGAGAGAGTTATTTTGGCTAAACCTGCAGTGTTTTTAGATCGCGATGGCGTGATCAACGTTGACCATGGCTATGTTCATGATGAGCATGATTTTGAGTTTATTGATGGTGTATTTGAAGCCACTAAGAAGTTTCAAGACATGGGGTATTTGCTGGTTTTGGTGACCAACCAATCAGGTATCGCTCGTGGGAAATTTAGTGAAGAGCGCTTTTTATCTTTAACGCAATGGATGGACTGGAATTTTGCCGATCACGGTGTCGAGTTTGATGGTATTTATTACTGCCCGCACCATGCAGAGCACGGTGAAGGTAAGTATAAAGAAGAGTGTGATTGCCGCAAACCCAAGCCTGGTATGTTTATCTCCGCACGGGACTTTCTTGATATCGATATGGAAAAATCCGTGATGATAGGCGATAAAGCTGAAGATATGATGGCTGCACAAGCCGCAGGTATTGGTACTCGTGTGTTAGTGCGTACGGGTAAACCCGTTACTGAGCAAGGTGAATTACTCGCCACCGTGGTACTTGATAGTATTCGCGATGTCCCTGCTTTTCTTGCACCGTAAAAATTCCCCCCTTTGTGGAAGGCAATATGAATAAATCATTTCTTTTTGTTGGATTCAGTGTTGGTTTTTTAGCGGCATGCTCACCACACTACGCGAACGATTCGCGCGTTGAAAGTGAGAACCTGTTCCAGCATTATCAATGCCGTTCTGGTGAGCATTTTGATGTTGCGTATATTGAGCAACAGTCAGCCGTTCTCCGTATTGCCGATCGCGAATATACATTAATACAAATTCCAGCCGCCTCTGGCGCAAAGTATGTGATCGACGATAGCGAGCAAACTCAGCCTCAAACCGTGCTTTTACATACGAAAGGCGATGAGGCTTTGCTCGAAGTGGGATCAACGACTTATCAAGGCTGTACCACTCAATAATTCATTTAAGATAAGCGCATGCTATCTTCCATTTTTATTTACGCTATTTAGGTTCGCATGAGCAGAAAACTGACTATCTTGGATATTGCAAAACTGTCTGGTGTTGGTAAATCGACGGTTTCTCGTGTATTGACGAACGACCCAAAAGTGAAGCCTGAAACACGAGCAAAAGTGGAACGCGTTATCCAAGATTCTGGATATGTGCCACTGAAATCGGCTCAGTTAATGCGTGGTGGCAGTGAGAAAGTGATTGGCGTGATTATCTCACGCCTTGAGTCACCGTCTGAAAACCGCGCCGTGGGGCGAATGCTACAGGTGTTGTATCAAAATGGGTACGATGTGGTGATTATGGAAAGCCAGTTTGATCGCACTAAAACGAACGAGCACCTTGAGGTTTTACATAAGCGTAATGTGGATGGTGTGATTGTATTTGGTTTTACCGATCTCGATATCACACAACTCAACCTATGGGCATCGCGAGCGGTTGTGATTGCGATGGATGCCGATAAAGTCTCATCGATTAACTATGACAATTATGGTGTTATTCAAGGCGCGCTTGCTCATTTGACTGCGAAAAATCGAGTTCATATTTCCTACATTGGGGTCGATCCTAGCGATAAAACGACAGGTAAATTACGTTTAGATTCGTACTTAGATTGGTGCAAACAAAGTGGATGCACTCCCAATTATCGCACTGGGCGTTTGCATCATGAAAGTGCCTACCAACTGGTTGATGAAGTGCTGAATGATCAGACTCAAGCTATCGTGTGCGCCAGTGACACTCTGGCACTTGGCGTGATTAAACGTCTCCAAGAATTGGGCCGAGATGATATCGCCGTCACTGGTGTGGGTGGTAATGAACTGCTCTCTTTTCTTTTCCCTAATATTTACAGTATTGATCCTGGCTATGCTCAAGCGGGAGAAAAAGCAGCTAATTTATTGATTTTACAGCTTAATAATGAAATGAACCCTGCACACATCACTCAACAACCGCTAACAAGCTAACTCCTTATTTCTTAAAGTGAATTACAATTAGTCTGTGATCTTATTCAATTAATGGGATTGTTCCCATTTTTACCTTTTATTATTTATGTCAATATTGCACTTGTAGGTGGGAATGTTCCCATTAAAAAGAAAAAATAGACAGTATTCCAATATAGGGTGGGCAAAAGTATGGCCAAGATAGCGAAGCAAGACGTGATACGTCTTATCGAGCTGGTAGGTGGTAAAGAGAACATCGCCAGTGTGAGTCACTGTTTGACTCGTTTACGCTTTGTTTTAAATGATACCGACAAGGCGGATAAAAAAGGACTAGAACAGCTGAGCATGGTTAAAGGGTGTTTTACCAATGCTGGGCAGTTTCAAGTTGTGATTGGTACTGAGGTGGACGAAGTTTACGCCATCTTAATCGGGCTTTCAGGCAAAGAAGCCGTTTCTAAAGATGAAGCGAAGAAAGCCGCTCGCCAAAACATGAACTTTTTAGAACGTGGCATTTCGCATCTTGCGGAAATCTTTGTTCCTTTGCTGCCAGCGATCATCACCGGCGGTTTAATCCTCGGTTTTCGTAATGTCATTGGCGACATTCGTATGTTCGATGGCAAAACCTTGGTTGAAATTAGCCAATTTTGGGCCACGGTTCATTCTTTCTTATGGTTAATTGGCGAGGCTATTTTCTTCTTCCTACCGGTTGGTGTTTGTTGGTCAACGGTGAAAAAGTTGGGTGGAACACCGATACTAGGTATTACTTTGGGTGTGACTCTGGTTTCGCCTCAATTAATGAATGCTTATCTGATCGGTAAGCAGATGCCCGAAGTGTGGGATTTTGGCTTGTTTGTGATAGAGAAAGTCGGCTATCAAGCTCAGGTGATTCCTGCGATGTTGGCGGGTGTTGCTCTGGCGTTTATTGAGACAAACTTAAAGCGCATCATCCCTTCTTATCTTTACCTCGTTGTTGTGCCATTTATCTCTATCATATTGTCCGTTATTTTGGCCCACGCTTTAATTGGTCCATTTGGGCGCGTATTGGGCGATGGCGTCGCGTTTGCGGCTAAAGCTGCAATGACTGGCGATTTTGCGGTTATCGGTTCAATGGTGTTCGGTTTCTTGTATGCGCCACTGGTCATTACCGGGATTCACCACACCACCAACGCGGTGGATCTGCAGTTGATGCAAGAAATGGGTGGTACGCCAATTTGGCCACTGATTGCACTGTCAAATATTGCTCAAGCGTCTGCGGTCGTCGGTATCATCTTTATCAGTAAAAAACACGGTGAGCGAGACATCTCTGTTCCTGCGGCTATTTCGGCTTATTTGGGTGTGACAGAGCCAGCGATGTATGGTGTCAACTTAAAGTACAAGTTCCCAATGCTAAGCGCCATGATTGGTAGTGCTATTGCAGCCGCAATTTGTGGTAGTGCAGGGGTGATGGCGAATGGCATCGGTGTGGGTGGTTTACCAGGTATTCTTTCGATTCAACCACAATACTGGGGTATTTACGGCATCGCGATGCTGGTGGCGATGGCCGTCCCAATTCTGCTTACTCTGTTTTTATACAAACGAGCTCAAGCTAAAGGCGAGCTAGAGCCAGCAAGTGCATAACCTTTCATTCGAGTGGTGAGTTTTCACCACTCATTTTCATTTTGGTAAGTGAGTTGTCAATATGGTTATAACCAAGAGTGATAGTCAGTGGTGGAAAACTGCGACCATCTATCAGATTTATCCCAAAAGTTTTTGTGATAGCGGCAATAAAGGAACGGGAGATATCAAAGGGATCATCTCTAAACTGGATTACTTGCACCGCTTGGGAATTGATGCCATTTGGCTGACACCCATTTATTCATCTCCGATGGTTGATAACGGTTATGACATTTCGGATTATTACAGTGTCAATCCTCAATTCGGTAGCATGCAAGATTTTGATGAACTGCTGGCTCAAGCTCATCAAAGAGGTATCCGCATTATTATGGATATTGTGGTTAACCACACCTCAACCGAGCACGCTTGGTTTCAGTCGGCGTTGGGTGATAAATCAAGCCCGTATCGTGACTATTATATTTGGCAAGACCCGATTAATGGTCAGGCTCCAAATAATTGGCAGTCAAAGTTTGGTGGTAGTGCATGGGCGTTAGATGACGCAACAGGGCAATATTATTTGCACCTATTTGCCAAAGAGCAGGCGGATCTAAATTGGGAAAATCCTCAAGTTCGTGAGGAAGTGGAGCAAGTGATTCGTTTTTGGGCCGAAAAAGGGGTGGATGGTTTTCGTCTCGATGTGATCAATTTAATCTCAAAAGCGCAGGATTTCAGTGATGATCACCAAGGTGATGGACGCCGTTTTTATACCGATGGCCCGCGCGTGCATGAATTTTTACAAGAGATCAGCCAAGCTGTTTTTCAACAATACGGCAGCGTCACTGTGGGGGAAATGTCCTCAACAACGCTTGAACATTGCCAACAATATTCACGCTTGGACGGCAAAGAGCTGTCGATGGTGTTTAACTTCCACCATTTAAAAGTGGATTATCCGAACGGTGAAAAATGGACGAAAGCGCCATTTGATTTCTTGCAATTGAAGCAGATTTTCAACCATTGGCAAACGGGTTTAAATGGTAAAGGGTGGGGAGCACTTTTTTGGTGTAACCATGATCAACCTCGTATCGTGAGCCGTTTAGGGGATGATCAACGTTATCGCGTTGAGTCGGCAAAAATGTTGGCCGCATCGATTCATATGATGCAAGGCACGCCTTATGTTTATCAAGGTGAAGAAATTGGCATGACCAATCCCGGCTACACCGCTATTGAACAGTACCGAGATGTGGAAAGTACTAACATTTACGACATCATGGTGAACCAGCAAGGGGTAAGTCATGAAGCCATGATGGCCATTCTTGCACAAAAATCCCGTGACAATTCTCGCACGCCAATGCAATGGAATGCAGAGCGCTTTGCTGGTTTTAGCCAAGGTCAGCCTTGGCTAAACATTGCCGAAAACTATCAAGAATTGAATGCGCAATGTGCGTTAGCTGATGAGCAATCGGTGTTCTATTTCTACCAAGAGTTGATAGCGCTGCGCAAAAAAATCGGTGTAATTACCGATGGCGATTACACCGATTTACTCCCCGATCATAAAGAGATTTTTGCCTACCAGCGACGCAACGCGAAACAGGTGCTGATCTGTATCAATAACTATTATGGCGTTGACACCGAATGCGTGCTGCCAAAAGAGTTACCGATTGAGAAAGCAAAATACCTGTTAGGTAACTATACAGATATAAAACCACTCAAAGTTTTGGAACATCAAGTGCTTCGTCCGTATGAAACACGCGTAATTTTGTTCGATTTAGTATCCTGATTGAGTCCTACCCCTATAGGTTCAGTCATTTTTCAGCCCCGAATTTTCGGGGCTTTTTTATCGACTCTGTTTATGAGTCACGGCCCAATGGCACTTTCTTCGTACTCTTATTGATTCAACGCAGTAGGCTCTGCTGTTGATGATTTGTTTAATGTTTTAACAACACCACAACTTTGTTGCTTGGTCACAATTAGTCACACAAAGATGAAACACAATCCGCTATAGTTTGCGTTCTTAGCAAACGGATGTGAAACACAATGAACAGTACTCTCTCCCCCTCTTATCGAGTGGTTCTCGTTGAAGACGATTTAGAACTCTCGGAACTGATCAAAGATTTTCTCAACCACTATGAATTTTGTGTCTCAACGGTTGCGGATGGGATTCAAGCCGTTGATCGGATTTTGGATGAGCAACCTGATTTAGTCATTCTGGATATTATGCTACCAGGGCAAAGTGGTATGGATGTCTGCCGCGCTGTCCGAGATCAATACCACGGTATGATTTTAATGCAAACGGCGTTGGACGATGATATTGATCAGGTGATGGGGTTGGAACTGGGTGCCGATGACTATGTTGTTAAGCAGGTTAAGCCCCGTTTGTTGCTGTCACGTATTCGAGCTTTACTTCGGAGGCAAGCAAGAGGAAGTCAAAGTGACAAATACGAATTGTGCATAGGTAACTTGTGGATGAATTTACAGCATCGAGCGGTATTACTTGAGCAGCAGCCCATAAAACTCACGACCAGCGAGTTTGAGCTTTTGTATCTACTCGCCCAACATGTCGGCACCATTGTCACGAGAGATGATATCGCTCAGCATGTGCGTGGTTTTGAATATGATGGTTTAGATCGCTCAATTGATCGTCGTATATCACGCTTGCGGCGTGCGCTCGGAGATGATCCTAATGAACCTAAGTTGATAAAAACGGTTCGAGGTAAAGGATATCAGCTCTGCGCTGTATCGGAAGGGAAGTGGTCATGATTCGATCTTTTTGGGTACTCTGGGTAGCTGTGTTTCTGCCGATCTTATTACTCAGTATTCCCACGCAATTTAATCCGATCCCATATCTTAGCCGCAGTATCTCTGAAGAGTTTTATAAGCCTGTCTATCAGAGTAACTTTACGTTTCTATCTGAAAAATTGCGTCAAGCGCCTCAAGCTGAGTGGACAACGATTATTGACGGCTATGCTAAGCATTTCAGCTACCCACTTCGATTAGAGGCATTAGACAGTTACCACGCCTCCCTAGAAGTTTATCAAGCGTTGCAAAAAGGCGAGATCATTTTTCAAGATGGTGATCCTATGGCACTTTTGCAAAGAGTGTTGAACAGTGACAAAGTGCTCTATTTCGCGATCAATGAACCGAGAGAACTCGCTGCGCTTAACCAGTCCAGAGGTACATTATACCTCGCGGTAGAAGATCTCCGTAGCCAACCTAGTACTCAATGGCAAACCAGTATTGCTGAGCAAAATAGCCGAATACCTTTAGAGTTAAGTCTATTGCGAGAGCAAGATTTGTCACCCATCGAGCGAAGTAAATTGTTGGCTGATGAAGAGCAGATGACCAGTTATATCAATCAACAAGGCAGCATGATCTTATTGGCTGCGGTGGATGAGAATACGTGGTTACGCGTCGAGGACAATATTTCCTACCAAACCCAATTAAAGCTCACCACGGCTATCGGCGGTTTCTTTTTTTTAGCCATTTCTGTGGCCTTAGTTATGTGGATTTATCCTTTATGGCGAGATCTGAAACGTCTGGTAAAAACGGCGAATGAATTTGGCCAAGGAGTATTATCTCGTAGAGCGACGACGTCTCGGCTGTCCGTGGTCTCTCAGCTCAGTCATTCTTTTAATAACATGGCGAATAACATCGAAAAGCTGATTGCCAGCCAAAGAACCTTAACCAACGCCGTGGCGCATGATTTACGAACACCGCTCTACCGTTTACGCTTTGCATTTGAAATGCTTGAGGATGAAGACATTGCCTTAAGCCAGAAAGAAAAATACCGCCAAGTGATTCACTCCAGTATTGAAGATCTCGATCATTTGATTAACCAGACACTTGTTTTGTCGCGCTATAACCGTATCACAGATATTCGCCATTTTTCTTATTGCCACTTTGCCGACAATTTGGTTGCAGAAGCGGAGCATTTCCAGCTTGAAAACCCGCAACTCACATTGCGTGTCAGCGTGTTGGATTCGTTGCGACAGCAAACGATATTTGTCGATAATCGAGCTTTATTGCGGGCCGTTAAAAACTTGCTGAGTAATGCCGCGCGATTTGCGCAGCAAGAGATCCATCTCTCGTTGAACGAATCTGATGGGCAACTTTTTTTGGTGGTCGAAGACGATGGCCCCGGTATTGCGCCAGATGATATTGAACGTATTTTTGAGCCCTTTACTCAAGTGAATAATCAAGAGCGTAATAGTGAAAAAGGCCATGGTCTTGGGCTGGCGATTGTTAAACAGATCACTCGTTGGCATCAAGGCAAGGTTAGAGTAAAAGTAAATGGTTCAGCATTAGGGGGCGCATGTTTTGAACTGCAATGGCCGAAACAGATTTCTTTACCTAATGTGACCAAACTGGATACAAATGGTCAATAAACTGCTGACGATTTATTTATATTGAGAATGCTACCTTGAATGGGTCGGTGAATCAGACCGCTCACAAGGAGTAAGCATGAATACCAAATTATTAGCGCTGTTTTTAAGCGGCGTATTTTTCTCATCTACCAGTGCCACTAAACCGATGGAATGGATCTCAGCCTTCAGCGATGGGGTTCGCTTAAATGACCAGCTCAGCCAAACCAATACGCAATCGAATGTGATGATGGATTACGCGCAACAAGATGCTGCAATGTATTTGGACGGTAGTGAAGTCGCCTTTCTTTCCATCAGTACCAGTTACCTCTTCTAATGCTTAATCACAGGAAAATATTATGTTTAAGTTAAACCAGTTGTTCGTGATCCTGAGTGTGCTCGCACTTATCGTGGGATGTAAAGCCGATGATTTGAAAGATGCGGATAAGCTGACTAAGCCTACGGTTAATGCTGGTGCTGATCAGATGTTAATACTGCCAGTAAATAGTATTACGTTGAGCGGAACGGCGAAATCTGAGTTATCAATATATGAAATTAAAACGAAGTCTTGGCGTCAAGTTTCTGGGCCTCAATCGCTTACTTTGATCAATGCAGATTCTCTGAAAGCAACGGCGTTTTATCCTACGATTGCTGGCACGTATATTTTTGAATTATCAGTCAAAGACAGTGGTGGAAGAAGCAACAGTGACCAAATGCAGGTGATCATTCAGGCGGCCGCGCAAAGCATGCAGCGAGCCTATATGCAGCAGGTTGATATCGTTGCTTGGCAGTATGCTGATAGGAACCAAGGCATGCTGATCTTTAGTGATTTAGATTCGGTTTCTTTAACCGAAGTGGACACTCAATTAGAGCATGCGCTGACCTCACTCAATAGCGCTGCTGAGTTTGAGCTGAATTTTGCCGCCAATGCTGGGGGAAATATACAAACGGCTTTGTTGTTATTAAATGCCCTTTCTGCTCAAGGAGTTCCGATTTGTTTAAGTGAAAGTTCATCTTGCCACTCTTTGGAACAAGGGTTTTTATTGCAGACTGAACTGCCAGAGAGTATCAATTGCAGTGATGCACAAAGCTGTGTTACCGCTCTACTTCAGTATATTGAGGGTTAACTAGACTACTTAGTGACGTCAGTTTATAGAGCTATGATGTAAAGAAACGAAAAAGCCAGCTCGAAAGCTGGCTTTTTATCGTTCTCAATCGAGAAAATATGGTGGAGGGGGACGGATTCGAACCATCGAAGGCGGAGCCGGCAGATTTACAGTCTGCTCCCTTTGGCCACTCGGGAACCCCTCCGGGTGTTTTCCTATTCTAAAAATAGGCTTGAATGATGTTTTCCCAACGTATCAATCAAGGTTTCTCTTACGAGAGAATATGGTGGAGGGGGACGGATTCGAACCATCGAAGGCGGAGCCGGCAGATTTACAGTCTGCTCCCTTTGGCCACTCGGGAACCCCTCCGGGTATTTTCCTATTCTAAAAATAGGCTTGAATGATGTTTTCCCAACATATCAATCAAGGTTTCTCTTACGAGAGAATATGGTGGAGGGGGACGGATTCGAACCATCGAAGGCGGAGCCGGCAGATTTACAGTCTGCTCCCTTTGGCCACTCGGGAACCCCTCCGGGTGTTTTCCTATTCTAAAAATAGGCTTGAATGATGTTTTCCCAACGTATCAATCAAGGTTTCTCTTACGAGAAAATATGGTGGAGGGGGACGGATTCGAACCATCGAAGGCGGAGCCGGCAGATTTACAGTCTGCTCCCTTTGGCCACTCGGGAACCCCTCCAGAGGGTTTTCATACAATGTGATTTATAGTGCTTATAAGGACACTATTGGCTCACAGTATGCTTAAACAACGTTTTCCCAACGCATTGCTCAAGTGCGGAGCGCATGATAGCAAACTCGCTCTCTCTGTAAAGCCTTTTTCTTATGATTTTGAATTGAATGCTGCCTTTTTGGGCAAAGGGGGGAGGAATGGATAGTTTTGCTCTATTTATACCCTTCCCACTTGAAGCTCCAGCGGTGTTGGCTACGTTCGCTCACCCCAATCACATAGTTTATCTATGCTCATGGGGATGAACTTACTTGCCGCCTACCTGCAACTTCAAGTTGTTTGGGTATAGCCTGTGTGTGACGCCTAAAAAGCAGCCGGAAGTGGCTAAGTTATGACGCACGTTACAGATATTTAATAAGATTTACACTCCTTGACGTTCGAGCGTCGTATAAGCAGTTACAATTCAATCAGTCTATTTATTGTTGAATAAAAACTATGAAAAACACGTCTATTCTTTCGTTAATGATGGTTACCTTGCTTACCACACCGTTAAGTGCTTTCGCTGCGCAAGCACCACAAGCCGTTGCGGTGGTCGCAGAGCGTGTGGCAACTCATCAAGTGTCTCAGTCTCTTTCACTGATTGGTAAATTAGAAGCTGAACGAGCAGTGGAGATCTCATCTGAAGTTTCGGGAAAGGTCAGTCATATTGCGATTAAAGCCAATCAAGAGGTCAAGAAAGGTCAGCTCTTAATTCAGCTTAATGATGATAAAGCCAAAGCCGCACTTTCAGAGGCTCAAGCCTATTTGAACGATGAACAGCGTAAGTTGAAAGAGTTTGAACGTTTGGTCAAACGGAACGCCATTACCCAAACGGAAATCGATGCGCAAAAAGCGAGTGTTGATATTGCTCAAGCACGTTTAGATGCAGCAAACGCAAATTTAAACGATCTGCGCATTAGCGCGCCATTTAATGGCACCGTTGGTTTTATTGATTTTAGTTTGGGCAAAATGGTCAGTGCAGGGACGGAATTGCTGACTTTAGATGACCTATCGGTGATGCAACTCGATATCCAAGTGCCAGAGCGTTACCTTTCGTTAATCAGTAAAGGTATGACGGTGACGGCGAAGAGTAATGCTTGGGCAAAAAACGAGTTTACCGGTAAAGTTGTGGGTATTGATTCTCGCATTAACCGTGAAACCTTGAATTTGCGTGTCCGTATTCATTTCGATAACCAAGATGGCAAGCTAAAACCCGGGATGTTGCTTTCTACTAAGTTGAATTTCCCAGCGATTGAAGCGCCCATTATTCCCGTTCAAGCACTCGAATATTCAGGCACTAAACGCTATGTCTATGTGATTGATAGCAATAATAAAGTAATACGCACGGAAGTTTGGCTTGGCGCGCGGATCGACAATCAAGTGGTGATTGATAAAGGTTTAGCCATTGGCGATAAGATTGTGGTGCAAGGCATCGTGAATATGAGAAACGGCATTGTCGTTACTGAAGTCAATGTGGATGGCTCACCGATACAAAAGGATGACAAATAATGTGGTTATCCGATGTTTCAGTGAAGCGCCCTGTGGCGGCGGTGGTATTAAGCTTACTGTTGTGCGTTTTTGGTCTAGTGTCATTTTCTAAGCTTTCGGTCCGGGAAATGCCTGATATTGAAAGCCCGGTGGTTTCAATCAGTACTCGCTATGCAGGGGCTTCAGCTACCATCATTGAAAGCCAAATCACTTCTGTATTGGAAGATCAACTGGCAGGCATTAGCGGGATTGATGAAATTGAATCCACCACGCGTAATGGCATGTCACGGATTACTGTTACATTTGAACTGGGTTACGATCTCAATACTGGTGTGAGCGATATCCGCGACGCCGTTGCGAGAGCGCAGCGCTCATTACCCGATGAAGCAGATGATCCAACCGTATTCAAAAATAATGGCTCTGGTGAAGCTTCTTTGTACATTAATCTCAGTTCTTCAGAGATGGATCGAACCCAACTGACCGATTATATCGAACGAGCTTTGATTGACCGCTTTAGTTTAATCTCTGGCGTCAGTTCTGTGGATGTGTCTGGTGGTCTTTATAAGGTGATGTATGTCAAGCTCAAGCCGAATCTGATGGCTGGGCGTGGTGTCACGACTTCTGATATATCAAGTGCATTGCGCAGTGAAAATATTGAAAGCCCGGGCGGGGAAGTGCGTAACGATTCGACAGTAATGTCGGTGCGTACCGACCGAGCGTACAAAACGGCTCAAGATTTTGACTATCTGGTGGTTAAGCGCGCAAGTGACAATTCGCCGATTTACTTAAAAGATGTCGCGGATGTCTTCATCGGCGCTGAGAACGAAAACTCAACCTTCAAAAGCGACGGTGTGGTTAATGTGAGCATGGGCATTGTGCCACAGTCAGATGCTAACCCCTTGGATGTGGCGCAGCGTGTCCATCAAGAAGTCGATAATATTCAGCAGTTTCTACCCAAAGGAACGCGCTTGGCCATTGACTACGACTCGACCGTCTTTATTGATCGCTCAATTTCGGAAGTGTATAGCACACTGTTTATCACGGGTGGTTTAGTAATTTTGGTACTGTACATTTTTATCGGCCAAGTTCGGGCAACGCTAATCCCAGCCGTTACTGTGCCAGTATCATTGATCTCTTCTTTTATTGCCGCTTACTATTTCGGATTCTCCATTAACCTTATCACCTTGATGGCGCTGATTCTTTCCATCGGTTTGGTTGTTGATGATGCGATTGTGGTGGTGGAAAATATATTTCATCACATAGAACAGGGAGAGAAGCCACTGCTGGCGGCTTATAAAGGGACGCGCGAAGTCGGCTTTGCCGTGATTGCCACCACATTGGTATTAGTGATGGTCTTTTTACCGATCTCTTTTATGGACGGTATGGTCGGCCTGTTGTTCACCGAGTTCTCTGTACTTTTGGCCATGTCGGTTCTCTTTTCATCGCTAATAGCGTTAACTTTAACGCCCGTTCTCGGTAGCAAGATTTTAAAGGTCAATGTCAAACCAAACCGTTTTAATCGTTTTGTTGATCGTGTTTTTGGCCGTTTAGAAGCGGGTTACAAATCCTCTTTACGTTTTGCTATCCGTTGGAAATGGGCTGCACCGCTCGTCATCCTTGCATGCGTTGGTGGCAGTTATTTTCTGATGCAGAAAGTGCCTTCTCAGCTCACGCCTTCAGAAGATCGCGGCGTTATTTTTGCCTTTGTGCGCGGAGCGGATGCGACCAGTTATAACCGGATGTCGGCCAATATGGATCTTGTTGAGCAGCGGTTAATGCCCTTGGTTGGCAAAGGTTTTCTCAAGTCGTTTAGTATTCAATCGCCTGCGTTCGGTGGGCAAGCGGGTGATCAGACTGGTTTTGTTATCATGATTTTGGATGACTGGAACGAACGAAGCATCACCGCTCAACAAGCATTAGGGCAGGTAAAAAAAGCGCTAACGGGAATTCCCGATGTACGAGTTATGCCCTTTATGCCCGGCTTTCGTGGTGGCTCTAACGAGCCTGTTCAGTTTGTGTTAGGTGGGTCAGACTATCCTGAACTCAAAAAATGGGCTGAATTGTTAAAAACGGAAGCTGAAAATTCCCCCTTTATGGAAGGTGCTGACACCAATTATTCCGAAAAGACACCTGAACTGGTGGTGACGATTGATAGGCAGCGTGCCGCGGAATTGGGGATCAGTGTCGCGGATATTTCAGATACGTTAGAAGTGATGCTCGGCGGGAAGAGTGAAACCAGCTTTGTTGAGCGTGGCGAAGAGTATGATGTTTATCTCCGTGGGGACGAAAATAGCTTCAATAACGCCTCCGATTTAAGCCAGATCTACATGAGAACCGCATCCGGTGAGCTTGTTACACTGGATGCACTTGCGAAAGTGGAAGAAGTGGCATCATCAATCCGCTTGTCTCATTACAATAAGCAAAAGGCGATCACGGTTACTGCAAATTTATCGGCTGGTTACACGTTGGGCGAAGCGCTTGATTTTCTGGATCAGAAAGCCATTGAAACGCTACCTAGTGATATTTCCATTAGTTACTCAGGTGAGTCAAAAGATTTTAAAGAAAACCAATCGAGTGTAGCCATTGTATTTGCGTTAGCGCTGCTTGTCGCTTATTTGGTACTAGCCGCCCAATTTGAAAGTTTTATCAACCCGTTAGTGGTGATGTTGACGGTGCCGATGGGTGTGTTTGGCGGCTTTCTTGGTCTATCAATTATGGGACAAGGTATCAACATCTATAGCCAGATTGGGATGATTATGCTGATCGGTATGGTGACCAAAAATGGCATTTTGATCGTTGAATTTGCCAACCAGCTGCGTGACCGAGGGGTTGAGTTTGAAAAAGCAATTATTGATGCTTCAGCAAGGCGCTTACGGCCAATCATGATGACCGCCTTTACTACTTTAGCAGGTTCCATCCCATTAATTATCTCGACAGGAGCAGGCTATGAAAGCCGAGTTGCGGTGGGTACGGTGATTTTCTTCGGTATGGGTTTTGCCACTTTAGTCACTCTGTTTGTTATCCCTGCTATGTATCGTTTGGTCTCGGCATCAACACGCTCTCCAGGTCATGTTGAAGCTGAACTTAATCAAGAACTGCTGCATGATGTTAAAACCAGAAGTGTTCACTGATTAACGTATCAAGAGCCTGCGCCCTGCAGGCTCTTTTTTGTTCACCGTTCACACCTATTCCATTCACCGTTATCTATGCCCATTCGATGAAATCACATGCGGCCGGCTTATCACATCAAGTTATTTGAACATACAAGCGAGATATCAAATGGTTAATGCCATTTTCGATAATCCATCAAAATAGCCAGTTCATTTTTCCTATTTAAATCTTAGGTATTAATTATAGATAGACTCAATTTTGAGACACCCATTGCAATGCGCCTTGCGATACTCTATCCACCTCTTTAATACAGAGACAAAATGAAGTGAATGCATCAGTAATGGCCATGGAAAATAAAAAACTCTCTATCCTCATCGTATGCATGGGAAATATATGCCGTTCACCGCTTTCTGAAGCTGTTTTGAGCCAAAAAGCGCAACAACATGGAATTAATTTATTTGTTGAAAGCGCTGGTACTGTGAATTATCAAGTGGGCCGAAAACCAGATCCCAAAGCAATATCTGTCGCTGAGCAGCGTGGCTATTCAATGTCAAATTTAAGAGCAAGGCAGGTTTGTTCTGAGGATTTCGAAAAATTTGATCTTATTTTTGCCTTAGATAAAGCCAACTTAGCGGATCTGATTGACATTTGTCCTGCTAAACATAAAGAGAAACTTTCACTGTTTTTATCGCATAGTCACATCGGTGTCACGGAAGTCCCTGATCCTTACAAAGGAAATATTCATATGTTTGAACGGGTTTTGGAACTGATAGAGAGCGGGGCCCAAGGGATCATCGAACATATATCTAAACAATATCAATTAAAGGAAAGTGCAATGAAACTTTGTGTGTAGCACATAGAAAGTTTTATATGACTTTTTGATTACCTACCCAAAAAACAAAGCAACAGTTTGGCAATTAATTTCTACTCATAGTTTGTAAGTAGGTGATTAAATATGGGTGGTTAATAAGTTTTCTCTTATGTACATAAAGCAAAAAAAATGTGAAGAAAATGCGCATTCTAGAGGCGACATCTAGTGGCGGTAGCGTATTTAACCGTTGCTATTCACCATTTTTATCTACTTTTTGAAGAAATAGCGTTGAACAGTTTGTTCTTAACAGTCGTTTAGTTTAGCCCAAGGAAATAAATAAAGTGAAAAAAATACTCATTGCGTTTGGTACACGACCTGAAGCAATTAAAATGGCGCCTCTAGTTCATCAGCTTAAACAAGATAACCGCTTCGACACAAAAGTATGCGTCACTGGCCAGCACAGGGAAATGCTTGACCAGGTTTTAGAGTTGTTTGAAGTGGTGCCTGATTTTGATCTTAATATCATGGAACCAGGGCAAACACTGACGACAGTAACGACTAAAATCTTGAACGGTATGGAAACGGTTCTAAAAGACTTTCAACCAAACATTGTCTTAGTTCATGGCGATACCGCTACAACGTTTGCGACTTCACTTGCTTGTTATTATCAGCAAATTGCAGTCGGCCACGTTGAGGCTGGATTACGCACCGGCAATATTTATTCCCCTTGGCCTGAAGAAGCGAACCGCAAGCTTACGGGTGCATTGACTCACTACCATTTCGCACCAACGGCAACATCTCAACAAAATTTATTGGATGAAAATTATTGCCTCGAGAACATCCATATTACTGGGAATACCGTCATTGACGCCTTGTTTATGATCCGTAACAAGATTCACAACGAGCAAGATCTCAATGCTACGCTGGCACACCAGTTTCCGATGCTTGATAACAATAAAAAACTCATTCTTGTTACAGGCCATCGCCGTGAAAGTTTTGGTGATGGATTTGAGCGTATTTGTGAAGCCTTATCCATCACAGCAAAGCGTCACCCTGACTGTCAAATTCTTTATCCGGTACATCTTAATCCGAATGTTCAAGAGCCCGTCAATCGTCTTTTAAAAGGCATTGAAAACATTTTCTTAGTGGATCCACAACAGTATTTGCCCTTTGTCTATTTGATGGACAGAGCACACATCATTTTAACTGATTCCGGTGGTATTCAAGAAGAGGCACCGTCGCTAGGGAAGCCTGTATTAGTGATGAGAGACACCACCGAGCGACCTGAAGCGGTAAGCGCGGGTACGGTCAAGCTGGTTGGGACTAACACACAACTGATTTGTGAAGAGTTAGACCGGTTGCTTAGTGATGAGCGCGCTTACCAACTCATGAGCCAAGCACACAATCCATACGGTGATGGCAAAGCCTGTCAACGTATCGCCGACATTCTAGCAAGATAAGATTTAAGGAAAATAAGATGTTTAATAAAGTTTCTGTGATTGGTTTAGGGTATATCGGCTTGCCAACGGCTGCCGTTATTGCTTCGCGTGGTATTGAAGTGATTGGCGTAGATGTCAATCAACACGCTGTCGATACAATCAACAAAGGTGAAATTCACATTGTCGAACCGGATTTAGATATCGTAGTTCGAAGTGCTGTGATGACTGGCAAACTAAAAGCAACTGTGACAGCTGAACCAGCTGATGCTTTCTTAGTGGCGGTACCCACACCATTTAAAGGTGATAATCACGAGCCTGATCTTAGCTATATAGAAGCCGCGGCCAAAGCGATTGCACCAGTTCTGGAAAAAGGCAACTTGGTGGTATTGGAAAGTACTTCCCCTGTCGGTGCGACAGAAAAGCTTTCCGCATGGCTAGCAGAGGCTCGTCCTGATTTAACTTTCCCACAGCATAAAGGTGACACGGCTGACATTAAGGTAGCGCATTGCCCAGAGCGAGTTTTACCGGGTTATGTACTACAAGAATTAGTCAGTAATGATCGAGTGATTGGTGGCATGAGTAAATCTTGTAGCGAGAAAGCGATGGCTCTGTATAAAACCTTTGTTAAAGGCGAATGCATCATCAGCAACTCTCGTACGGCGGAGATGGCGAAATTAACAGAAAACTCCTTTCGCGACGTCAATATTGCATTCGCGAACGAACTTTCCCTTATTTGTGAGAAATTAAAAATCAATGTTTGGGAATTAATTAAATTGGCCAACCGCCACCCTCGGGTCAACATATTAAACCCAGGACCGGGTGTTGGCGGGCACTGTATTGCAGTTGACCCTTGGTTTATTGTTAACAGCTGCCCAGAAGAAGCAAAACTGATTGCTGCTGCTCGTCATGTTAATGATGGTAAACCACACTGGGTCGTTGATCAGGTAAAACAAGCCGCAGATCAGTTCAAAAAACCAGTCATTGCCTGCTTAGGTTTGGCCTTTAAAGCCGATATTGATGATTTACGTGAAAGCCCAGCTTTAGACATCACTTTGCATTTAGCACAAGACAATATTGGACAAATTCTAGCGGTAGAGCCAAATATCCACCAATTACCGGGTAAGCTAACAGAACATGATGTTGAACTAGTCTCGCTAGAGCGTGCTTTAGAGTTAGCCAATATCGTCGTGGTGCTGGTTGATCACCGAGATTTTAAAGAAGCAGATAAAACGGCGTTTGCTAAGAAAGTCGTGATTGATACTCGTGGTGTGGTTGCTTGAGTTCACCTAATCTTGCGCTCAAAAAATAAAGACTAATGTTTACACAACTCTGACTACTAGAGAAAAGTGGTCGGGGTTAAACGTTTTGTTCATTGATGAAGATGGAATCGAACTGATGAAAAAAGTGTTACTGATCATGCCTATTTCAACCCTGAACTGGGGAGAAGAAAATATAGGTGGCGTGGATTCAGTATGTCAAATGTTGGTACGTCAACTTGCTGATCAAGAGCGCCCATATCATTATCGGGTTTTAGCGTTTGATCCGCTCAATAATCACTCTTCTTCAGGCGAGATTATCCAGCTATCAAAGAATGTGGAAGTTGTGGTTTGCCAGCTGCGTGAAAAGCGATTTGGACTACCTCTGCCCAGTCTATTATCTACCTGGTTACGTATCCAAGAGCAGTTGAGGTTTTTTCAGCCGGACCTTGTTCATGCTCATTTAAATAGTTGGATGATTGGAATTGGGTATAAAACCCGTAATGTTTTGACGTTACATTCCTACCGAAAAATTGGGCGTAAGCCTGTTTCAAAACTCAATGATTTTGTTTATGAGCAAATAATTCCTTGGGTGAGCGACTTTTCTGTGGATGCCTATACGTGTGTCGGTGAAGTTTTACATCAGGCACTGAAACCCGAAACGGCCAAGCCGATTCGGGTGATAGGTAATCCGGTGAATCAGGAATACTTTATTCAGCCTTCTCATACCTTTTCAGGCTCTTCGATTCACTTCGTAACTTGTGCGCTTATTTCTCGTCATAAAAGGATTGAATTAGCAATTTCATTATTACGAGAGCTGAAAAAACTCGGTCAATTGGCCACTTTATGTATCATTGGTCCCAAGGTGGATCACGTGTATTCCATGGAGTTGCAACAGTTAGTCCAAGATTATGGACTTGAACAAAATGTGCATTTTCTTGGCAAGCTTAATCAAAAAGAAATTGTCCAACAATATCAGCTTGCTGATGTAGGCATATTTACTTCCGCTCAAGAAACATTTGGTTTAGCGCCGCTAGAAATGTTGGCAGCAGGATTACCGTTGGTTACAACTCCTGTAGGGATTTTAGGTGAGCGACAAGCAACGTTTGCTAAGTTGGGGGTGGTTTTCATGCGAGATGGCGAGGAAGCGGAGATTGCAAAGCGAATGAATGAGATCAAAATGGCCGATACTCAAGCGATTCAAGCTTATTTACGCGATCAGTTTACAGCAGAAAATGTGATTGAACATTACCAGAATCTTTATCGAGAGGTGCTGAGTTGATTGCTAGCCTACTCAGATATGCCCCTGTGCAGGTTTTTGCTGCTTTGAGCGTTTTTATGCTAATCGCCGTACAAACCCGTTTCCTTACACCAGAAAATTATGGTGTGTTAGCGGTGGCTATGGTGGTTCTCGAACTCGTGCGTGCTTTTAGTACTCAATGGCTCAACACGTCGATGTTACGTCTCTACCCCGGGTACTCGGATCGGGAGCAAGTCCAACTCGTTCAAACCATTTCACTGCTGGTTATTATCGGATCTTTGCTTGGTTTTATTGTTATCGCCGTAACTTTATTCATTTATCAGCAATTGAATTGGGAACGATTATTGATACTGGGTGCTTTACTGTCGGTTAAATCGATATTTCAATACCAGTTAGAATTGAGTCGCTTAAATGAGCGATTGAGCGCTTATCGTCAAGCGACCGTATTGCAGTCAATTTCTGCGGTAGTGCTCTCCATCCTTTCACTCTCTTGGGCGGCTACTATTGAGTCTGCGTTGTTTGCTTTAACCTTGAGCTTTGGCATTGGAGCTTTAGGTCTGGGTTTTCCTAGACGGCCTGAATGGCATATTGCTATGTTAAAGCGTCTGCTTACTTACGGTATTCCGATCATGTTAGCGGGAGGAATTAGCGTATTAGGGGGAAGAGTCGATCGTTTATTTATCGCCCATTTCGTTGGGATGAACGAAACGGGTATCTATGCTGCGCAAGCCAATTTATTGATGGGAGTGCTGGGCTTAGTTTTCATGGTAATTGCTATGCCTCTCTATCCTAATTTGGCCAAGCATGCGGAAGATAAAATCACCCTTGTGAGTCAGCATAAAACCTATCTGCATTTATTGGTTACCCTTACTTTGCCGGCTCTATTTGGACTTGGAATATTACAAGAAGAGATCATTAGGCTCTTTTTGGGGGAGCAATATCTCAGTAGTTCTACCGGACTATTCTGGGTGTTAGCGATCGCTGTTTATCTGATTAATTTTAAAGGTCATTACCTTGATCATGGTTTGCAGTTTCTATTACAGACTCGCAAGCTCCTATGGGTTTCTCTCTCGGGCTTAGTAGCGAGCATTTTCCTACTACCTTTTATGCTCAATCAATTTGGCATGTTTGGTGCGGCTATCACCTTGCTTATAGTGAGTGGCTTAGTCGCAATACTCTCTTTTATCAGCTCATGGAGATCGGGGTATCGTTACGCTATTGGCATTGATGGCGTCAAAGTGATCATTTCTTCACTTCTGATGGGCGGCTACTTATACGCAGTGAAACAGTGTCCACTGGCGATCCATTCATTATTCGCTCTAGCCTTTTATGTCACCTCATCATTGTTGTTTTATGGCATCTGTTTGTGGTGCACTAATGCTTTTAATGCACGTCAACGTTTATTCTCAATCTGGAGGCCCAATTGAGCGAACGTAATCTCATTCGATGGATGATTCTGATTGTCCTCAGTGCATTTCTGCTGGGGGCCTTTTTACTCGAAAATATGGGCATTCAGTACGTTTCAGAAGGCGGGAGCCCCATACTCAAAATTCATGTCTATTCCTATTTGACTATGGGAATTTTTGCTCTGTTGATATTACGGGTAGGGCTTTTTAATCTTATTAAGCCTTTGAATGAGCTTAAAAAAGCATGGTTGCTGGCCATGGTATCGATGCTGGCCGTTATTTTATACGGCTTTATGCGATTCGGTACGTCGGGACTCGCTTATCTTATTGATACGATTTTTATCCCTTTGGTTGTGGTTCCTGTTGTATACGGGTTATCCGATACAGCTAAAAATCGATTACTGGCTCTACTCGGCTATCTTCTATTTCTTAATGCTTGTATTGCTATTATTGAGCTTATTTTGGTGCAGAGTATTGTGGCTGTAGAGATTGGAAGTTTTTCAACTTTCCGTTCGACCGCATTTTTGGCTCATCCACTGAACAATGCTCTCATTACGGCATCATTAACGCCGATTGTGATGCGTTATACACGAATTCCGGCGGTTTTGTATGTCTCTGTTATCGTGTTAGCCCTGTTTGCTTTTGGAGGGCGAGCTGCGTTGGGGATTTTCCTATTGGGAAATTTTCTGATGCTGTTGCCCAAATTACGTGACTTTTTAGGCCAAGGCGTTCGTTACCACAAGTTGAAATTCGCTTATCTGCAGGCCTTGGTCTATTTCTCTGTGATTGCCGTTATTTTGACCTTAGTGTTAACTCCTATAGGCGAGCGAATACTGTCTAAGTTGTACATCGACAAAAGTGCCGAAGCTCGATTCGATGTTTTTATTTTGCTTGAACAGCTTTCACCTTCGGAGTGGGTATTTGGCGCATCTCATGGATTACTGAGTGATATCGCCTTTTATATCGGGATCAATGTCGTGGAAAACTATTTGATTGGATGGGTTCTAAACTTTGGCTTACTGGGGGGGATCGGTTTATTACTGGCAACTTACACTGTTCCAGTGCGCTTGATTTACCGACAAGAATTTTCTGCTCAAGTTGCTTTACTCAGTTTTATGTTGATATCACTGACTAACAATGCACTAACGGTGAAGACTCCCGCACTAATGTTATTAGTTGTGGCTTTAGTCTGTCGTTATCGTTCATCTGATCGCTCGTTGGCGAACAAGAGTTATTAGGAGATAAGAAATGTGGTTGTATTGTGTTGGCCATTTCTTCTATAAGCGCCGCATACCGCTATTGCCTCAGGTCTGTAATGGTTTGATTCGTTTGGTTCATAATTGTGCCGTCTATAGTCAGTCTGAAATTGGTAAAGGGACTGTCTTTGGCTATGGAGGGATTGCAGTTGTAATTCATAAGCGCTGTGTAATCGGCAAAGAGTGTGTGATTGGAAGCAATGTAACTATTGGTGGCCGTTCTCGTTCACATAATGTTCCAGTGATCGGTAATTACGTCTATATCGCCACTGGGGCAAAAGTACTGGGTGATGTTCGAGTCGGTGATGGAGCCGTGATTGGTGCGAATGCTGTGGTACTTGAAGATGTCCCCCCTTACAGCGTTGTGGTCGGAATGCCCGCCAAAGTGATCAAAACAAATATTAATCCCAAGGACTTTTACTGATGTTTACAAGTTCACTTTATGTTAAAGCACCAATCTGGCTGCAAAATGTAATGCTTTCTGTGCGGGCGCTTTCACGTAAGATGGTCAGAGAAAACGGCGAGATGCGCGCCGTTCTAAAAGAGATCCAGGCTAATGAGTTTTCGCGCACCCATTTAGGCGATTACCAACAAGATAAGCTTCAAAACACCTTAGCTAATGCTCGTAATCATGTGCCGTTTTATCAGAATTTAGACTTACTCAATCTTGAGCTTGAGGCTTTTCCATATCTGGATAAAGCGGTATTGCGTCATGACCACGAGCAGTTTATCTCGCAGAACAAACCTTCTGTGGTAGTGAAAGGGGCTACAAGTGGTACAACCGGCACGCCTCTGACTATTTTGCAAGACATGAATTCAGTTATTCGTGAGCAAGCCTTTGTCGAAAGACAGTTGGCTTGGGCGGGGTATCGTAAAGGTGATAAACGAGCGTGGATCAGGGGCGATATGGTGGTGCCATTGAGTCAAAAACAAGGGTCGTTTTGGCGCTACTCCTGGTTTGAACAGATGATAGTGCTTTCATCTTTCCATCTTACATCGCAAACGATACCTAGTTATCTGCAAGCTATGGTCGATTTTGGAGTTGAAGTGATTCAAGCATATCCTTCTTCGATTGCTACGTTAGCCCGCTATTTAGAGGCTAACCAAAGTTATTATCCGGCGAAGCTCAAATCCATTATCACTTCATCAGAGTCTTTGTCTGCAGAAGATCGCCAAGTTATTGAGACGCGCTTTGGCTGCAAAGTGTTTGATTGGTATGGCCTATTTGAAAGGGTTGCTGCAATTGCTAATTGTGAGCATGGTCGTTATCACGTTCTCACCGATTACTCACATGTTGAATTTTTAGATGCGGGAAATGGTACTCATGAAATTGTTGGCACTAATTTCAATAATAGCTACTTTCCTCTAGTCAGGTACAAAACTGGTGACCATGTCGTATTGTCTGACGAGAAGCAGTGTCCATGTGGGAGATTCTACCCAATAATTGAACATATTAAGGGACGTGTTGGTGATTATCTCGTCGGCGAAGATGGTCAAAAAGTGCATATCCTGAACCATATACCTAAAGGTGTCACTGGGATTATAGCATGCCAATTTGTTCAGAGTGAACGTGGACAGATTGTGGTGAAAGTGGTGGCGGATGCTGAGCAATTTAATGAAGAGCAGCAACAAAAGTTAATCGGTAATACTCAAGCTCGCTTAGGAAGCTCGTTAATTGTCACCATAGAAATGGTGGCAGCGCTTGAGCGTACCGGGAATGGTAAGATTCGACAAGCTATCTGTACTGTCAAGGATGTGTTGTGAGAAAAGCGATTAATCTAATGGTCGCCACTGACCTGAAAGGTCAAGGTGGCGTGGCAACTGTGGTTTCAACGTACGCTGATTGCGGTTTTTTAGAGGAAAACCAAATCAAGTTGATTGCTTCACACTCAAGTTTAGACCACGGACAGAAATGGCGAATGACATTACGCTTTATGCTGGCTCTCTGCCAATTGTTGTACTGCTTTGTACGTTACCGAGTTGGCCTTGTGCATATTCACATGTCATCACGAGGTAGCTATCGACGTAAATCTGTGATTGTGCGCCTGGTTAATGTTTTGAAAGGTAAGGTTATTTTGCATTTGCATGGTGCTGAGTTTCGTGATTTCTATCGAGATGAGTGCAATGTGGATCAGCAAACTCACATTCGACGTACTTTTGCTCTAGCTGATCATGTACTGGTACTATCCACTCAATGGCTGACATGGCTACAAGAGGTGATAGGACGAACACAAGGTGTTTCTGTGCTGTATAACGCTGTACCCAGTTTGGCTTTAGATCGCCATCTTGCTCAACCAGGTCGTATTGCCTTCCTTGGTCGTTTAGGCACGCGCAAAGGTGTGGGTGACCTGATTCAAGCTTTTGCGTTAGTCAAACAGCGTTGTCCTGAGGCGCAGCTTTATCTCGCTGGCGATGGCGATATTGAAATTTATCAAGCTATGGCTAATAAAATGGGGCTCGCTGACTCTGTGTACTGTTTAGGCTGGATTGCTGGTGAGGCGAAGACCAACTTATTGACTCAAACGGATATTTATTGCTTACCCAGCTATAACGAAGGCTTTCCAATGGGAGTGATAGAAGCCATGTCGGCAGGCATTCCTGTGGTAGCAAGCCGAGCGGGCGGGATTCCTGATGCAATTAGTAATGGTGAAGAAGGGCGTTTAATTGAGGCTGGCGATGTGGTCGCTTTAGCGCAAGCACTAGGAGATTTGATTGAGCAACGTGCGGAAAATCGACGTATTGCTACGGCCGCTAAACAAAAGTTTGCCGAAAACTTCTCTTTGCAGGCGGTGATCCCGCGTCTACAAACACTCTACGATGAGCTATTAAAATCATGAAATCGACGACTGTAGCTGATATTAGCCAATGTTTATTGAATAAAGCTCGTACAGAACAATTCGCTGGATATGACCCTTTTGATGGACTCAATTCAAGCTGGTTCAAGCGCTTGCCGATAAGCAAAGACTCGACTTTCGGCTTAGCATGGATCCAGTTGTTCAAACGCTCTCCCCTTAATCTTCGACCATGGCTAGGTGTGCCCAAAGCGCGAAACCCTAAAGGCGTGGCTCTGTTTATTCTCGGATTAATCGAAGAGTATCAAGTGACAAAAGATCCCGCTTTGCTCACAGAAGCGGAGCAACTTGCGCTGTGGCTAGTGGCTCAGCGTTGTGATGAGCAAATCTGGCATGGTGCCTGTTGGGGGTATCATTTTGATTGGAAAGCGCGTGCGTTCTTTGTTCCCAAGGGGAAGCCGAATGTGATCACGACAGTCTATGTCAGCCGTGCCTTACACCAATTGGGGCAACTGACCGGGCGAGCTGACTGGGTCGAGTTGGCGCTGCGCAGTGGTGATTTTATTGCTGGCCATTTATTGACTCAAAATGAGAGCGGGGAGTTTTTTGCGTATATCCCCGGGGAAACGGCGTTTGTGCACAACGCCAGTTTGTGGGCGGCAGCTTGGCTGGCCGTGGTCGGTCGAGAAACGTCTCGCCCAGACTACACCGAGTTGGCATTACGCATTGCGCGTAATAGTGCTCAAGCTCAAGCTGCCGATGGCAGCTGGGCCTATGGTACTCGTCATCATCATGTGTTTATTGACGGATTTCATACGGGCTACAATTTAGAAGCACTACACCTCATACGAACTATTTTAGCGACAAACGAATTTGATGAGGTGATTGCACGCGGTTTTTATTTTTACAAGCAGCATCTATTTGAAGCCGATGGAACAGCGAAATATTACCACAACAATCCTTATCCACTGGATCCGCATTCAGTATCACAGGCAATTATTACCTTACTCAGTGTTGGAGGTGAGGAGAGTGATGTTGTTTTGGTTAAACGCGTCATTCAGCGTGCTATTCAAACGCTGTACATGCCCGAGCGGGATCAGTTTGTTTATCAACGTAACAAACGTTGGGTTAATCGAATTCACTACGCGCGCTGGACACAGGCGTGGATGTACTTTTCATTCCGTTTTTATTTAAGAATTACCAATGAGGAATAACCGATTGAAACGCATTAATTTTCTTGGTAGCCCAATGGATGTGGCTTCGATGAGTGAAACTGTTGCTCTGATCCGCGATCGCATTTTGCGACAAGAGTTTACCCAGCATGTGGTCGTCAATGTTGCTAAGTTAGTCAATATGCGTAAGGATTCTGAATTGGCTCAGTCCGTGACCGAGTGTGACATTATCAATATCGATGGTATGGGTGTGGTTTGGGGCGCGCGCTTTTTAGGTCACCAAGTGCCGGAACGAGTGGCGGGTGTTGACTTGTTTCTAGAGCTCAATGCGATGGCTGCACAAGAACAAATGCCAGTGTTCTACCTAGGCGCAAAGTCGGAGATTGTTGAAAAAACGGCTGCGGCCATGCAGGCAAAGCATCCACAATTAGTGATTGCGGGTTATCACCATGGCTATTTTTGGGATGATGAACACGCGATAGTTGAAAAGATCCGTCAGTCAGGTGCAAAACTTCTGTTTGTTGCGATCACATCACCGAAAAAAGAGAACTTTATCAACCGCTGGCAAGAGCAGTTGGGTGTGTTATTTGTGATGGGGGTAGGGGGAACATTTGATGTTGTCGCAGGTCATGTTTCTCGTGCACCCTCATGGATGCAAAAGTCTGGGTTGGAATGGTTATATCGTGTATTACAAGAACCTAGAAGAATGTGGAAGCGTTATTTAGTGACTAATAGTCGTTATGCTTGGCTACTACTTAATGAAAAAATAAAACGAAAGAATTAAATTGACCATATGAAAGTAAACTTTAGTTTATTTTTAGGGAGCTTATTAGTTGAATAAATTTTGTTTATTATTATTAATACTTAGTCAATGTAATTGTCTTAGATTTGATAAAATCTGATCCTTTAATAAAAAGCGGATGTATTTTTTATAGTTATCAATTAGCCTTAGCGCCAGTTGTAAAAACAAATGGTTGTCTAACTTTAAAGGATCTATCATGAACAAACGTTATTATTATCTGGCATCATGCTTGGCATTGTTATTTTCAACTGCTTCTTATGCGGAAGTGGATTGTGAGTTACAGCCAGTGATTGAAGCAAACCTTTCATTAAATCAAAACCAGTTGGCACGTAACGGTGGATATATTGCCAGTCAGCTATGGATCCGTAATGAAAGCTGTGAAACAGTGAAGTTCAATTACTGGCTATCTATTAAAGGTCCAGAAGGTATCTACTTCCCAGCCAAAGCGGTAGTTGGAGTTGATACAGCGCAGCAAGAGTCTGATGCTCTTACTGATGGTCGCATGTTGAATGTTACACGTGGTTTCTGGGTTCCAGAGTATATGGCTGATGGTAAATATACTGTTTCTCTTCAAGTCGTTGCAGAAAATGGAGAAGTATTTAAAGCCAACCAAGAATTTGTGAAAGGGGTCGATTTAAATAGCCTACCTGAACTCAATGGTTTGACTATTGATATCAAAAATCAATTTGGTATTAATAGTGTGGAAAGTACCGGCGGTTTTGTTCCATTCACCATTGATTTAAATAATGGCCGTGAGGGAGAAGCTAACGTCGAGTTCTGGATGACAGCGGCAGGTCCTGATGGTTTGATTATTCCTGTCAACGCGAGAGAGAAATGGGTTATTGCTTCAGGTGATACTTATTCAAAAGTGCGTGGAATTAATTTCGATAAAAGCTATCCCGAAGGTGAATATACCATTAATGCTCAGGTTGTAGATACTGTCTCTGGTGAGCGAGTTGAGCAGTCAATGGTAGTGGTAAAAAAATAGTTTTATCTAGTGACCTAACCTTATGTGTATAAAAACCGCCTTTGGCGGTTTTTATTGTATTATTTGAATGGTATAAGCAATATATTCTTAACGTTGAATTGTATAGTGGTCGCTTACTCTTGAACTCGATTAAATAGTTGCATCTTGCTGGTGGTGCCACTTATCAATCTTTAATAACATCCTGTATATGACAATTTTCATTATAAAGTTGTTCATTGTTTTTAATGTTAATAAGCTTGCTTTTATCGTCAATTGAGATGAATTTACTATATGGTGTTAATTGATACTGATTTCCAGTAATGTTGACATTTTCAAATGAAACCAAATCATCTTGGCTGTTAGTTCGGATAATCGATTTATATTTTTTTTCTATTTCAGAACCAAAGTAAATCCTTTCAAATGTATTATTGCTAATTTGAATGTTTTTAATGGATTGATTGGTCGGGTTATTTTTACTAAAGCTTTGTAAGCGTATTCCTTGTTGAGCAGTATCAAAAAAATTGCCAATAATTGAAATATTACCCCATTGAATGTTTTGCTCTGTTCTAGAGTTAGGGTAAATATTTATGGCAAATCCATTTATGTTATGAAAAGTGTTTCCTGAATAATAAACATCAGAATAATAACTGACTTCATTTGAAGTACCATTAATATTTTCAAATTGGTTATTAATGACTTTGGCGCTTTTGGTATCGGCCCGTGCTGATAATTTTAATTTACACGCATTAAATTGATTATTGTCAATAATAATATCTTGCGTGCCTGGCCTTTCTGTTCCCACAGCCGCTTGCGTTGTGGTTACTTGAGCACAATGTTCAAAGCGATTGTGGCTAACTCTGATTGACATCGACCCGGGTGGTATAGAGTAGTCCTGGCTTGCTGTGGTCATACGCAATGCCGCGTCACCAAAGCGAGTAAATTGATTTTGAACCACTAAGGTGCCTTTAGTGCTGCCAAGGTAGACACCTTGTTCTCCCCATATAGGTTCTAAGTCACCATTATTCAGCCCTTCAAAACTGAGACCTTGCAGTTTGATATTTTGTGTGTACATGATACTGAGTAAATACTCACCATTAAATGGACTACATTTCTTTAATTTACTGTGTATGGAGCCAATAATTTCAATGTTATTCTTTTCCTTTAAATAAAGGGTTTTGCAAATTTGATATTCGCCAGAGGGAATAATCAGTACATTATTATCATTTAATTGATTCAGTGCATTTTGAAATGCGGATGAATCATCCTGTCCATCATTCGCGATGGCACCATATTCTATTACATTATGAGAAATGACTTCAGAGATAATAGCTGGGCTTAGGCTGAGTAAAATAAGTGAAATAAATATGTAACGCAAGATGCCACCCTCTTTATCTAATTGCTTTAAGTATAACAGCACCTATAAAACGCTTCTTGAAAAAACAGAGAGATATTCACTGTAGTCGGTTCGTTTCTCAATTTTGAGATGTCTCATTAGTGAGGCGTAAAAATATGCGTGTTGTGTTGAAATATCCCTTCCATTTATTGATAATTCCGTCGGATTTTTATTGGCAATTCACGATACCAGTTCACCAGTTCCTAGGTTTGAAAAATAATAATTACAAAAAAATCAACCAGATGCATATCGTTTCTGGCTTTGAAAAAATTAACCCCAAGTAAAGGGAGTCTTACAGATGACGTCTCAATATATTGCACTTGCTGTCAGTCTTTTGTCGCTAAGTAGCACCGTGGCTCAAGCCACAACGAATGAAGCCGAAGGGTGTATTATCAGCCGCCTGAATGGCGAAAAATATTGTTTGAATGTAGGAGAGCGCTCGGGATACTCCCTACCTAGCTGGATTTATGCTCATCCAGTCGATGTACAGGCTCCGAGTGGTGTCTCTGTCATGCTGAGTGATTGGGACAACCTGTCTTATAACCGTTTGGCTGTGTTCAATCGTTATACTGGCAACGAAGATCTTAAGAATGTTAAGGCCTACAACGGCACTTATTTAGATTTTTCTAAACCACGCTCAATGCGAGTGCTGGCTTCTGAAACTTATCCTGAGGCTTGTATCGTTAGCCGCCAAACGGGTGAGCGTTTCTGTTTGAAAGAGGGTGAGCGCTCAGGCTACTCATTGCCTGCTTATATCTATGCTCATGAAGTGGATGTGGAAGCGCCACAAGGTTTAGGTGTCATGCTGAGTGATTGGGATAACCTCTCTTATAACCGTTTAGCGGTATTTGGCGGTCATACTCAAAATGAGCAGATGCGAGCAGTCACAGCCTACAATGGCGAAACTCTTGATTTCTCAAAGCCTCGTTCAATGCGTGTTGTTCCTTATGAAGGTGACAGCTCTGCACTCAATATGAAGCTTAAGTGGTCTTGGCAAGGCAGTGCTTTCCAACCTAATTCTAACCAAGTGATGGTTACGCCGGTTGCCGCGCAACTGAATGATGACAATGGCGATGGCAAGATTGATGAAAAAGATGTCGCAGATTTGATCGTAGTGACATTTGAAGGAAACAAATATGCCAATGGCGGTTTAGTGCGTGCTTTAAGTGGTGTGGATGGTTCTGAGTTGTGGAGTTATGCGAATGGTGGTGTGATCGCGGATGCGCGTTATTCTCCTGCCGTAGGCGATCTGGATGGTGACGGAATCGTTGAAATTGTTACAACCAACAATCGCGATCAATTCATCACGATTTTGGATAACCAAGGCAACATCAAAAAACAGATCCCAACCACAGAAAGTGGCTGGCGTATTGTTGGTGATATCACGTTGGCTGATTTAGACCATGATGGCAGCGTCGAAATTCTGGCTGCAGATGGTGTGTATAACTACCACACAGGGCTGATTTTTAACCACCCTTGGGCACCGTCATCGATCAACGTTGATGTCGATGGCGATCAGCAACAAGAAGTCTTTTCAGGTGGTACTCTATTTCAAAATAACGGCGCGATCAATTGGCAATATCATGCCAATGATGCAGTTTGGTTCTCTTCGCTGGTTAACCTAGATAATGATGCTGAGCCAGAGATTATCGCTTCAGTTCCTGCTTCTGCATCAACTGGGCATAACGCACGTTTTGCTGTGCTAGAACACGATGGCACCATTAAGTGGGAAATCAACAATACTGCCAATCCAGGCGGTGGCGTGCAGGCGGTATCTAACTTTTTAGGCAAAGCTCAAGCAGTTGAAACGACTGAGTTCTCAAAAATCTACGGTTATCAACCTAATAGCAATCCTGCTTCTATTGTTTTGGCGGTCGATGGTAAAATCTCTGTTCGTTCAGGATTCGCGATTGATGCGATTGGTGCTTCTGCTTCGACTTTAGTCGGTGGTACGGGAGGCAATCTTAATGCCGCAGTTAACGTCAAAGATATTAAAGCGATTGATCTGACTTGGGGTAAATACTATTGGGGTGGTTATCATTTATTGGCGCTCGATTTTAGAATGAGCAACGGTAGCGTGATTTCTATGGGCTCTAAAAACTATGCTTATTCCAAGCAGACCGAGCGCTTTACTGTACCAGTAGGTAGTCGTATTAAAGGCATTAAAGCTTGGAGCGCTGGTTGGCTGTTGGACGGTGTTCAGTTTGAGTTAGCTACGCTAAATGGTACCAATGATCTGGATGTAAAAGGGATTGTTTACGCGGGTTATGCCGCTGTCGATATGTATAACAGCAAAGGTGAGCGCGTTTGGTCTGTTGCGAACGATGATACTGGCAGCGGCAAAATTGGTGTGTCTGCCTATGACTTTGATAATGATGGTATCGATGAAGTACTCGTGCAAGACCATGCTCGTGTACGTGTGTTAGATGGCAAAACGGGTAAAGAACGTGCTTCGTTAGCGCACTCAACGGCGACACTTTGGGAATATCCTATCGTGGTCGATCTGGAAGGTGACAATAATGCAGAGCTGATTGTTGTTGCTAATGATTTTGATAAAAACTATGTCGTTAACCATGGTGTGTTTGTTTATGAATCGGCGGACAGTGCAAAACCTTGGAAGAATGCGACTCGTATTTGGAACCAGCACGCTTTCCACCTGACCAACATCAATCAAGATGGCACTTTACCTACTTTTGTTGAGCCAAGTTGGTTGAGCCATAATACATACCGTTCGAGTACATTACGTGCAACGGTGGGTGGTGAGTCTCCAATTTTTGGTTACTCAAATACTCAGCAATCGCAACGTGTCGTGACGGCGGATAACCAGATGTATCTGCGTTCTGGTTTTGCGATCGATGCGATCGGCACGACGGCCAATAACTTGGTGGGCGGCCCAGTACAAGGTACTAACGGTGGTGTGCTAAGAGCACCGATTGCTCTTGATCAATTGCAATCCGTGGAAGTTACCTCTGGTCTTTATAACTGGGGTGGTTACCACATAGTGGCGATTAAGTTCACGATGAAGGATGGCTCTAGCGTGTTATTGGGTTCAACCCACTATGCTAGCAACAAAAAAGTTGAAACGTACACTGTGCCGCAAGGTAAACGCATCAAGCAGATTAATGTTTGGACTGGTGGTTGGTTAGTTGAAGGCTTGCAGTTTGTATTCGATTAATTGATATCGTTTTAATTCAATAATTGAAAATCCCTCGAGACAATCGAGGGATTTTTTATTAACCAGATATGGAGTAGGAATTGTTTTGGACGTATACCATTCCTACTTGAAGCTGCGCGGTGTTGGATACATTCGTTTACCTGCAACTTAAAGTCGTTTTTATATATCAGGAATATTTTGAACGAGTGACCAGACTCGGCATTGAATTTGACCAGTGTCCCATCAATAAACACAGCAAGAAATAAAGTGTTGTTGCGGGAGCTTGAAGTGGGAAATCAACACTCATGTGTATCAACATACCAATAATAGCCATCATGGATGATAATCCGATCCCTTTCATCAATCTATTTCTGCGGTTTTTAAACGCATAAAATGCGCGTTGGGCGGCGACTAAGATCATTACACCTAATATCGAAACCATGACAAGGCCTGATTCTAATGTGAATTGGATGTAGTCATTATGAGCATGATCGTAAAACAGTTTTACTTTCCCTTGATTGTAGGAAGGAAAAGTGGAGTAGAAAGTACCAGCCCCAAAGCCAGTCAGAGGCCTTTCTTGTATTGCAACTAGGGAATATCTGACAACATCATCTCTTGATTCACTTTCCAAGCTAGTTTCAATAAGACGTTGTTTGACTTTCTCCAATCCAAACCATTGGCTCACGATGAACGTATCAATGATGAATAAACTGATTATAAGCACATAAACACTTTTGGGTTTCGGCTTGTAAAACAATAGCAACAGCACACAACCTACGGTTAGGGCGATAAAGAAAGCCATATTTCCCATTCTTGAGCGTGTTAAGACTAATGCAATCACCATGATCACGAGCCCTAAACGTACAAAGGCTTTATCAGACAGCAACACGGCTAAAAACTGTTTAGTGATATTTCTAAATCCGGTTTTATGTGAGCTATCGAGTTTTGCAATTAATAAGCCAAATCCAATGCAGAGATTCAGCATCAAGAAGTTTGCCAGATGATTATGATAGACAAAGCTTCCGGAGGCTCTATTTCCTAGTGGCAGCTTGAAAATTATCGAATGATCTAGGTTGAGTAGCAAAATCACGCCAGCGTAAAAGCCTTGGCAAATTCCACTGCTAACCATGACTACTGCGAGAAGTTTTAATTTTTTAGGTGTGTCGATAAGGACAAGAGCAATAAGACAAAACTGGAAATAGTGGAGCGATTTGATTGCAGAGACAAAGACTAAACTAGGATCCTGAGTTATACCAAGTTGTGGAATACTTTGGATGAATGACCAGCAAGTGATAAGTGCGATGGGAATGATGACTAATTTTCCCTTTATCAGACAGTTTTTCCAGTGCTCAAAAGAGTAGTTGAATAAACAGGCAATAAGCAGCAATGCAATCCAGATTTCATTGAATGACCATGCTAATGGGCGATTACTACCTAAAGGTATGGGCAGCCAAAATATAAAAATGAGAAATATTGGGAAAATGGATTTTTCTATTAGACGCATACTATTAATATCAATTAAGAAGGGCAGGAATATACCTGCCCTAAACTGGATGAAAGCATCGAATTAAACGATCAGTTTGGTGAAGCGGTACCACCACCACTGCCATTGCCGGTTCCAAGTGTTGTGGTGTTACCTGGCACCGTTGCGACTGGAGGTAAGCCACCAGGTAAAGCCGATGGAGTACCTGCCGCTGTCGGTTCAGTAATGGTCGCTGGGTCAGCGCCACCGGAGATTGCAGCAACAATCACATCGGTTGAGTCCATTAAATCCATTGCAATAACAGCATCAACGATAGCTTGAGCTGACTCTGGTGATTTAGTGACAGCAAGCTGAATGACTTCAGAACGCATCTCTTGAGGTGCATTTTTAACGAGTATCGCAGTCAAAGCTGCGACTTGGTCACTCGATATATGGTCAAATACCGTATTGAAGATATCGAGTGCTAGTTGTGGGTGTAGAGTAGACGCTAGGTCCGCCATTTCTAGTGCCATGCTTGGGCATAGTTTCATTAAAGCTTGCAGAGAAATAATGGCGTCGTCTGCTTGTTCTAGGCTGGCTCTTATTGTGTCTGTGGCCACTTTATGGTTTTTATAAAGTGAACAAGTAATTTCTGTTTCGGCATATAACCTTGAACTAGCCAGCAAAGCTGAAATAGCAATCCAAAATATCCATAGTGATTTTTTCATTGGTAAGTCCTAAAAGCCTACGATTTACTGTTGCGATGATTATAAGTGAAGTAGTACATCCAGTGATATCGTACTTCTGTTAATAAGGGTTCGATTCTCATTCTTAAGGCGTTTTTATGCGCGAGGTTGTCTTAGTTTGGAGCATAAGTTTGAAGATTGAAGTCTGCTAGTAACGTAATAGATTATTGAGGCCATTGTTATACCAAGTAAGCTTGCCCCTAAATCGAGCAAAGAGAATGATCGTGAACTCGATAACATTTGTAAACTTTCATCAATTACGCAACAGGTCGAGACGATAACTATGGCGAGAAAGATGCTCTGTATAGGGGAAAGAGTGGCGGAAATTACTCGGATAAAAACCAAGGTAATGAATAGCGCAAGTGTAAAGTGGAGATAAATATCACCGCCGAGTGACTTTTCCAAAAATATCGGTATCTCAGCATGAATATTCAGTGTTTTTGCCAGTGATAGCGAAGCCGTACCAAGAGAAAGCAAGGCTAACATGAACAAGGCGATAGGCCGGTTTATTGAATAATGTTTTATCATCGAGATCACTCTAGCGCTCTCTTGCAGAGATTATTTTTCTCAGTATAACGTTGAGGGTTATAAATAATAGCTGCACAGGTAAATTTTAAGAGACCGTTTGATTTTAGATACTGGTAGGCTTCTCCTCGGCTTTGAGGATGAGCTAATGCTCTTGCGGCGTGATCAATAATGATAGTTCGCTGCGGCGCTGAAAAAATAGACCAATGGTTAAGGCCAATCTGGGAAAGTGTGTTGTTCACTTTGGGTGTAAAAGGCCCATATCTGTTGGCTTGTGCAAAATAGAGATCAATATTTTCCCCTTTCAACTGAGTTTCAATCACCAATAAATCAGCCCATGTGTCTGACCAAGTGGGTCTCAATAATGCACTTTCCAAGTAGGCCTTTTTTGCATTGAGCAAGCGGCTCTTTTTATCTACATCATCGCCCAAATAGGCTTCCCACTCATACACCTTACCCAGTAAATTGTGGTAATGAGGATGGTCTCTGTGGTGTTGTAGGGCCTTTAGTATCATGAGTTTTGTCTCATTCACTTGCTCTAAAGTTACACCATCACTGTGTTTTGTCCAGTAGTCGATATTTCTTTCTGTTGCTAGCGCGTAAATGGACGCCGTCAAAAAATGAAATGCAAAATAGAGAGTAACGAGTGCAGTTAGCCCAATGCTCAAACGCAAAGCATGGGCTAAAAAAGGGTGATTCACGACCTTCATGGTTATTTTTCTGGGCCGTAATAGGATTGATATTGATGATAACCGCTATAATTAGAGGCTTTTTTGGTGTTCAGTTTGTTCAATATGACGCCATCAATTCTCGCTCCTTGCTGCGTTAAGCGTCCGACCACATCTCTAGCCACTTTAGTACGTGTGTGTGGAGCATTGATCACGAGTATGGTCGAGTCCACGTACTGTGACAGCATAAATGCATCACTAACGGCTAAACACGGAGGTGTATCAATCACAATTCTGCTATAGCGTGTCTTTAGCTCTTCGAGTAGTGAGGCAAACTTAGGCGAGGAGATAAGTTCAAGAGGATTGTCTGTCACGACTCCTGCTGCCAAAACATCAAGCCCTGATTCTTCATCGGTATAGAGACACTCTTCTATGGTATGCGTACCTATGAGCAAGTTGCTCATTCCTGGCTGTGAACCAGAGATGCCAAAACGGTGTGCAACCGATGGTTTTCTCAAATCGCAGTCAATCAGCAGTGTTTTTTCCATTTGTGCCAGTGAAAAAGCCAAATTGATACTCGAGGTTGTTTTTCCTTCCTCAGGTAATGAAGAAGTAACCATTACCACATGATGATCTTTGTTGGTGTTGGCAAGTAAATAACCAGTCCGAACGGTTCTAATCGCTTCTGTTAGCTCTCGGTGTTTCGAATCAAAATAGGTTTTTAGCGTTAGGGGGCCTCGAGTTTTAATTGCCGGTATAATACCGAGCAAGTTTAGTGATAACTGTTTTTCGACCTGTTTTACATCAAGGAATGTATCGTTTACCGCATCAGCAATGAAAGCAACAACACATGCCAAACCAAACGAAGCGACGAACGCTAATAATACAATCAGTTTACGGTTCGGCTTACTTGGGGCTAGGGGTGGATTGGCAAAATCGGTAAAACGAGCAATCGTAGCATTAAAGTCGCTCGATGCACTGGTCTCTTTTTGACGACTTAAAAAGAGATCAAACAGCTCTCGGTTTGTTTGGACTTCGCGCTTTAGCTCTGAATATCGTGCATTTTTTACGGAGAGGCTTTGAAACTCTGATTTGCGTTTCTCAAGTTCCCTGTGTAAAGAACTCTCTGCTTGCTTAGCAGCCTGTAACTCATTGTTGATCCCGTTTAGTAGCTGTTTTAGTTCGGAATTTAAATTGCGTTTAACAGAGGCTAGTTCGGCTTGAGCTGATTTTAGCTTTGGGTGTTTGTCACCATAACGTTTTGATAGTTCCGAGACTTTCTTTTCAGCTTGCACTTCAGCCAATTTGACATCTCGTATCGTCGGGTGGTTAGAGATCTCTGGGATAGATGCAAGGGCAGAGAGGTCACCATCTTGACGGCTGTACGTTTGAGCGACCAAATAAAGAGTCTCAGCTGCAACACGTCTATCTCTCGTTTTATTCAATTGAGAGGTCAGTTCTTCAAGTTCTTGAGATGCTAGGCTTTCAACGCCTTGGATATCAACTAGCCCTTCAGATTTTAAAAATGTTTGTAGTTGAGCTTCTGACTTTTTTAGTTGTTCGCGCAAATCACCCATGCGGTTGTTGAGCCAGCTATTCGCCTTCAGTTCAACTTGAAGTTTGTCTTCGATATGACTATCCATAAAGACGCTACCAATCTCATTGGTAATTTTAGCCGATAATTTAGGGTCTTTACTGGTGTAGAAAATATTCACTAGTTGAGTTTTTCTTATTGGGCTAACTTCTAGCCCACGCTTAAACTTAGCCAGAACCAATCGGCTAGTTCGATAGTTTTGGTCTTCCTGTGATATTTCCGCTGGCTCTTTCTTGAACGATTTTAGAACAGGAAACCATTCTAATACATCGAATTTAAACCCAGTTTTTTGATTATTTTCTACAGTAGGGTCAAATTCTGGGTGGCTGGCAAGGTTAAGGCGTTTAATGACTTCCTCTGCGACTCGGTCTGATTTCAAGATCTCTATTTGAGTCAAATAGTATTCTTGGCTTTTGGTATCTAAACCATAGATGTCTTCAATCGAAACAGCTTTTGCTTGCTTTGATTCGATGATCAATGAGGCGCGAGCGGTATATTGCGAAGGAATTGATAATGCAATCAATACGGCGATGGCGGTAACCATTGTAGAAAAAAGTAGAATACGCCATTTATAGTTGAGAAGAACATGAAAATACTGACGAATATCAATAACTTCATCTGAGTTCAAGTGATTTTTAATTAAAGAGTTTTCCATACAACTAAGTTACCTAAAAAAAGCTTTCTTCTACGGTGAGAATGTCACCAGGCTGAATTTTATGAAGCAATGTTACTTTTACTGGCTTGGCCTCAGGAGCATCACTTGATGATATATAGATCTTAGTTTTAGACGCTCGCTCAGTGAATCCACCCGCAATCGTAATGGCTTTGTTTACGGTTAACCCCGGATGATACGGGTAACTCCCGGATATTTTCACTTGTCCGTTGATAAAATAGGGACGATATTCGACTATGCTGACAAAAACATTGGGGTTAACCAGATACCCATCGATTAAACCATTGTGGATAACAGTTTTTACTTCCTCAATCGTTTTTCCTTTCAGTTTAATTCGTCCCAAAAAAGGGTAATCAATGTTACCACTGTCACCCACACGCGTTTCAATAGATAACTCTGGTTCATCATAAACTTGAATCCGAATTTGATCCCCAACGCCTAACTTATAAAAACTCTCATTGGCCAATGTTGACCAGGAAAGACAACTCAATAGAATGACTAAGAAGTACTTCATCGTAAGTTACATCACACCTTCAATAGCAAAGTAATAAACATTTTGATCGTAGCTTAACGAACTGATGCTGGAATCTCTTGATTCAAGTTGGTAGCCGACTTTGAATGTTAGCCAACGACGAAAATCGTAGCTTAATGAAAGTGTTACCTTACTGGTGTCATCGTCGCGAGCAGTGCTGGTGTAATTCTCGCTTAATAGAGAATAATCGACGTTAGAAGAGATGATGTCACTCCAATTGTGTGTCCAATTTGCGTTATACACTTTGGTATCGATTGAATCACCTGTACCGTCAGTATCGGTTGATTTACGATTTGTTTTCAACTGCACTGCAGAGTATGTGCGGATGAGATAAGTGACATCAATATCCCATGAAAAAGAGTCGAAATCTTCTCTAGAAGAGGATTCAAAATCTTTATGTTGCATACCGACCTTGGCATTTCCCTGCAGTTTCCCTGTTGCGTCCCACGAGGTACCAACATATCCCATATAATGGGTGCTGTCTTTGAGAGTTGAGCCTGGGGCTATATCACTATAATGCCTATCATTAACGATAATTTGGAAAACCAACGATGTTTTTGGCAGCGCTTTATAGTATAGAGAGCTGTTGAATCGTAATTCATCCCAATTTTGGTATTGAGTAATATTTTGGTTGTTTTTATAGTCCAAATTGCCCCAACCAAGGTTGGTTTCTATTCGGCCTTTGGCGTCTTCACCACCAAAACCGTAACCGAGGTTGACGTTATTGGTGTTGTATTCGTTGTACGACAAATTGAGTGTCGTATCGTTATCACCACGCTGTTCATGAGTTAATGCAAGAGCATAGCTGAAGTCAACTCGATGCTTGGAATTGAGCTCCCAGTCACTGGCTAAATCAAAGAAATGGTCAGTGTAGTTATCTTTGCTAGAGCTGAAAAAATCGCCTCTTTGTAGTCGATAACCTACGCGATGTTTCTGGCCACTTGTCGGCTCTATTGCTAAACCGATACCTGGTTCGAACACTGAATATTGGGAATGTTCGAGATCTTGTGACGCTTTTGCTAAGTTGTCGTTATAACCCGTTGATAAGTTTAAAAACGGTACAATAGCAATCCCTGACTCAGTCATAATTGGGTTGGGTTGCGGTTTTGCTTGTACGGCTGATAACGCAAAAAAAGCCAAACCAAAGGACGCGATTCTATTTAAATTAGTTGTTTTCATATGAGTATGCTTTATCCATTCTAGTAAGCATTCTTGCCTACAAATCCTTTAAATACGGTAAGAAATACGATTTTGATGTCGAACCACAACGACCATCTGTGTATATAGTCCAAATCAAATTGGACACGTTTTTCCATTTTATCTAGCGTATCGGTTTCACCACGCCAGCCATTAATTTGTGCCCAGCCAGTAATTCCTGGTTTTACTTTATGTCTCAGCATGTAGCGGTTAACGATCGTTCGATACTCTTCGTTGTGCGCTACGGCATGAGGGCGAGGGCCGACAATAGACATTCGACCTTGAAGCACATTAATAAACTGTGGTAGCTCATCTAGTGACGTCTTCCGAATAAACGCACCAAAAGGAGTCACTCGGGGATCATTTTTTGTTGCTTGTGTCACTTTGTTCCCATTGTCCATGGCACGCATGCTTCTGAATTTCCATACTTTGATAGACTTTCCATCCAGCCCATAACGCATCTGTTTGAAAATAATAGGGCCGGGCGAGCTGAGTTTTACGCCTACTGCAACCGCAATAAGGACAGGACTGATTAAAATCAAGATAAGACTACTTAAGACTAAATCTTCAAAACGTTTTAGCCACGTACCTAACCCATTGAACGGTGTATCAAAAATACTAAAAGCATTAACATCGCCGATGGTATACCAACGCGAATGCAGTAAATTGAAGGTGAAAAAATCCGGCACAATATAGGTATTCACTGTGCTATCCGAAAAGGCCTCTAGAATCTTGCTGATTCGATGCTGGGCTTGCATTGGTAGTGCTATGTACACACTTTTTACTTCACCGTTTTTGGCAAGTGTTAATGCATCATTAACTTTACCGAGCACTGGAATATCGCTTGCGATACGTTCATCACCCCTATCATCGTAAAAGCCCGTCAGTTTAATACCTAACTCAGGGTTATTTATGAGATTTTTCGATAGTTCCAGACCCTGCGGTGTCATGCCGATAATGACCGCTTTAGTGGTGTGATAACCTTTTTTGTGTAGATAGTAAATGACTGTAAATGCGACGAAGCGCCAAAGCAGTAATAAAATAAATGATCCGACAAACCAAAAACCTAAAATTAAACGTGAGAAATCGCTTCCAGTTTTTGTGAAATAACCAACTAAAGTTAAGCAGCCAACAGTTGAAGCCCAACAAAAAGCAGTGTGTAGAGTTAAAACTCTAAGTTTTGTGGTTCGCCAACCGCTGTATATATCAAGGCTTTCAGCAATAAATGAATAAAAAATAACCCCTAAAAGTCCCACAGATATATAAGATATAGTAACGATATGTGAGTGAAACTTTAGTGTAATATACATTGTGATCAGTATTACTAAGCAATCTATCAGGCGGTAGAAAAATTTACCTTGATAGTTAGAAATACGGATCCTTCCTCTTTCACCCATTGTAGAAGCTCCTAACCGCTCAATTATTAAGGTAACGAATAATAATTATTTTTTAGCAGTGCATTCTCATATTAAGCTCCGACGACTTCAACTGATCAGGTGCATCAAAAATAAGACGCGATGTGTGATATATGGAATGGGTGACTGTATTTTGGGTTTTTCAATTTGAGATAGAGTACGGAGAGTCGGATAAGGTGATGTAATCACTTACTATTACTGCATTAACTTAATGTGGTCACCTTGTTAGACGACCTTTATATAAGAGCTAGCTAATGTTTAAATGAAAATAATGGAGGGTATTTACGGTGTAAGAATTAAAGCTAAATTTGATTGTGTTTTTATCTCTTCTTAATCTTATGGATATTGCGACAGCTTAAGGGTAAGTCACGCTATATCATGTGGGTTTATGATTCATTGCTAACACAAGGTTAAGTGAGACAGCCCCGAGCACAGACAGTGTGGCAATGGAAAACGAAACAAAAAAGGCAGAAGCAGCTAAAATTGAGCAATCTATAACCAACTGACTTTTGCCAACAGGGATCCCAAATTTATCTTGAATAAACAAACACAAGACATTAAAGCCACCCAAGCTGGAACGGTGACGAAAGAGAATTAACATGCCAAGACCCATTAATAATCCCCCGGCAATGGCGCAGTAAATTTCATTGACCATTTCCAAAGAAATTACCAAATAAAGATGGTCCGCAAAAATAGAGACTAATGCGCCGGATAGCGCGCTGTTGATGGCAAAGCGATGACCAAATCGTTTCCAAGCTAAAATGTAAAAAGGGGTGTTAGCCAAAAAATAAATGCTACCAAATGAGGCTGGGACTAACTGGCTGATCAGCAGTGCTAAACCAGCGGTTCCACCTGTCAGTAAATGAGCGGACTGGAGAAAGAAGACGCCTTGTGCGACCAAAAAGGTTCCCGTTAAAATGGCAACCCAATCTTCTTTACGTGTGTGTGTTCGCATCGATAAATAATTTTAATAGCTAAGAATGGCGAGCATAGTAAAGAAAAAGTAATATTTTCGGTAGATAGAGAGTGAAAATTGAGGTAAACCTATGTAATTGCAGCTTTACAAGGTGTAAAGCAGAATGGTTGACATACTAACTCATCATTATCCAACTTACTGTTTAGCATGAGTTACCTCACTATCCATTATGAAAAAACTGCATGATAATTTCTGTAATTTGTTCTTTATGACCCAGATCAAATTATGTAGAATGTGCGCCATATTACGGTGACGAAAACGTTTGCTTTTGGTCGTTGTGTGGTTTTTTTGAAACTTTCAGTAAAATCTGAGTCAGGAGATACAGATGCTTAAGCGTGATATGAACATCGCAGATTACGATGCGGACCTGTTCGCAGCTATTCAAGAAGAGACTCTTCGTCAGGAAGAACACATTGAACTTATCGCTTCGGAAAACTACACAAGTCCACGTGTAATGGAAGCGCAAGGTTCACAGCTCACCAATAAATACGCTGAAGGTTACCCAGGTAAACGCTATTACGGTGGTTGTGAGTTTGTCGATAAAGTAGAAACACTGGCGATTGAACGTGCGTGTGAACTGTTTGGCGCAGACTATGCGAACGTGCAGCCGCATTCTGGCTCACAAGCAAACAACGCGGTTTATATGGCGTTGCTTAACGCAGGTGATACCGTATTAGGAATGAGCTTGGCACACGGTGGTCATTTGACTCACGGTTCTCCTGTCAACTTTTCCGGTAAGCTGTACAACATCATTCCTTATGGCATTGATGCAAAAGGTCAAATTAACTACGAAGAGATGGAAGCATTAGCGGTTGAGCATCAGCCAAAAATGATCATCGGTGGCTTCTCTGCTTATTCACAAGTTTGCGACTGGAAAAGAATGCGTGAAATTGCTGATAAAGTGGGTGCTTACTTGTTTGTTGATATGGCGCATGTAGCTGGTTTGATTGCGGCGGGTGTTTACCCTAACCCTGTTCCTCATGCCCACGTAGTGACGACCACTACCCACAAAACACTGGCAGGTCCTCGTGGTGGCCTTATTCTTTCGAATGCAGGTGAAGACTTATATAAGAAGCTTAACTCAGCCGTATTCCCTGGTGGTCAAGGTGGTCCTTTAATGCACGTTATCGCAGGTAAAGCGGTCGCGTTCAAAGAAGCTCTAGAACCAGAGTTCAAAGAGTATCAAAAACGCGTTGTCGCCAATGCGAAAGCGATGGTGGCCGAGTTTTTGGCTCGTGGTTACAACATTGTTTCAGGTTCCACAGAAAATCACCTGTTCCTTGTCGATTTGATCGATAAAAATATTACAGGTAAAGATGCTGATGCGGCATTGGGTGCGGCTAACATTACAGTGAACAAAAACTCTGTACCGAATGATCCGCGTAGCCCATTTGTGACCTCTGGCATCCGTGTGGGTTCTCCATCAATTACTCGCCGTGGTTTTACTGAAGCTGATGCGAAAGCACTAGCTGGATGGATGTGTGATATTTTGGACAACATGGGTGATGAATCTGTTATTCAAGCAACGAAGGCAAAAGTGTTAGAAATTTGTAAGCGTTTGCCTGTATACGCGTAGTTTTACGCACAATAAAAAAGCTCCTAATATTTAGGAGCTTTTTTATTTGGTCATTATTTATTTTATTGAGCACCAATAAGAAGAGTGGCCTCTCGCTATTGAATGTGCTCTGCAGAACTATTTTGCAATGCTGAGCAATGTGCCTGACTTACATTGAAAAGAGTAATATTTAGTGCTCTCGTTAAATTTGCCTAAACCTTCACCATCACAATACTCAATATTAATATTGCGCATAGTATCAAGTGTCTTTTCGCTATTTAAGGCAAACTTAGAGCCGTCAGCGCAGACAATACGAACGCGGCCATCATCACTCACAGAGTAAATGTTGACTTCAGTATTACAAAGCTCAAAGGAGGCTTCACGATAGTTATCTTGCTGAGTATTAGATGCACAACCGGCCATTAAAGTGGCTGTAACAAGTGCTAATGTACTGATCGTTTTCATATTAATAAATCCCTAGCTTTGTTATCTATTTTCTATGCCGTTAGCCTATAGAACATAGAATCAATATTCAAGCTTCAATCATTAACCGAGCAGAGTCTCAAAAACCGATGAGTGAACATCGGCTTGAGTGAACATCGGCTTGATTGAACTTGTGCTGTGTGGTTATTTCACTTCTAGCCCTTTGGCTTGCATATCCGCATGATAGGAGGAACGTACGAACGGGCCACAGGCGGCGTGAGTAAATCCAAGCTCTAGTGCGATCTCTTTAAGTTCGTCAAATTCAGACGGTGGAACGTAGCGTTCAACTGGCAGGTGATGGCGACTCGGTGCTAAATATTGACCAAGAGTCAGCATTGTGACGTCGTGAGCGCGAAGATCTTTCAATACTTCCACTATCTCTTCTTTTGTTTCACCAAGCCCCATCATGATGCCTGATTTGGTAGGGATACTTGGATGTTGTTGCTTGAATTTCTTCAACAGTTCCAGTGACCATTTATAGTTTGCCCCAGGACGCGCCTTACGATATAGACGTGGTGCGGTTTCTAAGTTGTGGTTAAACACATCCGGTGGGTTATCTTTGAGTAGTTCAAGGGCGATATCCATTCGGCCACGAAAATCCGGTACTAACGTTTCGATACGGATCTCTGGGTTTAATGCTCGAATTTCACGGTTACAGTCGGCAAAATGTTGGGCACCACCATCACGTAGGTCATCACGGTCAACTGAGGTGATAACCACGTATTTCAACTTCATATCCTTAATGGTTTGCGCCAGTTTTTGTGGTTCGTTTGTCTCTGGGGCATTTGGCCGTCCATGAGCAACGTCACAAAATGGGCACCGTCTTGTACAGATGGCGCCTAAAATCATAAAGGTGGCGGTTCCGTGGTTAAAGCATTCTGCTAGGTTAGGGCAAGACGCTTCTTCACACACCGAATGGAGATTATTTTTACGCATTGCCGATTTGATCTCTTGGATGCGTTGGCTATCACTCGGCAGCTTAATTTTCATCCACTCGGGCTTACGCAAAACTTCTTTTTGTTCGGCGGCTGGCATATTTTTTACAGGAATTAATGCCATCTTATCAGCGTCGCGGTATTTAACGCCTTTTTCCATTTGGATCGGTTTGCTCATGCTTTTTACCTTTGAAGAGGTGCTTCTGTGCTGAATTCTACTTGCTCGTAAGCCAATATGTTAACGAGTTCTATTATAAGTTGTTTTTCTACGGTTTGTAGTTCTGTCGGGCCGCCCAGTTCACTGACTTGGGCCATTTCTAAACCCTGATAGCCACAAGGGTTAATGCGTAGGAAAGGGGAGAGATCCATGTTGACGTTTAGCGCTAAACCATGAAACGAACAACCTTTACGGATCCGTAACCCAAGAGAGCAGATTTTTTTCCCTTTGACATAGACACCAGGGGCATCCGGTCTTGCGGCTGAGTCAATACGGTATGCTTGCAAGGTATTGATCACGATCTGTTCAATTTTGGTCACTAACTCTCTTACACCTAATTTTTTGCGGCGCAAATCGATCAAGAAATAAGCCACCAGTTGGCCTGGACCATGGTAGGTAACTTGGCCGCCTCGGTCACTTTGTACCACTGGAATATCGCCAGTATTGAGAAGATGCTCAGCTTTACCTGCTTGGCCTTGGGTAAAAACTGGTTGATGTTCGACAAGCCAAATCTGATCCGGTGTGCTTTCGGTTCTTGTATCGGTAAATTCATGCATAGCTTCCCATACAGGAAGGTATTCTTGGCGCCCCAGACGTTTTACAACAAGCGAATTTAACATCAGCGTGACTCATCTACCGTATAAATAAAGTTTTTGGATTATAAACTTCTTCCAGCGAATGGACTACTAATGAGGACGATAAATTTGTCCTTAGTGTGATGGGGTATATGCTAGCTATATGATTTATATTAAAAAAGCAGCCAAAGCTGCTTTCAAAAAAAATTGAATAAATCAAAAAATGAGAGGCTAGGCATCTCAATCACGGTTTTTGGACTACAGAACCATACGTACGATATCGATCTCGCCTAGCTCTTTGTACAGTATTTCAACTTGCTCGATAGAGGTGGCGGTAATGTTAATCGATAAGGAGTGATAAGTCCCTTTTGCACTGGGTTTAACTCGTGGGCTGTAATCACCTGGAGCGTGACGTTGGATAACTTCAAGAACCTTCTCTGGAAGTTCGGGCTTTGCGTGGCCCATCACCTTGTAGGTAAATGAACAAGGAAACTCGAGTAAGTCTTTGAGTTTTGCATCAGAGTTGATAGTCAGCATAATGGAAACTCCCGTTGATAATTCGATTAGCGGTGGCGAATACTACAGCGAATGTTGATGGAACTCAATAATCACAAAGCCGCGGTAAGGCGGCTTTGTTTTATCTTCTACAAGGGATATCAGAATAACCCTTTGAAAAGTAATATAATGTAGTCCCAAAGACGGCTAAATATGCTGCCTTCATCAACATTCTCTAATGCCAAAAGAGGGTATTCAGCCACGTCTTTGCCATCAAGCTGGTAGTAAAGCTTACCGACCACATCACCTTGGCTTATTGGCGCTCTGAGCTCTTTTTCAAGAACAAAGCTTGCGCTGAGATCCTTCGCTTGACCGCGAGGGAGTGTAACGTAAGTATCTTCATTGACACCAAGCGCCACTTTATCCTTGTCACCCATCCAGATTTTTTCTTCGACGAATGTTTCACCTGCTTTGTGTGGCGCAACGGTTTCGAAGAATCTAAAGCCATAGCTCAGAAGTTTTTTACTTTCTGATTTACGAGCATTTTCATCTTTGGTCCCCATAACCACAGCAATGAGGCGCATTTTCCCTTCCGTTGCAGAGCTAACTAAACTGTACCCTGCATTACTCGTATGACCGGTTTTAATACCATCTACGTTCATACTTTTATCCCACAGCAAACCATTTCGGTTGTACTGGGTAATCCCGTTATAGGTATATTTCTGCTCTGAATAAATACGGTACTCGTTTGGTACATCACGAATCAACGCTTGACCTAGTAGCGCCATGTCATATGGAGTTGAATAGAGATTTGGGTTATCTAGACCGTGTACGTTAGCAAAGTGCGTATTGCTCATTTTTAGTGAACTTGCCCACGCATTCATTAGGTCAACAAAAGCGTCTTCTGAGCCAGCAATGTGTTCAGCCATCGCCACGCAAGCGTCATTACCAGACTGAATGATGATACCTTTGTTCAGTTCTTCTACGGTAACGGTGGTGCCGACTTCAATAAACATTTTAGACGAGTCAGGGAAGTTTTTAGCCCACGCATTTTTACTGACCACCACTTTATCTTGTGGAGAGATATTGCCACGTTTAAGTTCTTGGCCAATCACGTAACTGGTCATCATTTTCGTCAAACTTGCAGGTGAAAGTTTGGTGTTCATCTCTTTTTCTGCCAGCACTTTACCTGAATGGTAGTCCATCAACACATAGCCTTTAGCGGCAATTTGAGGAGCATCAGGTATCACGATAGGCGCAGAAAATACTGAGCTAGTAAAGGTTGCAGAAAGCGCAATAGAAGACGCTAGAATCGGTTTTAAGAATGTGTGTTTTTTCATGAGGAATGCAAATTATCTTATTAACTGTCCATATCTTAACAGAAACGACCTATCAAACCAGAGCTTGAATCAAGATCACTGGATTTGATAAGTCACTGAGTGACGGGTTGCGCTTTGATGAAGGCGGTCTCGTAACCGAGTAATTTAACTTTTTCTAGCGTTTGTTGAGTCAGGGCATCGTCATTAAATGGCCCTAAAAATACGCGATGACTGCCATTCACACTGTCTACAAAGCTTTCAACCGTCAATGTTTGACTCAATTGTTCGGATAAAGTTCGTATTCTTTGCTCTGATTTTGCAGAGGCAACTTGGATGAGATATTGAGCCTTCTTTTTCTGTGGTGACGTCGTGATGGGTTTATCGATGGTGATGACTTCGATAGCCACATTCGCAGTCCCGGTTTGAACTACACCCAATTTGTAAGCGGCAGCGTAACTTAAATCAATAATTCGTCCCTCATGAAAGGGACCACGATCGTTTACCCGAACGATCGCGGTTTTTTTGTTATCTAAATTCGTTACTTTAACGTAGCTGGGTAACGGCAACGTTTTATGGGCGGCCGTCATCGAATACATGTCGTAGATTTCACCGTTGGATGTCAGATGTCCATGAAACTTTTTTCCATACCACGAGGCTTGGCCTTTCTCTGTAAATCCTTTGGCCTCTTTGACAATGGTGTAGTTTATGCCTCTCAAAGTGTAATTCTTGTTGCCGCCCAAACTATAGGGTTCGTATTGCGGATGTGCATCTTCAATATGCCCAACCGAGAGTGGCGTGTTAGGGGCCACGTCGTCTGTTATTGAATAGCGGCTTGAAGAGCTACAACCGATGAGAAATAGACTCGTTAATATAAAGATAAATAGGGAGTTTCTCATGCTTAGGTTGCCTTAGAAAATGCTTTTCGGTGAGTGTGGATAGACATCAGTATGCCAAAGCCAGCCATGAGAGTGACCATGGATGTGCCACCATAGCTGATGAGAGCCAAGGGAACACCAACCACGGGTAAAATACCACTGACCATACCTATATTTACAAAAACGTAAACAAAGAAGCTGAGTACAATACTTCCAGCCATCATTCGGCCGAAAGCCGTTTGTGCGTTGCTCGCGAGGTATAGACCACGTCCGATGATAAAAAGATAAATAGCGAGTAAACACAAGATGCCAATCATGCCCCACTCTTCAGCAATGACGGCAAAAATGAAGTCGGTGTGCCGCTCAGGTAAGAATTCAAGTTGCGACTGTGTGCCGTGTAGCCATCCTTTTCCTGACAACCCACCAGACCCAATGGCTATTTTACTCTGAATGATATGATAGCCTGCACCGAGTGGATCGGATTCCGGATTGAAAAGTGTTCTGACTCGGGTTTTTTGATATTCACGCATCAGAAAGAACCAAAGCACAGGTATGAAGCCACCCAAAGCCACGGCGGCAGAAAAAATGATTCGCCAGCTTATTCCAGATAAGAAAATGACAAAAATGCCGGAGGCTGCAATCAATATTGAAGTGCCAAGATCGGGCTGCTTCGCGATTAGCACGGTAGGGATAAACACCATTAACAGCGAAACGACTAGGGTTTTAAAGGTGGGTGGAAGAGAACGTTTCCCTATGTAGCGAGCGACCATGAGAGGCACTGCGAGTTTAAGCAATTCTGAGGGCTGAAAACGAACAAAGCCTAAATTTAACCAGCGCTGAGCTCCCTTGGACGATTCGCCAAAAAACAGCACGCCGAGCAACAGCAGTACGCCACAGAAAAACATAAAGGGTGCAAGAGACTCATAAGTTCTTGGGGAAATTTGAGCAAGAAAGATCATCACACCAAGAGCCAGTACCATACGCATAGCTTGGCGATCCATCATAGTTAAGCTCTGACCGCTGGCGCTGTACATCACGACCAGCCCAAACCCCATCAATAACAAAATACCCAGCAGTAATGGCAAGTCGATGTGCAAGCGCTCAAAAAGCGCTCGATTTTGTCCTGTTGAAGGATCCAGTTCCATTATTTTTCAGCCTCTTTACCTAGAATGGCGCGGTCAAATATTTTCCTAACAACGGGTCCACCATTGCCAGAACCTCCCCCTGCGTTTTCGAGTACCAGAGTGACAATGAGCTGCGGGTCATCTACAGGCGCAAAGCCTGTGAATAGGGCATGGTCACGAAGGTGTTCGGCTAATTCATCGGCCTTATACACTTGGTTTTCTGCCAAGCCAAACACTTGCGCAGTTCCAGATTTTCCAGCGCTGACATATTTCATATTGGTAAATGAGCGCCGTGCGGTTCCTTTTTTACCGTGGTTTACAAGACGCATGCCATTGATTGCGATGTCCCAATAGCGTTTCGGCACCCCTTCGATCGGTGGCGAAGTTTCTAATTCTGAAAGCTCTTGCCTGCTAAACTCTTCACCATTTTTGAGCGTCGAACGCAATAAATGCGGCGCAATCACTTTGCCGTGATTAACCAGCACGGAAGTCGCTTTGGCAATTTGCATCGGTGTTGATGTCCAATACCCTTGGCCAATGCCGACCGGAATCGTATCACCTTGATACCAAGGGGTTCGGTGACGTGCCATTTTCCACTCACGCGTTGGCATGTTCGCTTTGCCTTCTTCATAAATGTCTAAACCTGTATAGTCACCAAAGCCAAATTTCATCATCCAACTAGAGAGACGATCAATACCCAAGTCGTAGGCGATTTGGTAAAAGAAGGTATCGACAGACTCTTCGAGCGCCTTATTAATGTCCACTCGACCATGCCCCCAGCGCAACCAGTCTCGGAAGGGCCGCGTTTTGGAGTTTGGTATCACCCAATAACCAGGATCATTACGTGTTGTTGTTGGGGTTATAACCCCTTCTTGAAGTGCAGCGACGGCAATAAAAGGTTTAATCGTTGAGCCGGGAGGGTAAATACCAAGTGTCGCTCGATTGACTAACGGGCGGTCTGGGTCATTGAGAAGTTCGTTGTAGGCGGCGCTAGAAATACCATGTACGAATGGGTTTGGATCGTAGCTTGGACTTGATGCCATGGTAAGGACACCGTTATCTTTTGGATCGAGCACTACAATTGAACCTCGACGGCCATCCAACAACTTGTGCACATAAAGCTGCAGATCAATGTCCAAGCTTAATACAATGTCTTTCCCTGCCACGGGAGGGACGTATTTTAAGGTGCGAATGATGCGTCCTCGGCTATTGACCTCAACTTCTTGGTAGCCAGCCGTGCCGTGCAGCACATCCTCATAAAAGCGTTCAATCCCCAGTTTGCCAATATCACGAGTGGCTTGGTAATTGGCTGAGCGCTCTTCGCGTTCTAGACGTTCCATATCTCGGTCATTGATTCTGGATACATAACCGATAACATGAGTGAGAACTTCACCATAGGGGTAGTAGCGCTTTAAGCTTGCGCTTACTGATACACCGGGAAACTTGTGCTGATTGACCGAAAAAATGGCCACTTCTTCCGGTGTTAACTGTGTCAAAAGCGGCACTGAATTAAACCGGCGTGTCTGACGACGCTCTTTTTCAAAGGTGGCAATTTTTTCTGGTGAGATGGTCAGGTATTGCTGTAAGCGCGTGATCGTATCATCCATATCGCGCACTTGCTCAGGTGTGATCTCTAAGTTGAATACAGGGCGGTTTTCCGCTAGTAGCACACCATTGCGGTCATAAATTAACCCTCGATTAGGCGCAATCGGGACGATTTTGATTCGGTTATCGTTGGATCGCGTTTTGTAATCTTGATATTGGTTAATTTGAATATGGTACAAATTGGTAAGCAGAACGCCCACCAGTATGATGATCGCAATAAAAGAGACAATTGCTCGGTTGCGAAACAGCCGAGCTTCTGATTGGTAGTCACGAATTTGGCTACGCTTACGTAACATGAATAGTTATTCTCGGTGATAAGGGTGATTAGCCGTAATACTCCAAGCGCGGTACAAACTCTCTGCCATGACCACTCGAACCAAAGGGTGAGGAAGTGTCAACGGCGAAAGCGACCAGCTCTGCTCTGCGGCGGCTTTGCATGCAGGAGAAAGCCCTTCAGGGCCACCAATTAAAATCGATACATCACGGGCATCGAGCTTCCAACTTTCAAGTTGTTCCGCCAGTTGTTCGGTATCCCAACGCTTACCTGGAATATCGAGAGTAACAATTCGATTGCTTTTTGGCACGGCCGCGAGCATAGCTTCGCCTTCTTTTTGCAAAATTCTTGCAATATCCGCATTTTTGCCACGTTTGCCCGCTTGTATCTCCACTAATTCAAGTGGCATATCGTGTGGAAAACGTCGGCGGTACTCTTGAAAGCCTTCTTCTACCCATTTCGGCATTTTGGTACCAACGGCAATCAACTGAATTTTCAAAGCTTAACTCCAAAGTTTTTCAAGCTGGTACAGATCACGGTGCTCTTCTTGCATAACATGCAACATGCTACTGCCCATGTCTAGCACGACCCATTCACCTTCACTTTCGCCATCCATACCCAGTGGTTCCATGCCCACTTTTTTGACTTCAGTTGCGACATGTTCGGCAATCGAGGCTACATGTCGTTTTGATGTGCCTGTGCAAATGATCATGTAATCGGTGATGCTAGATTTTCCCTTAACATCTAAGGTTTTGATATCAATGGCTTTCATATCGTCGGCTTTATCGGCAAGAAAGTCTTTCAATTCGTGGTGTAGCAAGCGTCATCTCCTTTAAAAATTGGTCTGGTTACTGACAAAATGGCGCGGAGTATAACACGCCTTCAAGCCAACTTTGATACAACGGACTGTGGCAAGCAAAATTCAACACTGATTTGCTGCAATATTGGCCAAGTTGAGGTTTCATACTGAGTTTTAGTTACTCTTTCGGCTTGGGTGAGTAATGCAATCAGCTGTTTGAGTTTATCTCTCGATAGTCTTTTTAAGCTTGCCGCGTACCAAGGTCGCTTGGATTGCCAAATTCGGTACTTATCAAAGATTGAGCCAATCGGCATCTGGGTTAAATCTTGATGCATTTGCAGCAGCAGTAGCAGCTCTTTTTGTAGGCTACGTATCAGAATCACAGGCTCAGTGCCTTCGGTAATGAGCTGGCGTAAAATACGTTGTGACCGATTCGCTTGCCCTTCGAGCAGCGCATCGACCCAGTGAAAAACGGTGAAGTGGTTATGTCGGCTTAATGACTCTTCTAAGCGGATCAGCGTCAGTAAGCCATCTGGATAGAGTAGCGCGAGTTTTTCTAAGCTTTGAGATAGTGCGAACAGATTGCCTTCATGCCATTGCGCCAGCATCTGCACTGCTTCTTGATCAGGTTTTAGCCCCAATGTGCGGCAGCGCATCATGACAAATTGTGGCAGTTTGCTGATATCCGGGGTTAAGCAACTCACCCAACATCCTAGGCTTGAGAGTGTCTTAAACCATTTAGTGCTTTCTTGTGCTTTGGTCAATTTCTCACCGATGATCACAAGTAGTACATCAGGATGAAGCGATTGACCTAGGGCGACGAGCTCTTTCGCTGTTGCCGCATTTGCACCCGTTTCAGGTAATTCAATTTCAATGATTTTTTTGCTGGAAAATAAACTTAAAGCTTGGCAGCAGTCATAGACTTGATCCCAGTTTAAATGGGCATCGGCACTGAAACGATGGCGTTCTTCAAATCCTTGTTCTAACGCTTTTTTCTCTATCGCCACGCGTGATTCTTGCAGCAATAGCGGTTCGTTGCCAAACAGTAAGTAAAGCCCCATCAAGGGCTTGTTTAAGTGATCGGCCAGCTTGTCAGCAAATATTCTCATTACTCGCCTTTAGTTTGTCGCAGGAGCCGTGAATTGTGACGGTTCACTTTCCACGGTGTTTATCTCATAGGCCTGCTGGTCTGTTCGCTGCTGTTCATTTTCTTGTTGTTCAAGTTGATGTTCATTCGCTGCAATATCGGCTTTTAGACGTGCCATTTGGCGTAAAATTTGAGTTGCGGCTAGTTTGCGCATCTCATCTTCAATCATGTCTCGCTCTACCGATTTAGCGAGAGCAGTTAATGGGTTATCAAGATAGCTACGAGTCACACTGGTTGAAAACGTTTTTATCCCCACTTCAGGTAGGGTGACGCTATAGGAGGCGTTGAACGTCAATTCCAATTCAGCAGCACGAGTATTTTGATAAAGCGAAAGCGTCCGTTCACCAACACTCTCGCCTATGAGATAGATGTTTGGCACTGTCTCTGAGGGGGAAACAATCTCAATGTCACTCATTCGTAATTGATTTTTTACCATACGAGTGAAGGTACTGTATTGGTCGTAGCTGGTGACAGAGACTCGATTGAGCTCTTCAGGAACGGAGTAATCGCCACGAAGATGAAAGCCGCAAGCTGAGAGTAGGCTGCTCATAATAACAATTAACGATAATTTCAGAGAGTAAGACGAAATTTGGCGCATTGGGGTTAAGTTCTCATATATTTAGGTGACTTATCTTAGCGCTCTATCGCTCTGTGGGTAAGAACGCTAAGATAAATCAACAGGGCAGCGAGCTACCCTGTTGATAAACCAGTTATTACGACATTAGGCTGCGATATTAGTTCGCAACGATGTTCAGTAACTTACCTGGTACATAGATAACTTTACGCACGGTTAAGCCATCCGTAAATTTCATGACGTTCTCGTCCGCTAAACCGAGTGCTTCAACCTGATCTTTACTTGCATCAGCGGCTACGGTCAGCTTACCACGAAGTTTTCCGTTAACTTGTAGGACGATCAGTTTTTCATCTTCCACTAGGGCGGATTCGTCGTAGGTCGGCCACACGGTATTATCTACATCACTCTCACCCAGTGCATTCCACAGTTCAAAGCTGATATGAGGAGTGATTGGGTAAAGCATGCTGACAACCGCTTTTAAAGCCTCGTCGAGAATGGCCCGATCTTGCACGGATTCTTGTGACGCTTTAGTGAGTTTATTCATCAACTCCATAATCGCAGCAATGGCGGTATTGAACGTCTGGCGGCGTGCAATATCGTCAGTCACTTTGGCGATGGTTTTATGCACATCACGACGCAGCGCTTTTTGTTCACCAGTAAGAGAGGCGCTATCTACCGCTTCAGCCACACCTTTAGCGCTATGTTCTGCAACCAGTTTCCAGACGCGTTTTAGGAAGCGGTTAGCACCTTCTACACCAGACTCTTGCCATTCAAGCGTCATGTCAGCCGGAGAGGCAAACATCATGAATAGACGAACCGTATCGGCGCCATACTTATCAACCATCTCTTGCGGGTCGATACCGTTGTTTTTCGACTTAGACATTTTGATCATGCCTGAGTGCTCAACGTTGCGGCCTTGGTTGTCTACGGCTTGAGTGATGCGGCCTTTACCGTCGCGTTCCACTTTTACGTCAGTTGGCGCTATCCACTCTTTGGTGCCTTTCTCGTTCGTGTGGTAGAACGCATCGGCCAATACCATGCCTTGGCAAAGTAGTTGCTTGAAAGGTTCATCTGAAGTGACATAGCCTGCATCACGCAATAGCTTATGGAAGAAGCGTGAGTAGAGCAGGTGCATACAAGCATGCTCAATACCACCAATGTATTGGTTTACTGGTAACCAGTAGTTTGCCTTCGCTGGGTCTAAAATATCGTCCGCTTGTGGTGAACAGTAACGAGCGTAATACCAAGACGACTCCATAAACGTATCGAAGGTATCGGTTTCACGTAGTGCAGGCTCGCCATTAAAGGTGGTTTTGGCCCACTCTTTGTCGGCTTTGATTGGGCTAGTTACACCATCCATCACAACATCTTCTGGTAGAATGACGGGCAGTTGATCAATTGGCACTGGGTGAACTTGGCCATCTTCAGTGGTCACCATAGGAATCGGCGCGCCCCAGTAACGTTGGCGAGAAACCCCCCAGTCACGTAGACGGAAATTAACGGTTTTCTTGCCTTTACCTTCAGCCTCCAGCTTGGCTGCAATAGCATTAAATGCTGCTTGGAAGGCTAAACCATCAAATTCGCCAGAACCAAATAGGACTCCTTTTTCAGTGTACGCAGCGCTAGACACATCGACTTCAGAGCCATCTTCTGGTTTGATGACTGGAATGATGTCTAGGCCATATTTGGTGGCGAACTCAAAATCACGTTGGTCATGAGCAGGTACGGCCATCACCGCGCCTGTACCGTAATCCATCAGCACAAAGTTGGCGATATAAATAGGCACTTCACGACCATTTAAAGGATGAATGGCCGTTAGGCCCGTATCCATACCTTTCTTTTCCATGGTCGCCAGTTCAGCTTCTGCAACTTTGGTGTTCTTACATTCGTCAATAAAAGAAGCTAAAGCCGGGTTATTTTGCGCTGCAATGGTCGCTAATGGATGACCAGCCGCAATGCCCACATAAGTGACACCCATCAAGGTATCAGGGCGAGTGGTATAGACATCGAGATCTGAATGACCGTTGACACCAAACTTGAGCTCTACGCCTTCTGAGCGACCAATCCAGTTACGCTGCATGGTTTTGACCATTTCAGGCCAACCCTCTAAGTTCTCTAAATCGTCCAACAGTTCTTGTGCGTACGCGGTGATCTTAATAAACCATTGTGGGATCTCTTTTTGTTCTACTGGTGTATCACAACGCCAGCAGCAGCCATCTTCAACTTGCTCGTTAGCGAGAACGGTTTGGTCGTTTGGACACCAGTTAACGGAAGAGGTTTTCTTGTAGACTAAGCCTTTTTGATACAGCTTCGTGAAGAACTCTTGTTCCCAGCGGTAATATTCTGGCGTGCAAGTGGCGAATTCACGGCTCCAATCGTAGCCAAAACCCAGCAGTTTTAACTGGTTTTTCATGTACTGAATGTTTTCGTAGGTCCAAGGCGCTGGTGCCGTTTTGTTTTTTACAGCCGCATTTTCAGCGGGTAGGCCAAATGCGTCCCAACCAATGGGTTGCATGACGTTCTTGCCTTGCAGACGTTGAAAACGAGAGACTACATCACCGATAGTATAGTTACGCACGTGACCCATGTGCAGTCGGCCACTTGGGTATGGGAACATAGAAAGACAGTAGAATTTTTCTTTATTTGGGTCTTCACTTACAACAAAGGTCTTGTTGTCATCCCAGTGCTGTTGAACTTTTTGTTCAATATCTTGCGGGTTATATTGCTCTTGCATCGATGATATCCGGTTATCTTGGAATTTGTGAGTTCGGTTAGAACAGAGTCTAATAGATCGACATAGAATACCTAAAGCAGGGGTACACAACAATAGCCAATCTGGTTTGATGGAGGTGGGTGATGCCAAAACGTAAAACAAGTTACGAAGAGATTGTGGATGACGTGATTGAAACGCTCAAACATAGTCCTGATGAAATGTCCCAAGTTTTGCAGACATCAGGTAAGGTTGTTGATGCTGCCAATAATCTCACTAAAGATGAATTGGCGCTTATTTCTGCCTATGTAAAAGCGGATCTCAAAGAATTCGCGGATAGTTTTGAAGAGAGTAGAAGCAGCCTATTTTCATTGATGATTACCAATTCAATTTGGCAGGGGCTTTTTGAAATCACTGATAAAACAAAAGTGGAATGGGTGGAATTGTTTCAAGATTTAGAACGACAAGGTTTGTATCAAGCGGGGGAGATGATAGGCCTTGGGATGTTAGTGTGTGACCATTGTGGGCATAAAACCCAGTATAATCATCCAACTGAAATTATGCCTTGTATTCAATGTGGGCAAACGGCTTTTACTCGTCAGCCATTAAAACCTTAAGTGTTGCTGATAGAAAACCTCAAAAAGGCGCTGAAATGCGCCTTTTTGAGGTTAAGAGTGAGGTGAGTGACGTCTTGTCCATCCGACGATAAAACTGAGTAACACCCAGACGTAGAGCGGCCAAGTGCCGACAGCGTGATACGGCGTCTCTCCTTTGGTCGACGTGATGGTTGCTTTCAATACGGCCGTTTCAAATTGTGGGATCTGCTGCGTTATTTTACCTTTGTGATCCGTCACGGCGGTGACACCATTGTTGGTTGAACGAATGAGCGGTTTACCCAGCTCTAAAGCTCTCATCCGAGCAATCTCCATATGTTGCAATGGGCCATTTGAATGCCCAAACCACGCATCGTTAGAGAGGGTTAAGATAAAATCTGTTTCATCGGTGACATTCGCTCTGACTTGTTCATTGAAGATGATTTCATAGCACAGTGCCGCGGCTAGGTGTCTACCCTTGGCAATCAGATTCGGTTGAATATAGTCCCCACGGCTAAATGAAGACATCGGCAAGTTGAAAAAGGGTGCGATGGGCCTGAGCCAATCTTCAAATGGCACAAACTCACCAAATGGCAATAAATGATGCTTATGGTAGCGAGCGTCAGAGTCATAACGGTAGTCGCCATAAGGGTTGGTGCCAAGTACCAGAATGCTGTTGTAAAAAGATCGCTCTGGGCTTTGGTTGAGCACGCCTGTGACAATCGCACTGTTGTTCATTTTTGCCGCAGAATCTAAGTTACTCAAATAGGAAGGGATCTCGAATTCAAATGCGGGAATCGCCGCTTCTGGCCATACGATAATATCTGCGTCCCAGTTTTCTCGACTGAGATCGGTGTAGGCCATAATGGTTGGCCAGCGCTGATTGGGAAGCCATTTTTCCGCTTGCTTAATATTACCTTGAATCAGTGCGACGCGAGTTTGTGTGCTGGGATCGGGAGTGACCCAATCGAAATTGCGTAGTCCAAACCCCGTCGCCAATATGGTCAGAGGAATGAGCACGAGTATCCAAGAGCGCTTAAGCCACGTCATGGCTAGAGCGCTAGAACAGAGGAGCGTGAAGAAGGTGACCAGCTCAACGCCTCCCAGTGGTGCGAAACTGGCAAGCGGGCTATCAATTTGACTATAACCAAGCCATAACCAAGGAAAGCCGGTCATCACCCAGCCTCGAAGCCAATCGGTAATTAGCCAAAGCGCAGGGGCGGCTAATAAAAAATGGCTAATAGTGTTACGGCGGAAAAAACGGTTGAGTAAGCCAGCGAAAAGCCCAGAATAAAGGGCTAAATAACCGACCAGTAATGACATCAGGAACAGGCTGGCAATTTTGGGCATACCACCAAAGGTATCAATACTGACGTGCACCCAACTGATGCCAAAAGCAAAAAAACCTAAGCCCCAGCAGTAACCTATCCATGCTGCTTTTTTAGCTGGTTGCTGATTAATGAGCAACAATAGCAACATGGGGGTGAGTATGGCCAGCGGCCAAAACTGATAAGGAGCAAAAGCGAGTGGGGTTAATGCGCCAACAAAAGCGGCCGCAAGCGGCCGCATTAGGCGATGAAAAAGTGCTTTAATCATCTATCTCATTCTGCTGATGTGAATGGGGTTATGTCACTCTTCTGCTATCACTGGAAGTGATTCAAGATCAGGAATAGTGACTTGCAGTTGAACCACTCGGCGGTTATCTGCTGCGGTGACTTTAAAGCTGTATTTGTCGATCTCTACAACTTCGCCACGGCTTGGCAGGTGGCCAAAGGCCGTCATCACCAATCCCCCTACAGTATCCACTTCTTCATCGCTGAACTTAGTACCAAAGGTTTCGTTAAACTCTTCGATGGTGGTCAGCGCTTTAACTGCAAAAGTATGTTTGCTGAGCTTACGGATATCCAATTGTTCTTCATCATCGAACTCGTCTTCAATGTCGCCAACGATTTCTTCCAAAATATCTTCAATGGTCACTAAGCCAGACACGCCACCGAATTCATCCACGACGATCGCCATGTGGTAACGCTCCTCTCGGAACTCCTTCAATAAGCGATCAACCCGTTTACTTTCTGGTACCACGACTGCCGGGCGGATCACTTCTAAAATGTTAAAAGGTGCACTGTCTGAACCTAAATATTTGAGTAAGTCCTTCGCTAGTAGAATGCCTTCAACATGGTCTTTATCTTCACTGATCACTGGGTAACGTGAGTGCTGAGCATCGGTGATCAGCGCAATTAAGGTATCCAAGTCATCGTTTTTATCGATAGTGACCATTTGTGAGCGTGGGATCATAATATCACGCACGCGCATCTCAGAAATCTCCATCACACCTTCAAGCATATCTCTTGTGTCATGGTCGATAAGGTCATTGATTTCAGAGTCGCGGATCACATCTACAAGCTCTTGGCGATCTCTCGGATCACCTTGAAATAATTGGCCTAGGCGTTCAAAGAAGGACTTTCTACTCGGACCTTCAGAATTCTGGGGGTTATCTTCGTTCATTGTTTCTCTAATTTTCCTCGCTATCAGATGTGTGATAGCACACGTATCGTACCGACTTTAGCGGTACTAGCTTCATTGTCTGGAGCTATTCCTTCTCAGCAATATACGGGTCTTCAAAGCCCATTTTTTGCAGAATTTCAGTTTCAAGAGATTCCATCTCTTCGGCTTCATCATCATCGATATGATCATAACCTAGCAGATGTAGACTGCCGTGTACAACCATATGAGCCCAGTGTGCCATCAACGGTTTTTGTTGCTCATCGGCTTCTTGTTCCACCACTTGGCGGCAAATGACAAGGTCACCGAGCAGATCCAACTCTATGCCCGGAGGCATCTCAAAAGGGAAGGATAGCACGTTGGTCGGCTTATCTTTTCCTCGGTAATCGCGATTGAGCTGTTGACTCTCTTCGGAATCAACAATTCGCACAGTGACTTCCGCTTGTTCCTGAAATGGGGTCACCGCGTGAGTTAACCAATGGCTGATATCATCAAAAGTAGGTAACCCTTGCTCATTTTTGACCGCTAATTGTAAATCTAGTTCGATACTCATTATTCACCAACGTTTTTTGTTGCGGTTACTGTATTCACTTCAGTATAAACATCCACAGACTTTACTTCTCGCTCTTCACGACGACGTTGCTCTTGAGCTTTACGCTCTTTTTGGTCCTGAGCTTCCCATTTTTCGTAAGCGTTGACGATACGAGCAACCACTGGATGACGTACGACATCATCAGACAAAAAGAAGTTGAAACTGATTTCGTCAACTTCATTGAGCACTTCAATGGCATGGCGAAGACCTGAACGAGCGCCACGCGGCAAATCGATTTGTGTCACATCACCCGTAATAACGGCTCTTGAATTAAACCCAATCCGTGTCAGGAACATTTTCATTTGTTCAACGGTAGTGTTTTGACTTTCATCTAAAATAATAAAAGCATCGTTGAGTGTACGTCCGCGCATGTAAGCGAGTGGCGCAACTTCAATCACATTGCGTTCAATGAGCTTTTCTACTCGCTCAAAGCCAAGCATTTCAAACAACGCGTCATAAAGCGGTCGTAGGTATGGATCGACTTTTTGGCTTAAATCACCGGGTAGAAAGCCCAATTTTTCACCTGCTTCAACCGCCGGTCGTGTTAACAAAATTCGACGAACTTCTTGGCGCTCTAGCGCATCAACTGCAGCGGCAACGGCTAAGTAGGTTTTACCTGTCCCTGCTGGGCCGATACCAAAGCTGATGTCGTGCGTCACCATGTTAACGAGATACTGAGCTTGGTTAGGCGTACGCGGTTTGATCAGCCCTTTTTTGGTCTTAATGAAGACTTCTTTGCCATGTTGAATACTTGATTCAGACGGCTGCTCAAGGATCCCTGAATCTTTGATGGCTAGATGAATTTGCTCTGGTTCGATATCGGGAATTTGACCACGTATGGGTGAGGTATTAACGTACAAAGATTTGATAATATCCAACGCAGCCGCGGCAGTGTGTGGTTTACCGACTATGGTGAAAAACTGGCTGCGGTGATTAATTTCAACACCAAGACGGCGTTCTAATTGTTTGATGTTGTCATCGAATGGACCGCACAGGCTAGCAAGACGGCGGTTGTCTGAAGGTTCTAGATCTATCTCTAGCGTAACAATTTTATTGCTCAATGTTGCCTCTCAGTTTGCCATGGTACAGTGCCCGATTATGATCGAGCACTGTATGACATTATGCTTAAACCTAAGGTGTAAAAGTGGCTACCCCTAGCTCATTTTCTCGACGTGTTTTCGCCATCATTTGCGTTGGTGAAATCACGGTGCGAAGATCCATCTCTTGTTCAGTGCGAACCAGTTCACCACGCAGTGAGTTGGCAAACACATCGACAATTTTTACATCGACAAATTGGCCAATCAGATCGGCGGAGCCTTCAAAGTTAACGACACGGTTATTTTCGGTACGGGCGCGAAGCTCCATTAGATTTTTCTTAGATGGGCCTTCGACTAATACGCGTTGTTCTGTACCTAACATCAAACGTGAGTAACGCATCGCTTGTGCGTTGATTGTTTGCTGCAGTTCATATAAGCGCTCTTTTTTGGCGTCTTCTGATAAATCACATGGGTAATCAGCGGCTGGCGTACCCGGGCGAGGGGAGAAGATAAAGCTGAAGCTCATATCAAAATCAACGTCTTTAATCAGCTTCATTGTATCTTGAAAGTCTTTATCTGTTTCACCGGGGAAACCGACAATAAAGTCAGAACTAATTTGGATCTCTGGGCGCGCCTTACGCAGTTTGCGAATAATGGATTTGTACTCAATCGCGGTGTGTGGACGCTTCATCATGGTTAGGATTCGGTCTGAACCACTTTGTACCGGAAGGTGCAGGAAACTCACTAGCTCAGGTGTGTCTTCATAAACGGCAATGATATCGTCGGTAAATTCGAGTGGGTGGCTGGTGGTGAATCGAATGCGATCAATACCATCAATAGAGGCGACTAAGCGTAGCAGATTGGCAAATGAACAGATTTCACCATCGTGCATAGGGCCACGGTATGCGTTAACGTTTTGTCCTAAAAGATTGACTTCGCGTACACCTTGCGCCGCGAGTTGCGCGATTTCATACAACACATCATCCATCGGGCGACTGACTTCTTCACCGCGAGTGTAAGGTACTACGCAGTAAGTGCAGTATTTTGAACACCCTTCCATAATAGAGACGAATGCAGTTGCGCCGTCTGCTTTTGGTTCTGGTAAACGGTCGAATTTTTCAATCTCTGGGAACGAAATGTCCATGACTGGCGCATCGTTGGTTTGCGATTGTTTTATCATTTCTGGCAAACGGTGTAGGGTCTGCGGGCCAAAAATAACATCAACAAAAGGAGCGCGTTCACGGATGTGATCACCTTCTTGGGTTGCAACACAGCCGCCAACGCCAATCACGACGCCTGGTTTTTTATCTTTCAATGTTTTCCAACGACCCAGTTGGTGAAAGACTTTCTCTTGTGCTTTTTCTCGGATCGAACAGGTGTTAAGTAATAATACATCTGCTTCCTCTGGCTCTTCCGTTAGCTCATAGCCGTTTGCAGCGTTAAGCAGGTCGGCCATTTTTGATGAATCGTATTCGTTCATCTGGCAGCCCCAGGTTTTAATTAGCAGTTTCTTACTCATCTCACTTTCGCTCGTCTTATTGGTCTAAATTGGTTGAACTAATGCTCAAATTGTAGCCGCCATCTCGGCGGTAAGCCGCGTATTGTACTGCTTTAAAAAGTCACTGACTAGTCATCCAATAAAATCTCTCGCATGTTCCGTCATCTCTAGATTTTCACCATAGAAAGTGCAGGGTTTTTGTGTAAAAAAATTCGCAAAAAAGAGCTGAAAACGTACAATGAAAATCGACTCAAAACTCAGACGATTAAGTGTAAACAATGAACAATTTTGACGTGGTGGTGATTGGCGGTGGCATGGTTGGGGCGGCAGTGGCTATAGGCTTTGCTAAGCAAGGTCGCACGGTTGCTCTGGTCGAAGGTATAGAGCCTGAAGCGTTTACAATAGACCAAGTAATGGATCTGCGCGTTTCAGCCATTTCGCAAACTTCGGTTCAGTTACTTACTGACTTAGGCGCATGGGATGAAATTATGCAAATGCGTGTTTGCCCTTATCGCCGCCTAGAAACCTGGGAGCACCCAGAGTGCCGTACTCGTTTTCATAGCGATGCATTGGGCCTCCCTCAGCTGGGTTATATGGTCGAAAATCGTCTTATTCAGATCGGATTGTGGGGACAATTTGTGCACTACCCGAATTTGCAGGTTTTTTGTCCTGATAAGCTCAAGCACATTGTGTTTGGCCAACACAATAGCGTGCTTTTAGAGTCAGGTGCAACTCTTACTGCAACTTGGGTGATTGGTGCGGATGGTGCAAATTCTCTTGTGCGGCAGCTGGCGGGAATTGGTATTACCGCGTGGGATTATCGACACCATTGCATGTTGATCAATGTCGAAACTCATCAGCCTCAGCAAGATATTACTTGGCAGCAATTTTTTCCATCCGGCCCGCGCTCGTTTCTTCCTTTACCGGGTAATCAAGCTTCTTTGGTATGGTATGACTCACCAAAACGAATTCGCCAATTGTGTGCGATGAACAAGCAGCAGTTAAGGGAGCAAGTGTTGGCCTCTTTTCCTGAGGAACTAGGCGATATTAACGTGTTGCAGTGTGGGGCATTTCCCCTCACTCGTCGTCATGCTCAGACATATGCGAAACGGCAATGTGTTTTGGTTGGCGATTCAGCACACACGATTAACCCTCTGGCTGGGCAAGGGGTGAATTTAGGGTTTAAAGATGTAAAAGCGTTATTAGCTGTGACACAAAATCAAGAAGCTTTAACACAAGCGCAATTACGGAATTATGAAACATGCAGAAGGCCGGATAACTTAGTGATGCAATCAGGAATGGATCTGTTTTATAAAACGTTCAGTAACGAGGTTTTGCCAGCAAAGTTGGTGCGCAACGCGGTATTGAAGTTGGCCGAACATTCAGGCCCAGTGAAGGAAAAACTGTTGAAATACGCGTTAGGTTTGTAGTGCGATTTGAGCTGTTTTTGTAGAAACAAAAAACGCTGCAAATCAGCAGCGTTTTTTACGTAATAAAAATTTTAACGAATTACTTAGTTACACGTAGAACCGGTGTTTCACCAACAACGACGGTGCCAGAAAGCTTGTTCAGCTCTTTGATTTCGTCCATGTTAGAGATAACAACAGGTGTTAGTGTTGATTTTGCTTTCTCTTCAAGAAGCGCTAGGTCGAATTCGATAACAGTATCGCCTGCTTTAACCGATTGGCCTTCTTGAGCGATACGAGTAAAACCTTCACCTTTTAGCTCAACCGTGTCGATACCAAAGTGAACGAATAACTCAACACCGTCATCAGACTCGATTGAAAACGCATGGTTAGTTTCGAAAATCTTACCGATAGTGCCGTTAACTGGAGCTACCATTTTGTTACCTGATGGTTTAATCGCAATACCATCACCAACAATTTTCTCAGCGAAAACAACATCTGGCACATCTTCGATATTGACGATTTCACCAGAAAGAGGGGCAATAATTTCAATCGCACCTGCATCTGAGCTGTCGTCAGATACTAGCTTCTTAAGTTTATCAAACAGACCCATTGTGTCATGCTCCTAACGTTTAATTTTATTCTGTCGAATTATAGTATACCAATCGCCAACAATAGACGACCTATTTTTAGTCGTCTATCTCATTGGTATTAGCGAATTATTGCGTTTTCTCTGCGATGAATTTTTCCACACAAGCTTCGATTTCAGCTGCGGTTGGGAAAGAGAGTGCTTCTTCTGCCATCGCTTTAACTTCGGCGAAGTTTGAGTTACGGATCACTTTCTTCACTTTAGGGATAGAGATACCACTCATAGAGAATTCATCGAGTCCCATACCAAGTAGAAGTAGCGTTGCACGTTCATCACCCGCTAACTCGCCACACATACCCGTCCATTTACCTTCAGCGTGTGAAGCATCAATCACTTGCTTAATCACGGTTAAAACTGCTGGAGAAAGTGGGTTATACAGGTGTGAAATCATTTCGTTACCACGGTCAACCGCAAGAGTGTATTGGGTTAAATCATTGGTACCGATAGAGAAGAATGACACTTCTTTTGCCAAGTGGTGCGCAATTGCCGCTGCCGCAGGTGTTTCAACCATAACGCCAATTTCGATATTTTCATCGAACGCCAAGCCTTCCGTGCGAAGTTCTGCTTTGTATTCTTCAATGGCGTTTTTAAGCTCACGAATTTCTTCTACAGAGATGATCATCGGGAACATGATACGCAGTTTACCATGCGCAGATGCACGCAGAATGCCTCGAAGCTGATCACGCAAGATGTCACGACGGTCTAAGCTGATACGAATCGCGCGCCAGCCCAAGAATGGGTTCATCTCTTTTGGTAGATCCATGTACGGAAGATCTTTATCACCACCGATATCCATGGTACGGATAATCACCGCTTCACCACTCATCGCTTCTGCAACTTCTTTATAAGCTTGGTATTGCTCATCTTCAGTTGGTAGCGCGCTGCGGTCCATGAATAAAAACTCAGTACGATATAAGCCAACGCCTTCACCACCGTTGCGTAAAATACCATCGCAGTCTTTTACTGTGCCGATGTTACCGCATACTTCAACTTGGTGGCCATCGAGTGTGATAGCAGGTAGGTCTTTTAGTTTTGCGAGCTCTTCTTTTTCCGCAGCAAAATCATCACGAATTTTTTTCGCTTCTTCAAGCTGTGCTTCTGAAGGATTAATGATGATTTTGTTGTTCATGGCGTCAAGAATAAGCATGTCGCCATTCTTTACTTTCTTAGTGATGTCGTTAGTACCAACAATCGCTGGAAGCTCAAGTGAACGTGCCATGATTGAAGTATGAGATGTACGACCACCGATATCACAAGCAAAACCCAGCACGTAATCAAGATTGATTTGTGCAGTTTCAGAAGGCGTTAAATCATAAGCAACAAGAATTACTTGTTCGTTAATATCACTCAGTGAAACGATATTGATGCCGAGAGCATTTTTAACAAAGCGCGTACCGATATCGCGGATGTCTGTCGCGCGTTCTTTTAGATATTCATCATCAAGAGATTCTAGGGCAGCAGCCTGCTCTTCGATCACGGTATAGATCGCGTTGTCTGCATGCATTTTGTCATTTTTGATGAGTGCTAAAATTTCCTCTTCTAGCTCTTCATCTTCAAGCAACATGATGTGGCCTTCAAAGATGGCTTCTTTTTCTTCACCGAATGTTTCAAGTGCTTTTTGTTTGATCACTTCTAGCTGAGCAGAAGATTTGTTACGAGCGTCATAAAAACACTGAACTTCTGCTTCTACTTGGTCATCTGAAATAGAGTGAGTATTTAGGACAATTTCATCTTCTTGAAGTAGCAGTGCTTTACCAAAAGCAATGCCTGGAGATGCTAGGATGCCTGAAATCATAGCGTTACCTTAAATTGGTCAACTGTAAACGGGAGAATGTGGACTATTGCGCTAACGGTAATTAGTAGCTCAAAATGTAGACTATTTCCAACAAAGCCATTTTGTTTTCACAAAATGGCTTTGAAATAGTGGACCGGATTAATGTAGTTGGTCCATGAGAGCAACTAGGTGATCTACCGCTTGCTTAGCTTGAGGGCCTTCAGCAGAAATAGTCACAACGGTACCTTTTACTAGGCCAAGAGTTTGAAGTTTGAATAGGCTCTTAGCACTTGCGCTTTTGCCGTTAGAAGTCACTGTGATGTCTGCATCGAATACTTTTGCTTCTTTAACGAACTGCGCAGCAGGACGAGTGTGAAGGCCGTTTTCTGCAGTGATTTCTACTTGCTTCTCGTACATGTTATATACCCCAATTGATTTATTTTTTGTTAGTTTCTTCACCAGAACAGCTTAACTGCTAATCAACGGTTCTGCTAGCAGAGTAACGCTGTTTTAGTGTCATAGCTGATACTGATTTAAATTTCATAATCACGATTTCAATCTATGTTGTCATTCGTCATTATAGTTAATACGTTTCTGACTTCTTTATTTCGAAGCTTAAAATAAAACGAGGTGATATTACCAAAGGTGAGGCAAGGATCAACAAAAAAGCCCCTGTATGGGGCTTTTTTAAACGAAAATTTGATTTAACCACCTATTACTGTTGGTTCTCTTTCTCGGTAAATAGGCCAGAAAATAGTGCGGTGCTCAGATAACGCTCACCTGAGCTTGGTAGTACCGCTACAATTGTTTTTCCTTCAAATTCAGGTAGTTCTGCTAATCTATTCGCTGCTACAATCGCTGCGCCTGATGAAATTCCAGCCAAAATTCCTTCCTCTTCCATGAGGCGCCTTGCCATTTCAATCGCTTCTTCTGAAGTGACGGCTTCAACACGGTCAATGAGGGATAAATCGAGGTTGCCAGGAATAAATCCTGCTCCTATACCTTGGATTTTGTGTGGCGCAGGTTTGATTTCATCTCCAGCAAGTGCTTGAGCAATGACTGGCGACTCCGCAGGTTCAACCGCAACTGAGATGATAGCCTTGCCTTTTGGGCCCTTAATGTAGCGACTTGTGCCCGTTAAAGTACCACCGGTTCCGACACCTGCAACGAACACGTCAATCTCACCATCAGTTGCATCCCAGATTTCCGGCCCTGTTGTTTTTTCGTGGATTTGTGGGTTGGCTGGGTTATTGAATTGCTGCAGCAACAAGTATTTTTCAGGGTTGCTGGCAACAATTTCTTCTGCTTTAGCAATTGCGCCTTTCATGCCTTTCGCCGCTTCGGTGAGTTCAAGGTTGGCTCCTAAAGCTTTAAGCAGTTTACGGCGCTCTAAACTCATTGATTCAGGCATAGTAAGTGTCAACTTATAACCACGAGCAGCTGCAACAAATGCAAGAGCAACACCGGTGTTACCGCTGGTTGGCTCTACAAGTTCAACGCCAGGTTTCAGTGTGCCAGCTTTTTCTGCTTCCCAAATCATGTTGGCACCGATACGGCACTTCACGCTAAAGCTTGGGTTGCGCGCTTCAATTTTCGCCAGTACCTTACCTTTGCTGACTTTGTTTAAGCGAACAAGAGGAGTGTTACCAATAGTCAGAGAGTTGTCTTCGTAAATTTTGCTCATTGCGATATTCCTTTATTACACACGTTATATGTGCCTGGCGGTCTGATAAGACACGTGAGTGGATACAGATGCAGAATAGGTGTTAACCTTAAAACGTAAAAGGATTAAAAAGTTATAACTTATAGAGGGATATGCAGGTTGAATCTCCCTCGCACCATCACTGCAGTTTGTTTTTAAATTCACCAACCCACATGGCTGTTGCCCCGCATACAGCAACCGGCATGACGATTAAGTTAACAATGGGTATGGTGGTAAAAATCGACACTAAAACACCAAAGCTATACGCCTTGGTCTGTTTTTGTTTCAAATTGTGTCTCATCTGGTTAAAGCTCACTTTGTGGTTGTCAAATGGGTAGTCACAGTATTGGATGGCTAACATCCATGCAGTGAAAATGAACCACAGCAAAGGGCCTAAGGTTTGTCCTAAGGCAGGAATTAGGAGCAATAAGAACAAACCGATTGCTTTGGGTAAGGTATAGATTAATTTTCGCCACTCTCTTGCGAGGATACGTGGGATATCTTTGACCATAGACCAGATGCCATCGCTGTTGATTGGAGCGCCAATTAATCTTTCTTCCACTTTTTCTGCGAGTAGCCCATTAAATGGTGCAGCGACGAAGTTAGCCAGCGTACTGAAGAAATAGGAGAACGTGGCTAAGATAGTGATCGCGAGCAATGGCCATAAAACGTAACTTAGCCAAGATAAAAAATCAGGGATTTGACCAATAAACTGTTCTATCCACGTATTGAGATGATTGAATAAGTAAAAAAGAGCGCTGCCGACGAGAATGATGTTGATGAGTAATGGCAGAATCACAAAGCGCCGAATGCCGGGGGTCAGTGCTAGCTCTAGACCAAAAAAGAAGTATCCAAAACCTGAACGTTGCTTAAGTGTCATACCGTTATCCATGTGAATATCTGTTAATCAATACTAAAAAGCTATTCTACTCAACCTGCCGAAGAAGAAAAGCGTGGTGAAAATCACATCATGTATTGAACTTCTCACATTAAGTTGTTCTAAATCGGTACAAACTTTTGGTAAAGTACCCCGATAGACCGATATAACCCACGTTGGTGACACGTTCAATTCAAGCTGGTAAAGCTGAGAATAACCATGCATCGAGAAACTGAGAGTGAAACATGCAGGAATTGCGATTCGTACTCATAATTGTTGGCGCGCTAGCGATAGCCGCGTTGCTATTTCATGGTCTTTGGACCAGTAAGAAAGAAGGGAAGTCCAAGTTTGAGGATAAGCCTCTTGGTAAAATTGATGTTGATCACGATGATACACAATCTGCGACCCAGCGTTCATTTGCTCCGGAAGATGATTTCGAAATTATTCGCAAAGTACGTAAAGAGCCAGATTTTAGTGAAGCGGTTGACCCTCTCATTGACGGTTATTCACCAAGTTTTGAACCTGAAAATGTGCTTGATGAACTCGATGATGTGCCCTCAATATCGATGAAAACCGAATCCTCAAGTCTCAGTGAACAAGATGATGTCGTTGCTGACGATAATCAAAAATCCGACGTTCAAGAAGCCGAAATGGAAGTTATTGTGCTGAATGTGCATTGTGCGGGAAATGATCCCTTTGTCGGCACTAAGCTTTTTGACAGTATGCAGCAAAACGGCCTTCTTTATGGTGAGATGGATATTTTCCACCGGCATGCCGATCTGTCAGGTACTGGGAAAGTGCTGTTTAGTGTTGCTAACATGATGCAACCCGGTACATTGGCACATCATGATCCTGCGGAGTTTACTACTCGCGGTATCTCATTCTTCATGACGCTGCCTTGCTACGGCGAGCCTGATCAAAATTTCAAATTAATGCTTAAAACCGCTCAGCAAATCGCCGATGATTTAGGTGGTAATGTATTGGATGATGCGCGTAATTTAATGACGCCAGATCGATTGGCTGCCTACCGACGCCAAATCCAAGAGTTTAAAAGCGCACGCAACGCGTAGAATAAACATCGACCATTAAGGGCTCCTAGTCGGAGCCTTTTTTCATGATCCGAGAGAATTATGATGCAAACAATAGAACACAAATTAAGCCAACTTCGTGAGACGCTGCATTATCATGCTGTACGTTATTATGTAGAAGATAACCCTGAAATTCCTGACGCTGAGTATGATCGTTTGATGCGTGAGCTGCTTGAGTTGGAATCGCAGTATCCGGAGTTAGTCACAGCGGATTCACCCAGCTTGCGTGTTGGAGGTAAGCCTTTAGAGGGTTTTGCCCAGGTGACTCATGAAATTCCAATGCTCTCTTTAGATAATGTGTTTGATGAGAAAGAGCTTGATGCCTTTCACAAGCGGATGCAAGACCGGATACCGAGTGCCCACTTTAATGCTTTTTGCTGCGAACCTAAGCTTGATGGTTTAGCCGTGAGTTTGCTTTACGATAATGGTGTGTTAGTACAAGCCGCCACGCGTGGGGATGGCGCGGTCGGTGAAAATATTACGGAAAACGTGCGAACGATCAGTGCTATTCCACTGAAGTTACAGGGAAAAGGGTGGCCCGTTCGTTTAGAAGTTCGTGGTGAAGTGTTCATGCCTAAAGCCGGTTTTGAGCGATTGAACCAACAAGCACTCAAAAAAGGTGAAAAAACCTTTGTTAACCCAAGAAATGCGGCCGCAGGGAGCTTGAGACAGCTCGACTCAAAAATCACAGCTCAAAGGCCGTTGAATTTTTATGCTTACAGTGTTGGTGTGATTGAAGGCGCTGAGTTAGCAAGCAGTCATTATCAGCGCTTTTTGCAGTTAAAAGGGTGGGGGCTGCCGATGTGCCCTGAAACACGTCTAGTCTCTTCAATGGATGAAGTGAAAGAGTACTACCAAAGTATCTTAACTCGTCGCGCTCAACTCGCGTATGAGATTGATGGCGTGGTGATTAAAGTTGATGATATTGAACTGCAACAAAAGCTCGGTTTTGTCGCGCGGGCGCCTCGCTGGGCGATTGCTTATAAATTTCCCGCCCAAGAAGAAATAACGCTCCTGAACGATGTTGAATTTCAAGTGGGCCGTACTGGGGCTATTACACCTGTTGCGAAGTTAGAACCTGTATTTGTGGGGGGAGTCACCGTCAGCAATGCCACATTACACAACGCTGATGAAATTGAGCGCCTAGGCGTGAAAATTGGTGATAGCGTTATTATTCGTCGAGCAGGCGATGTTATCCCACAGATTGTTTCTGTGTTGTTAGACAGACGCTCTGATACAGTGGTCGATATTGTTTTCCCGCAGTACTGCCCGGTGTGCAACTCTGACATTGAGCGTGTTGAAGGTGAAGCTGTCGCCCGTTGTACAGGGGGGTTAGTGTGTCAAGCTCAGCGCAAAGAAGCATTAAAGCACTTTGTCTCTCGCAAAGCGTTAGACGTGGATGGTTTAGGCGAAAAAGTGATTGAGCAGCTTGTTGATAAAGAGATGGTGAGCACGCCCGCGGACCTCTTCCGTCTAAAAGCAGGGCAGCTAACGGTGTTAGAGCGTATGGGACCAAAATCAGCACAAAATATCGTTAATGCACTGAATGCCGCCAAAATGACCACATTACCCCGTTTTTTGTATTCATTGGGCATACGTGAAGTCGGGGAAGCGACGGCGGCGAATCTTGCGCTCCATTTCGGGTCATTAGACAAAATTCGCCAAGCAACCCATGAAGAACTACTTGAAGTTCAAGATGTTGGAGTTGTCGTTGCGAGTCATATCACATCTTTTTTTGAGCAAGATAAAAACCAACGGGTGATTAATGAATTGATCGAACTCGGTATCCAGTGGCCTAATATCGAAAAGCCGAGCCAAGATGCGATTCTCCCTTTACTTGGTAAAGTGGTGGTTTTGACGGGGAGCTTGTCGAAACTCTCTAGAAGTGATGCGAAAGCGGCGCTACAAGAGCTTGGCGCAAAAGTAACGGGAAGCGTCTCTAAAAACACCGATATACTATTTGCCGGAGAAGCGGCCGGTTCAAAATTAGTAAAAGCGCAAGAACTAGGGATCGAAATTCGCAGCGAACAAGATTTGCTTGAGTTAATGAAAAGCTAATTTTTTAAGCATCCCTTCCTTCATAAAGCCTCAAAATTAATTTTGAGGCTTTATTTTTATCTCAAACCGCCACATTAAAATGTCCAGTAATTAGAAAAAAAGCCCTCATTTTCTTCGATGCCAATCAAGCAGAACTTTACTCTCTTTCAATTTATTATTGCGATGCACTTCAAGCTATTAGTGTAATTGTTTTTTCATCGCTTTGAAAATTAATGAGTTTTTTGTTTTTATATTTTGTTTTATGACTTATTAGATCTTGATCACTTACTTGGTCAAAGTTTGCCGTAGCTCATATTTTTTTAGATAAAAATTAAGTTCTCATTGATGTTTTCTGTTGCGAAGTTAGTCTAGTGAACATGGATACACGATGTGTATGCAGGAAAAGAGAAAATCAGAAAATTAATGACTAATTTAGGTTTTCAACATAGGAAATGATTTCTCCCTTCGGCGGCCAACTTAAGGGGGAAATAAAAAACAGCTATATCTATTTTTAGGAGTTTTTCCATGGACAAAATGTTTAAACGTACTCTTTTAGGCGCTGCAGTTGCTATGGCGTCAACTGGTGCATTCGCAGCGTCTGAAACAGGTGCAATTGGTGTGCTGTCTGATTTTAACGTGCAAGCGTACGGTGTTGCTGCTATTTCTGCTTTTTATCAAGAAGACAGTAATGGCTATGATTATGAAAATGAATCACGCATAGGTTTTCGTGCTAGCAAAGATATGTTTGATAATGTCAACGTATTTATGCAAATTGAATCCGGCTATGTTGGCGAAGATGGTAAAGGTAACACTTTAGGTGCCCGTGATACTTTTCTTGGTTTGCAAGGAGATTGGGGTAAAATTCGTTTTGGTCGTATGCTAACCCCTCTATATGAAATCGTTGACTGGCCATACTCTAACCCAGGTTTAGGTCGTGTATTCGATTGGGGTGGCGATGTTGCTGGCCATTATGATCGTAAAGGTGATATTGCTCGCTACGACTCACCAGCCTTCGGTGGTCTAACATTTAACATTTCTGCTGGTCGTGGTGATGTAGGCACTAAAGGTTCAAATCACTTTGGTGCAGCTGTTCACTATAATGCAGCTGATATCGTAACTTTCCATGTCGGTTACGAAAATAACTCAAAATACCAATTAACTTTAACAGAAGACAAAAAAGATGATATTAAAGCTGCTGCTGACGCAACAGCGTATATCGTAGGTTTTGAACTTCCACTGCCAGCAGGCTTTGGCTTAGCAGGGGCTTATAAGTATACGGAAGGTGTTTCTAAACACTATAGCAATGCTGGTAAAGAAGGTGAGCAAGGTCAATACTCTCTGATCGGCCAATACTGGAATGGTCCATGGGGCTTCAAAGTAGGCTATGCAGCTAACCTTGATTCTGAAGTGAACGGTGTAGATCAAAATGATGATGATGAAGTATTGTCTGCACAGCTGATGTACGTGAAAAATGGTTTCGTGCCATACATTCGTGTTGGTCAGCACGATGCATACAACTCTGATGATAAGAAAGGATTTGTACGTGTAGGCTTGGAATACGGCTTCTAATTTGACAAACCTTGCCTTTCTTTAATAAAACGCCGGCCTTGTGCCGGTGTTTTTACTCCATAAACAAGGACATAAATGATGAATTTATTTAAAACGACCATATTATTTTCAACCATCACAATGGCCGTTGGATGCAGTAATTTAGACAGTTCTAGTGTGTTCAATGATGTGGCGAAGAATGTCAAAGAAAGGCACAGCTATGTTCAAGTTGTAGCAAAAGACATTACACCAGGAGCTAAGGCAATTTTAGGACCTGATATTGTAAAATCTGAGCTAAGCTATGTCGGCAATTTCCCTAAATCTGAAGGGGTAAATATTGAATATTCATATGTTGATATGAATGCCACTTATTTTAAAAATTATGACCAATTTGACACAGTTACTTACTCATCACAGAAGTTTCAAGTAGAAACATATCGTCCATTGGCTGAGACTTGTACCGAGCATTGTACGACTACGCAATGGTTTAAGTTTCCATTATCTCAAGAATATATTCATCAGCTGAGCTCGGATTCGGTTGTGTTTACGCTGACTTCATCAACAGGCAAAAGCCAAGTAGAATTTTCGGTGCCTAAAGCCTACTTCTTAGCCGTGATTGACGAGGCGAATTTCACCTTAGGCAGTTCTATGATACCTTCCAATATCACTCACTCAGTGCAAGAGCAAGCGACTAAGCCTATTGAAATGGTTCAATATTGGTTTGCTGAAGCTGATGTTAACGATCGGAAAATATTTGAAAACTGGGCATTTAGCAATCGAGATAACATTAGCCAACCTCTGACGGCAGAAAATAAGCCATTAGATATGCTAGGGTACTGGTATGAGAAAGCGAATAAAGCTGAGAAGTCTCAGATTCTGAGCTGGTTACTAAATCAATAATCAAGCTTGCGATTTATCGTTATAAAAGGCATGGTTAAATCATGCCTTTTAAGTATTACGCTTACTATGAATATTAGCCAAGTTTCTCAGTTAACAGCACTTACCGCTAAGTCCATTCGTCTTTATGAAGAGAAGGGGCTGATATCGCCGCCCCTTCGTTCAGAGAATGGTTACCGTCATTATCAACAAGCGCATATTGATGATCTTTTACTTATTGCGCGATGCAAGCGCGTTGGTTTTAGTTTAGAGGAATGTAAATCCTTACTCGCCCTTGCCAACGATCCGTACCGGACCAGTTTTGCAGTCAAAGAGAAAGCGCAAGAGAAGTTGAAACAAGTATCACAGAAGCTGGCAGAGCTTTCATTGATTAAGTTGCAACTAGAAGAGTGGATTACCGAATGTCCAGGCGACGGCGGTAGTGAATGCCCAATCATAGATAATTTGAAGGGGCAGTGTTGCCATAACGACTTGAACAAGTCAGTGTGAAAATGAGCTCATTAGCTAATGAGCTGTCGAGGCACACACTACAATTGGGCTGCCCATAAATGAAAAAACCAAAAGCAATTCATCACTTTTGGTTTTTATGTACTTTCTTACTGATGTTTACTCAATGAGGCTAGCTCTCTTTAGGCTCAACAATCAACACAATTCCTTCGACATCCACGACTTTAACCACAACATCGGCTTCTAGGTTTTGCTGGCATTTTGCTATCCACGTTGTATCGCCGAGCTGCAATCGAAAAGTTGCCCCTTCTTGAACGCTCTCTTTAAGACGAGCTGTTTGTCCGATCAGCTGTTTCTGTTTCTGGTTCAGATCACGAGTCTCGTCACCATCGTGGTCTGATTTAAATTGTTTACGCCACCATAACCAAGTCGTGACGAGTGATAAACTTGCAAAAGCCATCCACTGCAGTTGCCAACTGATGGGGAGCATCGCAAAGATAAGGCCAACGATGAGTGCGGAAATACCTAACCAAAGAAAATACCCAGCAGTTCCAAGCAGTTCCAATGCAACAAGCACTAAGCCTAATGCGAGCCAGTGCCAATAATTCATTTGTTGTATTAGCTCTATCACGTTAGGCCTACTTATCTTGTGAGGATTTCAGGTTGAACATTTCAGCAATGCCAGCAACCGAACCCATCAACCCAGTTGCTTCTAATGGCAGCATGATGATTTTGCTGTTCTCTGCTTGACCAATGGCTTTAAGTGCTTCGGTATATCCTTGAGCGATAAAGTAGTTAACTGCTTGCATGTCACCTTGCGCAATCGCATTAGAAACCATCTCTGTCGCTTTAGCTTCCGCTTCGGCAGCGCGTTCACGTGCTTCTGCTTGAAGAATAGCCGCCTGCTTTTCACCTTCAGCTTTAAGTATTTCAGACTGCTTTTGGCCTTCGGCGCGTAAAATTTGTGCTTGACGTACGCCTTCGGCTTCTAACACTTCAGCACGTTTATTTCTCTCCGCTTTCATTTGCGCATTCATCGCTGCGGTTAAATCCGCTGGTGGTTGTACATCTTTAATTTCGATGCGAGTGACTTTTACACCCCAAGGGTTAGTCGCCTGATCGACTATCGATAACAATTTAGTGTTGATCATGTCACGCTGGCTGAGCATTTCATCCAGTTCCATCGAGCCCAGTACGGTACGCATATTGGTTAGAGTTAAGTTGCGAATGGCGTGTTGTAGTTCGCTAACTTCATAGGCGGCTTTTGCAGCATCAATCACTTGCACGAAGCAAACCGCGTCGATAACAACATTGGCGTTATCTTTGGATATCACTTCTTGTGCTGGGATATCAAGCACCTGTTCCATCATATTGATTTTTTGTCCGACGCGATCAATGAATGGAATAATGATATTTAAACCGGGGCGTAGGGTGTGTGTGTAACGTCCAAAACGCTCTACTGTCCAATTGCTCCCTTGTGAAACGGTTTTCACTGCAGAAAAGATAAATGAAATAACGACGAATACAAATATGCCAACGGCGACGAGTGAATCAATAGCCATAACGGTTCCTTTTAAGTATTAAATAATCCTAATGTTGATGTTCCTTTCTCTATTGAATCGGCCGCTGTGTTAGCTAAGTTCGTTCACCCCAATCATAGAGCTTATTGTGCTCATAGGGATGAACTCACTTGCCGACTGCCAGTATCTCCAAGTCATTTGGATATAGGAGCGATTCTCATCAACGTTTGAGCTTTGCTATTGATCATTCTCTATCAGTTATCGATATGGAACAAATGAAATAATGAGATTTGATACTGGTTTTTTAAACAATCAAAGCAGAACGTTTCCAGTTTAATTGCTTGATATTATTAATATAATAATGAATACAGCTTTCTGCGATAAAGATTTGCCACACTATTTCCTTGTCCAAGAGCACTTAAAATGTCCATAAACACTTTTTTGAGCCCACCATCGAGGCAATTGAGGTCGCTTTGTAAAAATGACCATAACAGCTCGAGAGCTTCTTCATTACGGTTAACTTGATGATATTGAAGCGCTAACTCACTTGCTATGTGAGCGTTGTTTGGCTCAGCGGAAAAAATCTCTTCTAATGCCTGAATCTCTGGGCTGTCAGCGGCTTGCTTATGCAGCTCCAGTTTGGCGATTAAGCCTTTGTAGTAACCATCTTGATACTCTAGTGGGATGCGTTCCAGTTCTGTTTCTGCCGCTTCATACTGCTGAGTTTCCAGAAACACATCAGCGAGGGCCAGTTTGACCTCTGCTTTTGCTTTCATATCGTCAGGTAGACTTAGTAGTAAGGGGAGTGCTTGCGAATGTTGTGTTTGCTCTATCAGTGTTAAGGCTTGCTGTAGCGCGACTTCATCGTGGCTTGGCAAATGTTTGTTTAACATTGCATTCACTGTTTCTATGGTCTGAGCACCAGCTAAACCGTCGACCGCTTGACCATTAATAAACAGAGCGATTGTTGGCAGGGTTTGAACACCAAATTGCGCTGCCACTTGCTGTTCTTGCTGGCAGTTGAGAAGAGCCAATGTGAATGCGCCACTGTGTTGTTGCGCTACGCTTTGTAATTCAGGAATGAGCTGTACGCTCTCTTGATTCATGGGTGCCCAAAAATAAAAGAGAATAGGAGTCTCAACTGAGCGTTCGAACACCTCTCGAAAGTTGTGCTGATTGACCTCAACGATGTAAGGTGATTGCATGATATTTTCCTTGCGATAATCAAGTTTATAGTCTTAGAAATAGGGGTGAAAATTGGAATATCAAGGGCAAATGAAAAACGCTACCGTTAAAGTAGCGTTTTTTATCTCTCAAAGAGAGGGCAAGCAAAGGTGTCTATAATATTAAAAATAGTGTCAGCGCAACACCGACACTGAGCCAATTTAATTGGTGTAATGTCATATTCGTCGTACCACATGTAACGCTTTATATTGGATTAACTGGGATATCCAGAGTTGTATCATGTCACATGAATGTTACGAATTAATGACAATTAAGTTGGTTGTGCTACTTTATGCAACCGTCGGTTTATCCACAGATAAGTATCGCTTTTGTCATTATCGTATACCTTGCTATGCACAAAAAATATAGGCCAGTTTTGGTTAAGCACGATGTTGTAATATATTTTTCAACGCAGGTTCTAGGTGTGAAAACTGGAAGTGAAATCCTAGCTCGGTTAGCTTTTTAGGTTTTGCTCTAATACTGTCAAACAGTAAAACAGCCGCTTCACCCATTGCAAGGTTTAGAACCCATTTGGGAGTGAATAGTATGTGTGGTCGACGTAATGTTTTCGCCAATAGTTGGCTAAAATGCTTATTAGGTACGGGATGTGGAGCACAGAGGTTAAAAGCACCTTGTGCATGTGGCGTGTCTAATAAATAGGCTATCGCTCGTGCCATATCTAATAAGTGGATCCATGGCATATACTGCTCACCCTTACCAAGAGGGCCGCCCAAGCCTAAACGGTAAGGTGGCAGCATTTTCTTTAAAGCACCACCATCACTAGCGAGCACGATCCCCGTACGCAATAGGCACACTCGAGTTTTTTCTGATTGCGCTTGGAGTGCGATGCGCTCCCATTTTTCGCAAACGTGATGAGGAAAACTTTGTTGGTGCACATGTAATGTTTCATCAAACGGATGAGACTGTTGGTCACCATAATAGCCGACGGCCGAGCCACTGATGAAAACGGAGGGTGGTTCAGTACTGGCATGGATGAGTTCAACTAACCGCTTTGTTATTTCCCATCGGCTAGCGCAAATGATCGCTTTTTGCTGTTTGCTCCAACGTTTGTCGGCGATCGGTTCTCCTGCAAGATTGATAATGGCGTCAAATTGATTCGCGTCTTTTAAACTCGCTAGGGAAGTCAGGTAGGTGATACTACCTTTGTCTACATGGGCGAGCTGCTGCTTAGCTCGCTCTATATCGCGCGTGAGGAGGTAGATATTGTGCGTGAAAATCTGTTTCATCAGCTCTTTACCGATAAAGCCAGTCCCTCCCGTTAATAGTATTTTCATGTTTCTACCTCATTGGTCTGTGCGATATCACCTAAATGGTGGTGATGAGAACGATAGCCATGTTAGTTAAGTGGCGATGCTTGTTTGCCATCTAACCTAATATAGGAAACTTATTTAGCATACGTGAATTGTTCGTGGTGATAAATGACAATGTTTATCCATAACTCGAGATGACGAAGTGTGCTGAAATTCGTACAATCTGTAGTTCCAAAATACGGAGATAAAAGTATGAAGTTGTTTTTTGCTTCGGATTTACACGGTTCACTGCCTGCTACTGAAAAAGTGCTCAGTCTATTTGAACAGTCAGGTGCAGACACTTTAGTACTGCTAGGAGACCTTTTAAATCATGGTCCGCGTAATCCTATACCTGATGGGTATAATCCGACCGCAGTTGCGGAGTGCTTGAATCGATGGGCGCCGCATATTGTGGCGGTCAGAGGCAATTGTGATAGCGAAGTCGACCAAATGCTGCTCGACTTTCCGATGATGATGGATTTTTGTTGGGTAGTTTTGGAGTCAGGAACTCGTTTTTTCTTAACGCATGGCCATCAATATAATGCTCAAAATAGGCCACCATTAAAAAAAGGTGATGTTTTGATCCATGGCCACTCGCACATCCCTATGGCGCAAGGTCAAGATGATGTCATTATTGTCAACCCGGGGTCCGCGACCTTTCCACGTAATGAATTTCCCCCAAGCTACGCTATTTATACGGATGGATTATTTCAAGTCATGGGGCTAGAGGGACAACAACTGGCGCAATATCGTTTAGCGACTAGCTCTTAAACCGGTCGCTATCTGATTTACCTGTTGTCTGAATGACCCAGATCTCGCTCTGGGTCAATGATATCTCTGACTCGTTGCTTAAGAACTTTTGCTTCAGGGAAACCACCATCATGTTTACGTTCCCAAATACGTTGCCCATTGCACATGATTTCAAATCGTCCCCCTGTATCAGGGTAGAGACGCACAGATTCAATTTCTTCACTAAAAGTATGCAGTAACTCTTGGCTTAGCCAAGTGGCTCGAAGCATCCAATTACACTGGCGGCAATAGTAGATCTCAATATTGGCTTTTTCCATGGTATACCTTTTGTGAAGAAGGAAGGGCTATTCGCAACAAAGGACCTTTTCGACCCTTCATTGAAGTTACAGATTACTCGATGGCTAATTGATGAACAGCACTGTCGAACCATGGCTTAGGCTGGTGAGCAATAATGTTTTTTCATTGACGACATCAATACGTCGACTTTGTTGAGCATCCATCTTGAAAAATTGAGTAATCAGTTCTAGTTGCTCAGGGGTAAAGTCCTTACTTTGACTAGAACTAATGTTTTTAAATTCGCTAGGCGATATCAATAAGTAGCTATCACTGATATCCCAGGTGCCGGTTTCTGAGATATTAATGAAACTTTCACTTTCACCACCCACGGCGAATAACTTCACATTTGACATTCTAATATAAGTACCGTTAGGTAAATATTTCACATTCGAATTGACATCAACCCGACGGATTGGCCCAACAGAATCATTCTGTTGACTGCGTTTTACCACAGTGACCATTTTAGATTGCCATTCTTGCGCCGTTAGGATTTGTTCTATTTTTAAATCACTGCCCCAGTATAACCAACTACTGAATAGTGCAGAGATAGCTAAGATGAGGGTTGCCACTTTTGGATTCATATTTATGCCCTTATTTACACACGTTGGCCAAATCATCTTGGTTCGCTAAAATTCGTAAAGTGACATTTTCACCCGAGAACTCAGAACTATGGATGTAATTCAATACGAGCTGATTATTTTGACCACCAGTCGCAATCACCTGCTTAGGTGCCAGTTCTCCAGTATGTGATTCATTGTATTTTTTTACGCATTTTTCAATAGAAGGTAACCATTTGTTTAGGTCTGGATGATTGATGGGCGTATTCACAACTATGTTGTTATAAACCGCAATCTGTTTAAATTTTGATTGTGCAGGGCTAGTCAATAGGAGAGCCAGAATAGGTAAGAAAAGAGCCACAACCAACATCAATTTGCTTTGCAGTGTTAACTTTTCTTTCCCTATTTTTACTTTCGCGAGTGGATCTGTCGTCACGGTTTGGGATGTTGTCTCTTCGGGTTGCGAAGTGGTGTCCGCGTCAATGTCTTGGATAGACTCACTGGCCAGTAACGGTTCCTCTTCAGGCTCGTTGGTGGTGTTTTTTTGTGAGTAGGGGGTTGCTCGAGTCACCGAGGCGATCATTTGATAACCTCGTTTCGGCACAGTTTTAACGAATTCTGGTGATTTAGTTTGATCTTTCAACATCTTACGAAGTGTTGAAATCGCTTGAGTTAAGCTTGAGTCATCAACTTCAAAACCTTGTTCACGCCACACAAACTCATGCAGTTCATGGCGTGTAATGACTTCATTTGGGCGTTCACAAAGTAGAAGTAGAATTCGACTTTCGTTACTACCAAGGCGAACAGCCTCTTGTTCGTTTTCTTGTTCAAGCAAAGAGTTACTATTGGGATCAAACGTGAATCGGTTAGCAAGGATGAATTTTGTGCCTATGTTACTCATGATAATCTTCTTATTGTTGGCATGTTTAACCGTCCATCAACCTAGCCTGCTTGGGGAAGCAATTGATGAAACATTATGCTAGTTTTTATTTTCTTTGATAAAAATTACGGCAAGCATAATCAAAATAAATGAAAAAAACAGTGTTTTTATGATTATTGACCTTGAATTTACAATTGCCAGCCTCATCTTACTAGCAAATCATCCTTGGTTGCACACTCTGTGTGTGAATGAAAATAACTCAGATGTTATGGAGCTAGTATGAGCGAAACGGCTACTACCAATAAAGAAACTCGTGGTTTTCAATCTGAAGTCAAACAGTTACTTCATCTTATGATTCACTCTCTTTATTCCAATAAAGAGATCTTCCTCCGCGAATTAATTTCAAATGCCTCTGATGCTGCGGATAAACTTCGTTTTCAAGCGTTGTCTAATGCCGATTTATATCAAGGTGATGCCAACTTAGGCGTTAAATTATCGTTTGATACCCAAGCGAATACGCTGACCATTTCAGATAACGGTATTGGTATGAGCCGCGAAGATGTCATTGAACATCTCGGTACGATTGCAAAATCCGGCACAGCGGAGTTTTTCTCTAAACTATCCCAAGATCAATCTAAAGACTCTCAGCTTATCGGTCAGTTTGGGGTGGGTTTTTACTCGGCCTTCATCGTCGCTGATGCGGTCACTGTAAGAACTCGCGCTGCGGGTTTACCTGCTAACGAAGCAGTTCAATGGTATTCACAAGGTGAAGGTGAATATACAGTAGAAAGCATTAATAAAGAGTCTCGTGGAACCGATATCATTTTGCACATGCGAGAGGAAGGCAAAGAGTTCCTTTCTGAATGGCGTCTGCGTGATGTGATTTCTAAATATTCAGACCACATTGGAATTCCAGTTTCTATCCAAACCAAGGTTCGTGATGACGAAGGTAATGAGACTGAAGAGACCCAGTGGGAACAAATCAACAAAGCACAGGCGTTGTGGACGCGTTCTAAGTCAGAAATCAGTGATGAAGAGTATCAAGAGTTCTATAAGCACGTTTCCCATGATTATGCTGACCCACTGGTGTGGAGCCATAACCGTGTAGAAGGTAAAAACGATTATACCAGCCTACTTTATATTCCAGCGAAAGCACCTTGGGATATGATGAATCGTGATCATAAATCAGGCTTGAAACTTTATGTTCAGCGTGTATTTATCATGGATGATGCTGCGCAATTTATGCCGTCCTACTTGCGCTTTGTACGTGGCTTAATCGACTCAAACGATTTACCGCTTAATGTTTCACGCGAGATTTTACAAGATAACAAGGTGACTCAATCATTGCGTAATGCTTGTACCAAGCGTGTATTGACCATGCTTGAACGTATGGCGAGCAATGATGCTGATAAATATCAAACCTTCTGGAAAGAGTTTGGTTTGGTACTCAAAGAGGGGCCTGCAGAAGATTTTGCTAATAAAGAGAAGATCGCCAGCCTATTGCGCTTCGCCTCGACCGAGGTTGACTCAGCAGAGCAAACGGTTAGTTTAGCGGCTTATGTTGAACGGATGAAAGAGGGGCAGGATAAAATCTACTACCTCACCGCCGATAGCTATGCAGCGGCCAAAAATAGCCCACACCTAGAGCAGTTTAAAGCCAAAGGTATCGAAGTTATTTTAATGTTTGATCGCATTGATGAGTGGTTGATGAACTACCTCACTGAGTTTGATGGAAAAATGTTCCAATCCATCACCAAAGCAGGGCTAGATCTGAGCCAGTTCGAAGATGAAGCGGAAAAAGAGAAGCATAAAGAGACTGAAGAAGAGTTTAAATCGGTAGTTGAACGTACGAAGCAGTACCTTGGCGATCGTGTCAAAGAGGTTCGAACTACCTTTAAACTGGCAAGTACTCCAGCGGTTGTTGTGACCGACGATTATGAGATGGGTACGCAGATGGCAAAATTGCTTGCTGCGGCTGGTCAACCGGTACCAGAGGTGAAGTATATTTTGGAACTTAACCCTGAACATGCGTTAGTGAAACGGATGGCCGATGAAGCGGATGAGCAAGTATTTGGTCGCTGGGTTGAAGTTTTATTAGGTCAAGCGACGCTCGCTGAGCGTGGTTCGATGGAAGATCCGTCACAATTCTTAACCGCAATTAATCAGCTTTTGACTAAGGTTGAATAGCTAACTGGCTAACCAAAAGCTCGCAACTGCGAGCTTTTTGCTTTGAATAGCGATTCTCTGCTGAGAACGAGCGATATTTTAGGCAAACTTGCAGCGAACATCCGGCCAAGATTATATTCTTTAGTCTTAATCTGGTTAGTCGCTTAAATTTGTATGTTAGAATGCATCGCTTGAATGCGATCGGTAAGCTGTGTATGTTGCTCGCCGAATTATTATTCACTCATCTCATTACCGTTATACCGAAACTTACCGTTGGTTTTAAGTCTCATCTGGTTGTGAGCTTCGGTATAAATCATAATTTTCTAAAGAGGATTAAACATGCGCATCATTCTTCTAGGTGCTCCCGGTGCAGGTAAAGGCACTCAAGCTCAATTCATCATGGAGAAGTACGGTATTCCACAAATCTCTACTGGTGATATGTTACGTGCTGCGATTAAAGCAGGTACTGAACTTGGCAAAAAAGCGAAATCAGTGATTGATGCTGGTCAACTTGTTTCTGATGAAATCATCCTTGGCTTAATCAAAGAACGCATCACCCAAGCCGATTGTGAAAAGGGCTTTTTACTCGATGGTTTTCCTCGCACGATTCCTCAAGCTGATGGCTTAAAAGCAATGGGTATTAATGTTGACTATGTGATTGAGTTTGATGTTGCCGATGACGTTATTGTTGAGCGTATGGCGGGACGTCGTGCTCACTTGGCTTCTGGTCGTACCTACCACGCCATTTACAACCCGCCAAAAGTGGAAGGTAAAGATGACGTAACAGGTGAAGATCTTGTCGTTCGTGATGATGACAAAGAAGAAACCGTTCGTGCTCGTTTAGGTGTTTACCACGAGCAAACAGCGCCACTGATCACTTACTACGGTAAAGAAGCACAAATGGGTAATACGAAATACCTAAAATTTGATGGCACTAAGCCAGTTGCTCAAGTTAGCGCTGATATTGAAAAAGCATTAGCATAATTGGCTCAGTATAGGCTTGTTAACTTTGTTATAGTGGAAGCGACCTAAAGGTCGCTTTTTTTATGAACTTTCCTGCCGCGAATTCGTACTCAATAATTAACAATGAAATGGATGAATGGAAGTAATGCAAAATAATCAAAAACAGGGTGTGCTATTGGTTAACTTGGGAACGCCGAGTGAACCGACGGCATCGGCAGTAAAACGATTTTTAAGCCAATTTTTACATGACCAACGTGTGGTTGATATGAATCGTTGGATCTGGTGTCCATTATTACATGGTGTGATTCTTCCGCTGCGAGCTCCCAAGGTTGCTAAGTTATATCAATCTGTTTGGATGGAAGAAGGCTCTCCTTTGATGGTGTACTCTAAACGCCAAGTGCAAGCGTTAGAACAGTATCTCGGTACACCAGTGGAACTTGGTATGACCTATGGTTCACCAAGCCTTTTAGAGGGTATCAACACATTATTGGAGCGTGGTGTTGAAGAGATTGTAGTGCTGCCTCTGTACCCTCAATATTCTGGTACTACTACGGCTGCCGTGTTTGATGGCCTTGCCAAAGCGATGAAACGTATCCCTGTGACGCCCAATTTACGTTTTATTCGTGATTATCATAATCACCCTGCTTATATACGATCTTTGGCGAGTAAAGTCCGTGACTCTTGGCAACGTAACGGGCAAGGTGACTATTTGCTTTGTTCCTACCACGGTATCCCTAAGCGATACGCCGATAACGGTGATATCTACCCACAGCACTGCCAAAAAACCACAGAACTTTTGGCACAAGAACTTGGTTTGAATGCTGACCAAATCGGCATGACCTATCAGTCTATTTTTGGACGTGAAGAGTGGCTACAGCCTTATACGGATAAAACATTAGAGGCTCTGCCAAGCCGCGGTATTAAAAAGTTGGATATCATCACACCCGCCTTCTCGGTGGATTGTTTAGAAACCCTAGAAGAGATAGCTGAGCAAGGTAAAGAAACTTTTATTCACGCTGGTGGAGAATTGTTTACCTACATTGAGTGCCTAAATGATTCGGCAATGCATATAGAAATGATGGCTTCCTTAGTTAAGCGCTGATGAGTTGAATTCTTTTCTAGTACAAAAACGGTCACTATAACGTGACCGTTTGTCATTATTATTCTTGAATTACTACTAGGTGTATTTGAAGCTAAACTAACTGAGCTTGTTGCTCTTCAATTTCTTCAGCGTAGCTTGTGGTTCTTTCTGCACCGTGCATCCAACGAACGAGTATGTTAGAGCACAACAGTAAAATGACGCCGCCAATGGTTGCTGTTACTGCAATACCGCTGAAGATAGCCATCGCACCAAGCTCTCCCACATGAGAACCTACATGGCCTGCTACATAATTTGCGATTGCGTTACAACCGAACCATGCTCCCATCATTAATGAAGCAAGGCGTAGTGGGGCTAGTTTAGTGACAAGCGATAGACCAATTGGTGATAGACACAGTTCACCCAAGGTATGGAAGAAGAAGGCACCGACAAGCCATAGCATTGATGTTTTTACGGTAGTGTCACCACCTTGCTCCATAACCGCACCAACCATACATAGGAAGCCTAGGGCTAAGAAGAACATCGCTAATGCAAACTTCATTGGAGAGTTTGGTTCACGTTTACCTAATTTTACCCATAATACGGCTAATACAGGGGCAAGAGTAATAATGAAAAATGGATTTAACGATTGGAACCAAGCCGCAGGTATCTCAAAACCACCCATCATACGATCAGTGTATTGCTGCGTGTAAATGTTCATTAAACCACCAGCTTGTTCGAAACCCGCCCAGAAAACAATAGTAAACAAACTCATCACAAGGATAACTTTGATACGATCTACTTCTGCTTTCGTTAGTGGTTCTTTATTTGCTGATTTTTTCAGTTTTAGATCGCGCTTAGCTGCTGGTTCGCGGCCAATATTACCAAGCCATGATTGAGCCATTGCCATTTGCATCACAAGGCTGATCAGCATACCAATACCAGCAGCCACAAAACCGGCTTTCCAACCAAATGAGTTAGTAACTGAACCAGAGATCACACCAGCAAGTAGCGCACCTAAATTGATCCCCATGTAGAAGATGGTGAACGCGCCATCACGACGGTTATCACCTTCATTATATAGGTCACCAACCATTGTTGAGATATTGGGCTTAAATAGACCGTTACCACAGATAAGCAGTGCAAGGCCTAAATAGAAAGTGTGTAGAGAGCCAATGCCTAGCACATCTGCAGGCAGTGCTAGCGTAAATTGGCCAATGGCCATTAACGCTCCACCCAATAAAATGGAACGTCGTTGCCCAAGATAGTTGTCTGCAAGGTAACCACCAATAAGCGGTGTGATGTAGACTAGCCCTGTATAGGTGCCGTAAAGATCGAGAGCATCTTTAGTCGACCAACCTAGACCGCCATTCATCGTTGCGTCTGTAAGATAAAGTACCAAAATGGCGCGCATCGCATAATACGAAAAACGCTCCCATAGCTCTGTGCCAAAAAGTAAAAATAGGCCCCTTGGGTGCCCAAAGTATTGATGTTGGTTTGTCATAAGAATTATTAGTATTTGAGATGAGAAAAATTGTGCTTTAGATATACATGGGCTTTTAGCGTGTCGCAATGAGTAAAATCAGCATTTTATTCTGGCATTATTAACTAACTCATTGTTTTTAAAATGCATGTCTATCAATACTCAAAGTTTTGTTGCGTTATGAAAACTTATCTTTCATTACTGATTATTTGAATTTGCCTTGTTCGGACATTAAGGGTTTATTTTTGTGTTCAGTTTATTAGCCGTTTATTGAGGAGGAGGATGGTGTTAGGATTCAAGAAAAAGAAAAGCAGTAGCTAGGAATAAAATGAAACGTTGGTATTTGTTGTATTGTAAACGTGGCGATCAGAGGCGTGCTAAAGCACACCTTGAAAACCAAGGTGTCGAATGTTTCTACCCAGAAATTGAACTGGAGAGAATTCTTCGGGGTAAGCGGCAAGTCGTCAAAGAGCCACTTTTTCCCTCCTATATGTTCATTTACTTTGATTTTGAAATTGGCCCAACCTTTACCAGTGTGCGCTCTACTCGCGGTGTGGTTGATTTCATCCGATTTGGTTCACATCCGAAGGAGTTGGACAGTGATTTGATCGAGGAATTGAAGTTACTCGACCAGTTAAAATTACCGGTAGCATCGTTCAATATTCCAGAAAAAGGGCAGGTAGTTCGACTTAAGGGTGGGCAGTTCTCAGGAATTGATGCCATTTATCAAGAGCCCGATGGTGAGACGCGATCGATTATGCTGGTTAAAATGATCAGCCAAGTGATACCGATGAGCATTGATAATAAGCATTTAGAATTAGATTCGTGATTGACTCTCTACGGTAAGCTCTTTAGACAAATAAAAGGCGCATTTTGCGCCTTTTATTTGTTTTATTAGCCAGCGTTTTGGTTAGTACGCTTCATTATGCACCGCTTTGACAGCTCGGCCTGACGGGTCAATACAATTTTTAAAGGATTCATCCCACTCAATTGCTTTGGCGGAAGAACAAGCTACAGAAGGACCTCCAGGAACGCATTGTGCAGCAGACTCTAACGGGAACAGCTCTTCGAAGATCTCGCGGTAAACATACCCTTCTTTTGTCGCTGGAGTATTATATGGGAAGCGGTATTTTGCTGTTTCCATCTGTTGATCGGTAACTTTTTCTTCAGCAACACTCTTTAGTGTGTCAATCCAGCTATAGCCCACACCATCGGAAAATTGCTCTTTTTGACGCCAAGCAATCGAGGCTGGCAGATAATCTTCAAAGCACTCACGTAGAATGTGTTTTTCCATCTTGCCATTACCACACATTTTGTCAGCAGGGTTAAGCCTCATTGCAACATCAATAAACTCTTTGTCTAGGAAAGGAACGCGTCCTTCCACTCCCCAAGCCGCTAAAGATTTATTAGCGCGAGCACAGTCAAACAAGTTCAACGCCAGCAGTTTACGCACAGTTTCTTCGTGGAATTCTTGCGCGTTCGGTGCTTTGTGGAAGTATAAGTAACCACCGAAGATCTCATCCGCTCCTTCGCCGGAAAGTACCATTTTGATACCCATGGCTTTGATCTTACGCCCCATCAAATACATCGGAGTAGAGGCTCGAATTGTCGTCACGTCATACGTTTCAATATGGTAAATAACATCACGAATAGCATCTAAACCCTCTTGGATGGTATAAGTCATTTCGTGGTGTACAGTGCCAATTTTTTCAGCAACTTCGCGAGCCGCTTTAAGGTCTGGAGCGCCGTCTAAACCCACCGCAAAAGAGTGAAGCTGTGGCCACCATGCTTCTGATTGTTCATCATCTTCAATTCGCATTGCGGCGTAACGTTTTGCAATGGCTGACGTAATTGAAGAGTCCAATCCTCCAGAAAGCAAAACACCGTAAGGTACATCTGTCATCAGTTGGCGCTTAACGGCCGCTTCTAATGCTTGTTTTAGCTCTTCTTTACTGCTGCTATTGCCTTGGACTGCCGCATATTCATTCCAATCTCGAATATAGTAGCGCTGTGCGCCTGCCTCTTTCGAGCTGTAGTAACTACCAGGAGGAAATTCACTGATAGTTTTGCAAATGCTTACCAAAGCTTTCATTTCGGATGCAATGTAGTAATTACCGTGTTCGTCATGGCCTTGGTAAAGAGGAATGATACCAATATGGTCACGCCCGATGAGGTACTCATCTTTTTCTTCATCATAGAGCACAAAGGCAAAGATACCGTTGAGTTCTTCAAGCAGCGCGGCACCCATGTCTGCATAAAGCGCTAATATCACTTCACAGTCAGAGTCGGTTTGAAAATCGTATTTGCCTTGGTAACGAGCACGAATTTCTTTGTGGTTATAAATCTCACCATTGACCGCTAATATGTGCTTTTTATTTGGGCTGTAAAGTGGTTGTGCGCCGCTGTTTAAACCGACAATAGAAAGGCGCTCATGAGCCAAGATTGCTTTTTCTGAAGCATAGATGCCAGACCAGTCAGGGCCGCGGTGACGCATTTTTTTAGACATCTCTAGCGCTATTGGGCGTAACGCTGTTGCATCACTTTTAATATCAAGAATGCCAAATATAGAACACATACAACTTCCTTTTGATGATTTTTAATCTGTTGGACCTAATTTGCCATTCTGGTTAAAAAAAGCAACCATATGGTGTCGTTAGTATCACACAAGACGCATCTTGGTGAATTTTATTTAAATAATGCGCACTTTGTGTGAACTTTTTCTATTTGTTTTCTGTTTTTGAGCGATGGTGGGTAAATTATGCCCAACTAAGCTCTGGGGCCGTATTGAGTTGGGCATAGAAATGACAATGTTTTACCTAAAAATTGCGATGGCTTACCTAGACATTATTACGGTTTAGTAAAATTAGGTTGGAGCTGTTTACATACGTGACGGGCAAAACCGCTACCCGCTTCGCTATAGATGTTGAATGCCGCATCAACACCACTTTTCAATAGTGATTCCAATTGGTCTGGGTATTCGGCGATGGCTGCGATTTGACCTTTAAAATTACGGTGTTGTAACTGCGATAGCGCGATTTGGTTACCCTGATGATGCGGCATAGCAAGCAGTACGAGTTTTACATTACCAGTGTCTAGAATGCGCTCCCAAAAATCAGGGTCGGTTGCATCACCAGCAATAACATTGCGCCCTTGTGAGCGGTGATCATGAGCAACCTCTTCTCGGACTTCTATGCCTAAACTTATTTTGCCATAACGAGAGCGCAACTCATCATATGCACCGGTACCGATGCGGCCCATCCCTAATATGAGTACCTGAGCATGGCCTGGATTAATTAATTGATCTTTGGTGTTGAGTTTTTCAGCGGCATGTTCTTTGAGCCATTGCCGTGAATGTTGATAGAGTTCATGGCCTTTACGGCTTATTGGGGCTGCGATTACAAATGAAATGGATACCGCAATGGCCAGTGCGACCAATATATCACCCGACATCCATCCCATTTTGAAAGCAAGTCCTCCCACAATCAGCCCGAATTCACTGAAATTGAATAAAGACAAGGTGGCTAACAGTGAGGTTCTCACTCGGAATTTAAAGCGGTTGAGTACCCAAAAATAGAGGATACCTTTGATGGGAAGCAGCAGTAAGAGCAACAATGCGAGCGCAAACCCAGTCATTGTGGGTTGTTCTGATAGTCCAATGTTGAGGAAAAAGCAGACGAGAAACAGCTCTTTTAGATTAAAGAGTGATTTTGACAACTCAGATGCTTTGCTATGGCCTGCTAGCAGCATGCCTAAAATCAGAGCACCAAGGTCGGGTTTCATCCCAACCAATTCAAATGATCCTGCTCCGACCACTAAGGCAAAAAATATACCAAACAGAACAAGCATTTCACCGTGACCAACCCAGTCGAGCAGTTTGTAAAATAGTGGCCTCATAAAGGGTAGGATCAATAAAGTGGCAGCGTACCAATGAGGAAGTTTTCCTGTCGAGACGGTTAAAAATATGACAGCAAAGATATCTTGCATCACAAGAATACCGATGGCGATAGTGGCGTATGTCGAGTTCATTTCTCCTTTCTCTTGCAGTGATTTCACCGCAAAAACAGTACTGGAGAATGACAAAGCAAAACCAAGCAGAACTAATTGTTCAATTGACATCGACGCCAGAGAGCTAACCCCTAAATATTTGAATATCAATAAAGCAATGCTGAAAATCCCTGTCGAAAGGAGGTTATGAACCGTGGCACCAGCCCAAATCTCTCTCGCAAGTAAGGTTTTAATCTCTAGCTTAAGTCCAATTGTGAACAGTAATAAGGTAACCCCTAGATCGGCTAGAGTCAGAATGGTATTACTGCTGTGGTAGCCAGCGGCATTAAGGCCAAACCCAGCAACTAAAAAGCCAACCAACGGAGGTAAATTGCATTTCAAGGCAATAAACCCTGCGAAAAAAGCCGTTGAAATTAGGATAAGTTCCATAAATTCCTTTAGTAATGCTTTGGTTTAAAAATAATGTTTTGGTTGTAAAAAAGGCTGTGTCATGACGACACAGCCTTTTATTATAATTCAATCGGTTGCTTAATCGCCAAGTAATTTTTGAAGTAAAACACCATTTAACATTGCCCGTTTAATCATAGCAAATGCACCTATGGTTGGTTGTTTATCAATCTGCGACGCGACTATGGGTAAATTGGTGTGGAAAGTTTTGAGTGATTGATTCTCTACATTTCGTTGAATCGCGGGGAATACGATCTCTTGAGCGGCTGTAATTTGACCTGCAATTACCACTTTTTGTGGGTTGAACAAGTTGATGGTCATCGCAATGGCTTTACCGAGTTGATTACCCACTCGAATTAAGCTCTGTTTTGCTAGCTCATCACCGAGATTGGCGTGCTCACATACATCATTGATGGTAATGCTCTCTATATTCGCTAGGCTAGATTCATAGCCCTGAGCAATCAGTTTTTTAACACGAGATATAATAGCCGGGTTTGCGGCTACCGTTTCTAAACAGCCGAAATTTCCGCATTGACACTGTTCGCCGAGTGGGTCGATTTGGATATGACCAATTTCACCCACGTTACGGTTATAGCCTAGGAATACTTGGCCATTGACGATAATGCCAGCACCAGTTCCTCGGTGAACGCTGACTAGGATAGAGTCTTGACAGTCTTTGCTGGCACCAAAATAATGTTCGGCAAGCGCCATGCCGCGCACGTCGTTACCAACAAAACATTCAACATGAAAATTATCACGAATGATGTCACCTAAAGCGAGTGCATCAATAGCAATGTTGGGCATGTATTCTACGACACCCGTTTCTGGGTTGACTAAGCCGGGTAGGGCAATACCAATGGCAATGAACTGTTCGATTCGCTCTTGCTGTTGTTTGATAAAGGTATTGAGGTGGAAAAGGAGCCCCTCAATTAATTGTGTTTGGTGAGAATAGTGAAACTCGTGATAGTCCGACGCGAGTTCTTTGCCCCCTAAATTATACAGGCTGAGCTGAATGTAATCTCGGCCTAAACGTACGGCGACAGAGTGAAAAGGGGCGACTTCGGTTGTTAAGGAGATGGCTCTACGTCCGCCAGTAGAGGCTTGTTGTGCGACCTCTTTAATGAGGCCGCGTTCCAGAAGTTGGCGGGTTATTTTTGTAACACTTGCTGGAGCAAGTTGGCTCACATCGGCAACTTGAATACGAGATATCGGACCTTGTAGGTCGATCAATCGGTACACTGCTGCGCTGTTGAGTTGTTTGACTAAATCTACGTTACCTATTTGTCCGCCATTCATTATCAATTGTGCTCGTATTGTCCGTTAACAACCGTCGCCTGAACATTGAAGTCTCTATCAAATGCAGTGAGGTTCGCCACCATGCCTTTTTTAACTCGGCCTAGTTTGTGATCCACACCAATTGCTTTTGCCGGATATAGAGTCGCCATCCGCAGAGCTTCGTCCAATGCGATACCAACGTGCTCAACAGTGTTTTGCACTGCCTCAATCATAGTGAGTGCTGAGCCGCCCAGTGTGCCGTTTTCATCAACACACTTACCATCACGGTAATATACTTTCTTACCGACAAAAATAAAGTAATCCATGTTAGCGCCTGCAGGAGCTGTGGCATCGGTCACTAATACAAGCTTTTCGCCTTTGATTTTGTGAGCAATTCTGATGTTAGCATAATCAACATGAAAGCCATCAGCAATAATGCCAGCATAAACTTCTGGGGTGTCATAAATTGCACCAACGACACCGGGTTCACGTCCAACCATCGGCGTCATGGCATTAAATAAGTGTGTGGCAAAGGTGATGCCTGATTCAAAGCTTTTACGTGCTTCAGTATAAGTTGCGTTAGTGTGACCAATCGATACCACAATGCCAGCTTTCACCAAACGTTCAATGTGTTCTGGATTGTTGTGCTCTGGCGCCAATGTCACTTTAGCAATCACATCGCTATTTTCACACATAGTGGCGATCATGTTGTCATCTGAAGGGCGGATGAAATCCACACTGTGAATGCCTTTTTTCATCACATTAAGATATGGCCCTTCAAGGTGTAAACCCAGTGATTGGTTTTTATATTGAGAGTGATATTCACGTGCGGCAGAAATCGCTTTGCGCATGTCTTCGTCTGAAGAGGTGATTAACGTTGGCAAAAAGCTTGTGCATCCTGATTTTAGGTTGGCTTTATGCATGATCTGCATCGTAGTCGCGGTTACTTCATCATTCAGCATCACACCGCCACAACCATTCAATTGCAGGTCGATAAAGCCTGGGCTTAGGTTTGCACCATTTAAATCTTGTGTCGCTATATTTTGTGGTAAATCCGCAATAGGACAGACCGCTTCAATCAACTCGTTGTTGATAATCACAGCATGGTCAACTAGCACATCACTGCCAGTGTAGATTTTACAGTTAGTTAGTGCGTACATAATCATCAAATCCTTATCTATCAATATTTTATAAATTTGGCGAGGCGACGAAATGAAAGGTGGAATGTGCCAGTACGGTGCTTTCTTTTCTTACTTCAATTAGGTCGCGAATTATCTTGTTAGCAAACAGCCAATGCTGGATGACATTAAAATTAAGTGCTCGTTTTGACTGGGTTATTTGATAGTTATAGTTTGCATTTTATACGAAAAAAGCCAGTCGGGGTTGTTTAGCTTACATGCTATTCGACGATGAAACAGGCAAATATTATCGCCTAATTTCCATTTTTTTTAATTGTAAAATAAGTTTTATGATCTCGCTAGCAAAAACCTTGGTATTTGGCAGATTGTGGTGATTATGATCACAAATGATAAGGTTTTAATTTGCGGAGCAAAATTAATATCATAAACTGAGTTTGACTAAATTGAGCGACTAAAATAAGTGGCTCAACCAAATACAAAAAATCCTAAATCCTATAGGGGGAACTTAAGGTGAATATTCTTGGATACTTTCAAAAAGTAGGCAAGGCGTTGATGGTACCAGTTGCCACATTGCCAGCTGCCGCGATACTAATGGGTATTGGTTATTGGATCGACCCAAATGGGTGGGGTTCAAACAGTGCCTTGGCTGCATTCCTGATTAAAGCAGGTGCTGCAATCATTGATAACATGTCTGTACTGTTTGCTGTTGGTGTGGCTTACGGTATGTCTAAAGATAAAGACGGTGCTGCTGCATTGTCGGGGTTTGTTGGTTTCTTAGTCGTGACGACTTTGCTTTCTCCAGGAGCCGTTGCACAGATCCAAGGTATTGATCCAAGCGCAGTTCCTGCTGCTTTTGGTAAAATCAACAACCAGTTTGTTGGTATTTTAGTAGGTATTGTTTCTGCTGAAATCTACAATCGCTTCTCTACTGTAGAATTGCATAAAGCATTAGCCTTCTTCTCTGGCAAACGTCTAGTACCTATTTTGACGTCGTTTGCTGGTATTTTTATCGCCTTCGTTCTGATGTATGTATGGCCGCATGTTTATGGTGGTCTAGTATCGTTTGGTGAATCGATTCAAGGTCTAGGTTCTGCGGGTGCAGGTATCTATGCGTTCTTTAACCGCTTGCTAATCCCTGTTGGTCTTCATCACGCACTGAACTCAGTATTCTGGTTTGACGTTGCGGGTATTAACGACATTCCTAACTTCTTAGGTGGTGCAAAATCTATCGCTGAGGGTACTGGTATCCCAGGCGTAACGGGTATGTACCAAGCAGGCTTCTTCCCTATTATGATGTTCGGTCTACCTGGTGCGGCATTGGCTATTTACCACACATCTACAGCGAAGAATAAAGAGAAAGTTGCTTCTATTATGATTGCAGCTGGTTTTGCTTCATTCTTTACCGGTGTAACTGAACCTCTAGAATTCTCGTTCATGTTCCTTGCTCCTGCACTATATGTACTGCATGCAGCATTGACGGGTCTATCAGTATTCATTGCTGCTTCAATGCAGTGGATTGCGGGTTTCGGTTTCTCTGCAGGCCTTGTGGATATGGTATTGTCATCACGTAACCCACTGGCGGTTAATTGGTACATGCTAATAGTTCAAGGTATTGTGTTCTTTGCTCTCTACTATGTGATTTTCCGTACCGTTATTTTGAAATTTGGCCTTAAAACACCAGGTCGCGAAGATGACGACAGCGATAGCAAAGTATCAGGCGCGAAAGAGTCTTCTGAGCTCGCTAAACAATACCTTAAAGCTCTAGGCGGTCACAGCAACCTATCTAACATCGATGCTTGTATCACTCGCTTACGTTTATCTGTCAATGACATGAGTATTATCGACGAGAAAACATTAAAAGCATTGGGTGCCATGGGTGTGGTGAAACTGGGTACTAATAACCTACAAGTTATCTTAGGCCCTCTTGCTGAAATCGTTGCTGGTGAGATGAAGTCTATCAATGCAAACGAAGATCTTTCTAGCGTGAAACTTCCTTAGTCTTAATCGCAACCGATGATTAGGTTATTTTAAAGCCTCTGCTTCATGCAGAGGTTTTTCTTATTCATCAAATGAGCGCTATTCAAATTTAAGGCTGCCCACAACGGTAGCTTTTGCCTATTTCTTACGCCCTTTGCCTGAAATTTTGCTTAGCCTAGCCAGACAAAAGGCAATGTCTTGAAATAATCGCAGGAAATGCCCACTTTTTATTGTGCAAGAGCGGATAATTGTGGATCATTAGCGACAAACTTTCTGTTTCTGCAAGCATTGCTGCTCTTACATACAGAAAAATCTTCTGACGATACTAAATAATTTTGAGGTGCTATAGATGAGTGAAGCTGAGGCTCGTCCATCGAATTTTATTCGCCAAATCATTGATAAAGATTTAGCGGATGGCAAACACACAAGTGTGCATACTCGTTTTCCGCCCGAGCCAAATGGTTACCTGCACATCGGTCATGCTAAATCTATCTGCTTAAACTTTGGTATTGCTCAGGACTATCAGGGACAGTGTAATTTACGTTTTGACGATACAAACCCTGAAAAAGAAGATATGGAGTACGTTGAGTCAATCAAAGCCGACGTGAAATGGCTCGGCTTCCAATGGTCTGGTGATGTTTGTTATTCGTCAGATTATTTTGACAAACTATACCAATACGCGGTTGAGTTGATCCAAAAAGGTCTGGCTTATGTTGAAGAGCTCAGTCCAGAAGAGATCCGTGAATATCGAGGTACATTGACCCAAGCAGGTAAGCCAAGTCCGTACCGCGATCGCAGCATTGAAGAAAACCTAGCGCTATTTGAGAAAATGCGCGCTGGTGGTTTCGAAGAAGGCAAAGCGTGCCTACGTGCCAAGATTGACATGGCGTCATCCTTTATGGTGATGCGCGATCCTGTGCTTTACCGTGTTCGTTTCGCTGAGCATCACCAAACGGGTAACAAATGGTGCATTTATCCAATGTACGATTTTACCCACTGTATCTCGGATGCCTTGGAAGGGATCACGCACTCAATTTGTACCCTAGAGTTTCAAGATAACCGCCGTCTGTACGATTGGGTGTTGGAAAATATCACGATTGATTGTCGACCACATCAGTATGAGTTTAGCCGTTTAAACCTTGAATACACGGTAATGTCTAAGCGTAAACTAAACCAGCTGGTTACGGAAAAATTAGTGGATGGTTGGGATGACCCACGTATGCCGACGATTTCAGGTTTACGCCGCCGTGGATTCACACCAGCATCGATTCGTGAGTTTTGCAAACGCATAGGTGTGACAAAACAGGAAAATATGATCGAATTCAGTTCGTTAGAGTCTTGTATCCGTGAAGACTTAAACGAACATGCGCCTCGCGCCATGGCGGTTCTTGACCCTGTAAAAGTGGTGATAGAAAACTTTGAGGCGGGTAAAATCGAGACGTTAACGCTGGCAAATCATCCAAACAAGCCTGAAATGGGCGATCGCGAAGTTCCATTTACTCGCGAATTGTGGATTGAACGTGAAGATTTCCGTGAAGAAGGCAACAAGAAATACAAACGTTTAGTGCTAGGCAAAGAAGTTCGCTTACGCGGCGCTTACGTAATAAAAGCAGAGCGCATTGAAAAAGATGCACAAGGCAATATTACGACAATATTCTGCACTTACGATATGGATACTCTGGGCAAAAACCCGGCAGATGGACGCAAAGTGAAAGGTGTTATTCACTGGGTATCCGCCGATAAAGCCTTGCCAGCTGAAATTCGTTTGTATGATCGCCTATTTACCGTTCCCAACCCGGCGGCGGCTGACAACTTTGCCGAAACTATTAACCCAGATTCATTGGTTAAAATTAATGGTTTTGTTGAGCCTAGTTTGGTGTCGGCACACGCGGAGCAAGGTTATCAGTTTGAGCGCATGGGTTATTTCTGTGCTGACTCGAAAGATTCTAAACCAGAAGCGTTGGTTTTTAACCGCACAGTGGGTCTACGTGACACTTGGGCAAAAATAGACGCAGAGTAAGCTTAAGTACTATTTAAAAAGGTCAGCCAATGCTGGCCTTTCTTTTTATTATGGTACTGTTTTTGTCTGAGCAAGCTCACTTAGCGGGGAAAAATGTGTGAGATTCCTGCGATTATCGTAGTCGTGACACATTTTTTACCTTGCGTCCTATAGTTTTGCTAGCGTTATCCGATATATTAAACAGATCATCGTATTTATTTATTCCAAGCACATAGCTGAGCCTTATATGCGTCAAATTTTTCAGCGTCTACTGTTGCCGATAGCAATGGTTGCCGTGACTCAGACTTCTATCGTTAGTGCCGAGAGCATTCGCCTGGTTGGGCCGAATGGTGAGATCCAGTCTTCTCCTCAATTTTCAGAAAATCTCACTCAAACTCGTAATCTTCAGCAGGCTAATAGCCAACCATCGACGTTTTTTGGGCCAACCTTAGACAGCGACACTTTGTGGTCTATTGCCACTCGACTACGCCCATCGAATAACGTCACTGTACAACAAACCCTGCTGGCCATTTATCGGCTAAACCCTCAGGCGTTCGAAAATCAAAATATTCACAGTTTGATTCCGGGTAGCAACTTACGTGTTCCATCATTGGCACAGGTAAATAGTGCGCCCACACAAGAAGCGGTCAATATCATGGCCGCGCATCAAGCCAAATTGAATGCTAATACGGCGCAGCCAACAGCGCCTGTTACTGCTGCTTCTACAGCTTTGCCTGAAAAAACAATTGCCTCTACTGCCGCTCAACCAGTTGTTGAAAAGACGAAGAGTGAGCCTGTGCTAAAAGATATTGGCACACAAGTTGCGAAATCTGATACTGAATTACTGGCGCTTGAAGAGAAAAATCATAAGTTACGTTTGATGCTGGCAGATGTTCAATCTGAAGTCGATGCACTCAAAGGAGAACTCGGTGACGAAAACCGCATTCGCTCTGAAGTTGAAAAGCTACTTGATGAAGAACGTAGAAAAGCATTAGAGGCGCAAAAGCTTGCACCAAGTGCACTTGATCAACTGCTTTCCAACTCTTGGTTGGTCGCCGCTCTCGCCCTTATTCCTGGCCTGTTAATTGGTTTACTGGTTGTGATGTTGCTTGGCCGCCGATCCAAGCCAACGGAGCAGCCTGTTGTCACTCAAGGTAATCAAGAGCCTATAACGCCAATGGCTGCTGGCAGCCTTGAAGATATTGACGATGATTTAATGCTGGATGATGACTTGTTTGGTGAGTCTGATGATAGTGAGAAGTTATTTGGTGACGACATCACACTGGATGATGAAATCGATGACAATTCTGAACAAGAATCGGACATTTTTGCCGATTTAGACGATACAGATTTAGACTTCAACCTCGAAGGTGAAGATGGCGAAGACCCATTTGCGAGTATCGGCGATGATGGTGATCTTGCTGCGGATTTAGAAGATTTGACCGCTAGCAGTAACGGCATCAGTGTTGGTGCTGACGAAAAAGCTGTCGGTCTCGATGAGATGGCGCGAGCTTTAGACGAAGCGTTATTAGATGAAGATGACGGCGAAACAGAATTTGATTTATCCGATGATGATGATTCCATTTCTGAAGACGACATTGACGCGTTATTGGCTGGAGATGATAAAGCTGAAGATCTCGGAAGCGATACTTTAGATCAATCGCTACTTGACGATTTGTTTGCCGCCAATAGTGATGACGATCATCATGATAGTTTTGACTTTGATTCATTATTGGATGAGTCCGAAGATGATTTCAACTTGGATTCAGAAGAGCCCGAGCTAGCAAAAACCGGCGGTAACTTCGATTTAAAAGAAGCAGAGCTAGCGTCGGATAGTGAACTTGATGATCTATTCGCAACGATTGAAGCGCAATCTGACCTCACCTCAATAGAAACTGATTCCTCCACTGAAACAGCGCTGCTGGATGAATTATTAGAAGAGCAAGATGAAGACGTCCTAGCAATTGATAGCGACAGTGTCGAACTGCTCGATGAGCTACTCGGTGATGATGAAGAGAGCGAGACAGACTTATCGGAAAGCACCGACTTACTTGAAGAACTTGTGCAGCCCGATAAAGACATCGCTTCGAGCGAAGAAGATATTGATGATGTTGACTTCACTGGTGATCAAACTCTGTATGAGTTATTGGGTGAAGAAACTACGGAATCCGACATTGAAACCGAGCTGGATGAGAATAGTACAGAGCTATTGGACGAACTATTTACTGACAATGGTTCTGAATCACTTGACTTTGAAAAGGCAGACCAAGAGCAAGAAGGTGCTGAAGCTAAGGATAGTCTCGCTGAAGAAGAAGAAGATGGTACGGCATTATTTGAAGAGTTGCTGGAAATCGAGCAGCATGCTCAGAATATCGAAGAGACCGAACAGCAAAATAGCGAGTTGTTGGATAATGAAAATGATAGCGTTGAAGATTCCGAGTTTAACAGCGACATCTTCATTGACGATCTGCTAAGTGCCGCTCCTGAAAAAGATCCTCTACTGGATGATGAACAGATGGGAGTGGTTGATGGCGACTTCGATGAAGAATTTATCGACGACTCATTTGATTTTAACCCAGAAATTGAAGGGGCAAGTTATCCGGATCTGAAGCCGAATGAGGAGCAACCTCTAAGCAGCTCGACATCCCCGGAAAAAATAGAACCCGCACAGGTTAGCAAACCAGAAGTCAGCCCTAACGAATTTGGAGTTCCACAAGATGAAGACTGGGACATTGGTGAGCTGGAAGACGAAGAACCAAGCCAAGCTGATGTTGAGCCGCTTCAAACCAATTCAGCAGAATCATCGGCAAAGGACCATGTTGAGGAGCTCCACGATGACAAGTTAGTGGAGTTCGAAGAAGAAGATCTCCTTGCTTCTTTTAATGAGCCATCGCTAGAAGAACAGTCACAGAGCGAGCTTTCCGAAGTCCAACTGCCAGAGCAGTCAGAAGAAGACGCGCTGGCGGATGCGATAGCTGAGCCTCAAGAGGCGGCGTCAGAGCCTCTTGCTCAAGAAAGTTTTGAAGCGATTGACGAGCAAGCCTTACCTGAATTTAGTGAAGAAGATGCACTTGCTTCAATTAGCGAGCCTTCTCTAGAAGAAAAGGAAGACGAGAGCGACCTTACGGATCTTGAGCTGCCAGAGTACACAGAAGAAGACGCGCTGGCGGATGCGATAGCCGAGCCTCAAGAAGCGGCGTCAGAGCCTGTTGCTCAAGAAAGTTTTGAAGCGATTGACGAGCAATCCTTGCCTGAATTTAGTGAAGAAGATGCACTTGCTTCAATTAGTGAGCCTTCTCTAGAAGAAAAGGAAGACGAGAGCGACCTTACGGATCTTGAGCTGCCAGAGTACACAGAAGAAGACGCGCTAGCGGATGCGATAGCCGAGCCTCAAGAAGCGGCGTCAGAGCCTGTTGCTCAAGAAAGTTTTGAAGCGATTGACGAGCAAGCCTTGCCTGAATTCAGTGAAGAAGATGCACTTGCTTCAATCAACGAGCCTCCTCTAGAAGAAAAAGAAGACGAGAGCGACCTTACGGATCTTGAGCTGCCAGAGTACACAGAAGAAGACGCGCTGGCGGATGCGATAGCTGAGCCTCAAGAAGCGGCGTCAGAGCCTGTTGCTCAAGAAAGTGTTGAAGCGATTGACGAGCAAGCCTTGCCTGAATTCAGTGAAGAAGATGCACTTGCTTCAATTAACGAGCCTCCTCTAGAAGAAAAGGAAGACGAGAGCGACCTTACGGATCTTGAGCTTCCAGAGTACACAGAAGAAGACGCGCTGGCGGATGCGATAGCCGAGCCTCAAGAAGCGGCGTCAGAGCCTGTTGCTCAAGAAAGTTTTGAAGCGATTGATGAGCAAGCCTTACCTGAATTTAGTGAAGAAGATGCACTTGCTTCAATTAGCGAGCCTTCTCTAGAAGAAAAGGAAGACGAGAGCGACCTTACGGATCTTGAGCTGCCAGAGTACACAGAAGAAGACGCGCTGGCGGATGCGATAGCCGAGCCTCAAGAAGCGGCGTCAGAGCCTGTTGCTCAAGAAAGTTTTGAAGCGATTGATGAGCAAGCCTTGCCTGAATTTAGTGAAGAAGATGCACTTGCTTCAATTAACGAACCAGCACTAGAAACAGATCCACAGCCGCTTTTAGAAGATGATGACGCAGACCAATTGCAGAGTGTTTCAAAACAGGAGTTCGATGAGAAAGCCTTAAAAGATTGGCTAGATGAGGAAAGCGTATCTTCTGCGCCATTCTCTTTTGATCGACCATTAGATGCTCGTACCATTGATAGTGCTGGTATGAATATTGATGCAATGTTAGAGGTGGGCGGTGAAGATTGGAACGGTTTTAATTTAACGCCAGATCAACAAGCTTCCATCCCAGATGACGTGCCTGAAGAAGAGCTTGCCGTTTGGAACGATGAGATCCAAACCGACGAGCCTCAAATTCTTGATGAAAACTGGGGAATTCAAGATGAACTCGATGATTTTGAAGCCCAAAAGAGCCAGTACATGACCATCGATGAGCTAATGGCTCAAGTTGAGGGTGAAGAGGGGATTAGCCCTGAAGATGAAGAACTCAAGTTAGATGTTGGTTTAAGTGAATTTCCGGATGTGATTGGTGACATTGGTGATATCGATGTAGACAATAACTCTGAGGCGGCGGGTAAGCTTGACCTCGCCAAAATTTACATCGAGATGAACGATGATAAAGGGGCGATAAAACTGTTAGAGGAAGCCATTGTTGATGGTAGTGATGATATTCGACGAGAAGCGAAATCCTTGATTGACAGCATTAATCGCCGAGCTTAAAAACAAACGAGGCCGTGAATATACGGACTCGTTGTTATTGAATAGCCTTTTCTTACTTGCAGATGACCTGAACTTCACATTGAAAGTTGTTGGGGGTAGATGACTTGTCGATTAGAATTTTTTTTTGATTGCGATTATACTGCCCGACCCATTTTCAAAGAGAATCAGATGATGAGAATCGCTTTAGGTATTGAGTACAATGGTTCTCAATACTATGGTTGGCAGCGACAACGTGACGTTAAAAGTGTCCAAGAAGAATTAGAAAAAGCACTCACAGTTGTGGCGAACCATCCGGTTGAAGTATTGTGTGCGGGGCGCACCGATGCAGGGGTTCACGGCACAGGACAGGTGATACATTTTGATACTACGGCTTGCCGAAAAATGGTCGCTTGGACAATGGGTGTCAATGCTCATTTACCAAAAGATATCGCTGTTCGTTGGGCAACTGAGGTTTCAAGCGATTTTCACGCTCGCTTTTCGGCTACAGCACGCCGTTATCGCTACATCATTTATAATCATGCTTATCGCCCTGGCATATTATCTTCAGGTGTCAGTCATTATCATGGCGATTTAGACGTTGAGAAAATGCAGCAAGCAGGGCAGCTTTTATTGGGCGAAAATGATTTCACCTCTTTTCGCGCTGTGCATTGTCAATCGAATAGTCCTTGGCGAAACGTCATGCATTTGAATGTGACTCGGCATGGCAACTATGTTGTCATCGACATTAAAGCAAATGCTTTTGTCCATCATATGGTGCGAAATATTACCGGTAGCCTCATCGTTGTCGGCCGGGGTGAGCAGCCTCCCGAATGGATAAAATGGTTGCTTGAAGCCAAAGATAGAAAACTGGCGGGTGCAACAGCCAAAGCGGAAGGATTATATTTGGTTGCTGTTGATTATCCAGAAGAATTTTCTTTACCAAAAGAGTCGCTTGGGCCGCTATTTTTAGCTGATAATTTGAACTAATAACGCGTAAAGTGTCCAAAACAGAGTCGTGACGTGTGTGAAAATGACAGCCAGAAAATAGGTACAACCAGTTTTTTGTCTACACTAAGCATTTTATATGTTTTAATCCTCACGCATAAATCCCAAATTTGTATCTTTCGCAATCACGCGAGAGAGTTAAGAGTAAAGGTCTTCCATGAGTTGGCTTGAAAAGATTTTAGAAAAAAGCAATATCGTAACTTCGCGTAAAGCATCCATCCCTGAAGGGGTTTGGACTAAATGTACTTCTTGTGAGCAAGTGTTATATCACGCTGAGCTTGAGCGTAACTTGGAAGTGTGCCCTAAATGTGATCATCACATGCGCATGAAAGCACGTCGCCGCTTAGAGACTTTTCTTGATGAACAGAATCGTGTCGAGATTGGTGACGAGTTAGAGCCGCAGGATAAACTCAAGTTTAAAGACTCAAAACGTTATAAAGAACGCCTTTCAGCCGCTCAAAAAAGCAGTGGTGAGAAAGACGCTCTTGTGGTGATGCAAGGCGAACTATTGGGTATGCCTTTGGTTGCTTGTGCTTTTGAGTTTTCTTTCATGGGTGGTTCAATGGGGTCTGTAGTTGGTGCGCGTTTCGTACGAGCTGTTGATGCCGCTATAGAAAACAACTGTGGTTTGGTCTGCTTTTCTGCCAGTGGCGGCGCGCGTATGCAAGAAGCGTTAATGTCATTGATGCAGATGGCAAAAACCAGTGCGGCGCTTGAACGTTTATCAAGCAAAGGCTTACCTTATATCTCAGTGATGACGGACCCGACCATGGGTGGCGTATCGGCAAGTTTAGCGATGCTTGGTGACATCAATATTGGTGAACCTAAAGCACTGATTGGTTTTGCAGGTCGTCGAGTTATCGAACAAACGGTACGTGAAGATCTACCTGAAGGTTTCCAACGTAGCGAATTCCTAATTGAGCATGGTGCGATTGATATGATTGTCGATCGCCGTGAAATGCGTCAACGCGTGGGGGGATTGATCGCTAAATTGACCAATCACAGCTCACCATTGGTCGTTTCTGTTGACGATTCACCGACTGAACCTGATTACGCTGTACCAGAAGCGCACGAAAAAGGGTAAAGTAGGCACTAACACACTAACTGCTTAATGGTTATAAACGTTAGATGACTCAAAACTTTATCCCACAAGCCACATCCTCTCTTGCGATGTGGCTTGATTATTTAGCGAATATTCATACCTCCGCTATAGACCTTGGTTTGGATCGTGTCCAAGCTGTGGCTCAAAAAGCGAATCTTATTAAACCTGCACCTACCGTAATTACCGTGGCTGGAACGAATGGCAAAGGCTCGACCTGTGCATTAATGGAAGCCATTTTATTGGATGCAGGTTATCGTGTGGGCGTTTATAGCTCACCTCATCTTATCCGTTATAACGAACGCGTGCGTATTAATGCGCTTGAGCTAAGCGATGAGCTGCATACGCAAGCCTTCGCTTTTGTTGAAGCGCAACGGGGTGACATCAGTTTAAGCCTATTTGAGTTCGGTACATTGGCGGCGCTGCGTTTATTTCAAACGCAAGCGGTGGATGTCATTTTATTGGAAGTTGGGCTAGGTGGCCGACTTGATGCGACCAATATTGTGGATCACGATGTTTCTGTGATCACCAGCTTGGCGATTGATCACGTGGATTGGCTCGGCGATGACATCAATGTTATTGGCTATGAGAAAGCGGGGATTTATCGCGCAGGTAAACCCGCTATTTGCGGCCAGCCTAAGCCACCACCAACGGTTGCAGCGCATGCCGATGATATTGGTGCGGAGATGTACCAAGTCGGTATTCAGTTTTCCTATGAACTTGCCTCTGAAACAACGTGGAATTGGCGAAGTGGTCCATTTGAGTTATCTGATTTACCGCTCCCTCGCTTGCCCTTGCCTAATGCGGCTACGGCATTAATGGCACTCGGCTGCTCCGGTTTGGCTGTGAGTGATGTCAATATCGTCAATGGGCTTAGCAACGCAACACTTGCTGGGCGGATGCAAAAAATCAGTGATAGCCCAGAAATCATTCTTGATGTTGCACATAATCCCCATTCGGCCGAATATTTGGTGGCGCAGCTCAAACAGCGTTACGCACACAAAAAGGTCCATGTGGTGATTGGCATGCTGCATGATAAAGATGTGAAGGCCACGCTTCATCAACTGAAATCAATCGCTAACGTTTGGTATCCTGCTTCATTAAGTGGCCCTAGAGCCGCGCAAGCGAATGAACTTTGTCAGTACCTTGAGCCTGGCGTTAAACCGTTTGCTAGCCCAGTCAGCGCTTTTGAAGCCGCGATGACACAAGCCGATAGCAATGATGTCATTATCGTGGTTGGGTCGTTTCATACTGTGGGTGAAGTATTAGAGCACTGGCAGAACAAAGGAGTATAAATGGCAAGTAAGTTTCAGAGCCGCTTGGTAGGAACAATTATATTGGTGGCGATAGGGGTGATAGTGTTACCTGATGTATTGGATGGCAAAAAGACCCACTACAAAGAAGATATCGCCAGCATCCCAATTAAGCCCGAATTAGACAGCGACGTAGAGAAGTTTGAAATTCTCGACCCCGTTGAAGATCAAGTCGCGTTGCCCGATTCGCCTGTGGAAGTGATCGCACAAACTAACCAGAGCGACGCAGCAACGCAGAGCAAGCCACTCACTGTGAAAGTGAAAGAAACGGCGGAAAGAAATGATTACCAAGATAGTGCTTGGCTCATTCAGTTGATGGCATTAAAGAATGCCGAAAACGCAAAAACCGTGGTTAAAGATCTGCAAAAACGGGGTTATCAAGCTCATACTAAGCAAGAAAATGGCTTCACTCGGATCATTATTGGTCCAGATGTTTCCAAAACCAAGCTTGAGCGTCAACTCTTAGAACTGGAAAAAATTACCGGTGCAAAAGGTCAATTGCTCAAATTTAAACCACTAAACCCATAAGAAAACGTTTGCGTCGCGTTTTTTTCTGTTAAAATGCGCGCCAACTTAAGATGTAGAACTCATGAATTGGTTAGATATTGTCATTTTAAGTGTGATCGGCCTATCGGCATTGATCAGTTTAGTCCGTGGCTTTGCTAAAGAAGCGTTGTCATTAGTGATATGGTTCGGTGCATTTTTTATTGCCAGCCAATACTACGCAAAACTTGCGGTGTATTTTTCAAATATCAAAGATGACATGTTTCGTAATGGCACGGCCATCGCAGCACTGTTTGTTGCAACACTCATTGTCGGAGCGATCATTAACTATGTGATTGCTCAATTGGTACAAAAAACGGGCCTATCTGGAACTGATCGGGTACTGGGCATTGTTTTTGGAGCATTGCGTGGTGTGTTGATTGTTTCAGCTGCCTTGTTTTTTATGGATGCGTTTACCGCATTTCCAAATTCAGAGTGGTGGAAGAGCTCGCAATTGGTACCGGAATTTAGCCGTATCATTGCGCCGTTCTTTGAGCACTTACAAGCAACATCAAGTTTTCTCTCTGGCGCGATTTAGCGCCAGTTACTGTCGCAAATCGAGGATCAGGACATGTGTGGTATTGTTGGAATCGTGGGTACAACGCTGGTAAACCAGTCAATTTATGACGCGTTAACGGTATTGCAGCATCGTGGCCAAGATGCCGCTGGTATTTGTACCATAGAAAGCAATCGTTTCCGTCTGCGTAAGGCGAACGGTTTAGTGAAAGATGTCTTTGAAGCAAAACACATGCAGCGTCTTCAAGGAACGGTGGGTATTGGGCATGTGCGTTATCCTACTGCGGGTAGTTCGAGTGCCTCAGAAGCTCAACCTTTCTACGTTAACTCCCCGTTCGGTATCACGCTTGCTCATAACGGCAACCTCACCAATGCCAACGAAGTACGCCAGAAGTTGTTTGAAAAAGATCGTCGCCATATCAATACCACTTCAGATTCCGAAGTGCTGCTTAACGTCTTGGCGCATGAAATTGATACAGTCAGAGGCAATGTAACCGCAGAAGATGTGTTTCGTGCTGTCGCCAATGTACATCGCACCATTCGCGGTGCTTATGCTGTTGTCGCGATGATCATTGGGCATGGGATGATCGCGTTTCGTGACCCGCATGGTATTCGTCCTATCTGCTTAGGTAAACGTGAAGTCGATGGCCGTACCGAATACATGGCCGCTTCGGAGTCGGTGGCGCTAGATGCTGTCGGCTTTGATTTTGTGCGTGACCTTGCCCCCGGGGAAGCGGTGTATGCGACCTTTGATGGCCAGCTATTTACTAAACAATGTGCCGATAACCCAACACTTAACCCATGCATTTTTGAATTTGTCTACTTCGCCCGCCCAGATTCGTTTATCGACAAAATTTCGGTTTACAGCGCGCGCGTAGAAATGGGTAAAAAGTTGGGTGAGCGCATCAAGAACGAATTTGCTGACTTAGATATTGATGTTGTGATCCCCATTCCTGAGACTTCGTGCGATATCGCATTGCAAATTGCACAAGCGATTGATATTCCATATCGCCAAGGTTTTGTCAAAAACCGCTACGTTGGCCGCACATTTATTATGCCGGGCCAGCAACAGCGTAAAAAGTCGGTGCGCCGTAAACTCAATGCGATTCGTTCTGAATTTAAGGGCAAAAACGTGTTGCTAGTGGATGACTCGATAGTGCGTGGAACTACGTCAGAGCAAATTATTGAGATGGCTCGTGATTCTGGTGCAAACAAGGTGTACATGGTGTCAGCCGCGCCTGAGATCCGTTTCCCTAACGTCTATGGCATTGATATGCCAAGTGCTAACGAGTTGATTGCTCATGGTCGAGATGCCGATGAAATTGCGCAGCGAATTGGCGCAGATGCTCTGATTTTCCAAAATCTGGAAGATTTAGTGGATGCCGTTGGTATGGGTAACCGCGATATTGCAAAATTTGAAGCGTCGGTATTTAACGGCGAATATGTCACGGGCGATATTGATCAGCAGTATCTTGATTTTCTTGAATCGATGCGCAGCGACGATGCAAAAACGGTTCGAGAAATCCAGCAAGATCTCGCCAACCTAGAGATTCATAACGAAGGCGCGTAATCGAGCGCATCTCCCCAAATAGGCTGCAAAGAAAAAGGCTTCTATCTAGGAAGCCTTTTTTGTGCTCGTTAACAGGGTTCGACTAAAGGATCATTGCTGCAATCCAGCCAAACACAATCAGTGGAATATTATAATGGATGAAGGTTGGAACCACCGTTTCCCAAATATGTTCGTGCTGGCCATCCGCATTTAGGCCTGACGTTGGCCCCAAGGTGGAATCTGACGCTGGAGAGCCAGCATCGCCTAACGCAGCAGCGGTACCCACTAGCGCAATGGTCGCCATAGGCGAAAAGCCAAAGGCGAGGGCAAGGGGCACGTAAATGGTTGCGATGATTGGAATCGTTGAGAAGGATGAACCAATGCCCATAGTGACCAACAAACCGACGATCAGCATTAATAAAGCCGATAACGCTTTGTTGTCGCCAATGCTTACTGATAAGGCTTCGACGAGCGACTCAACGCCACCGGTGGCTTTCATCACGGCGGCAAATCCGGCCGCTGAAATCATAATAAAGCCAATCATTGCCATCATATGTACACCTTTGGTGAACACATCGTGTGTCTCTTTCCACGCAATCACACCACCAAAAGTGAAGACCATAAAACCAGCCAGTGCGCCGATGATCATTGAACCTGTGGACAGTTGTACGGCAAGTGCCGTGATAATACCGAGCGCGGCAATCAAAATATGCTTTTTGTTGATCGCTTTTGGTTCGGCATTAATGACAGTATGTTCCGTCTCTTGATACTGGCGAGGTTTACGATAGGTAAAGAAAATGGCGACCAGTAAGCCAAAAATCATCCCAGCGGCGGGTAGCAGCATGGCAATCGGCACTTGGCTTGCCGTTACGTTTTCAAGGCCATTATCGCGTAAATTCTTGAGTAAGATGTTATTGAGGAAAATCCCACCAAAGCCGACAGGCAAGACCATATAGGGCGTGATAAGGCCAAAAGTGAGCACGCAAGCAATCAGCCTGCGGTCAAGCTTCAGCTTGGCAAAGACGCCCAATAGCGGTGGAATTAAAATCGGAATAAAGGCGATATGGACAGGAATGATATTTTGCGATGACATGGTAACTAGAACCAGCGCGACCAGAACCGCATACTTCAAACCTGTGGTGGCCGCACCATGCTCTTTGCCATGGATACGCTTAATCACGTTTTGCGCCAGTAAGTCAGTAATACCAGATTTAGAAATCGCGACGGCAAAGGTGCCTAGCATCGCATAACTTAGTGCGATGGTTGCACCACCGCCTAAGCCACTTTCAAATGCAGAAACAGCGTCATTTAAACTCATCCCTGCAACTAAACCACCGACGATCGCACTAAATGTCAGTGCGACGACGACATTGACCCGCATCAGCGCAAGAAGCAGCATGATGCATACAGAAATTACTACAGGATTCATATATTTCTCGGTTAGTTGTGTTTACTTGTTATTGTTTTCTGAAGGTTCAACAAGTGGCCATCCGCCAAGGGCCTTCCATTTGTTGACGATACCGCAAAAAAGTTCGGCTGTTTTTTGCGTATCGTATAGCGCTGAATGCGCTTCTCTATTGTCAAATTCCATCCCAGCGGATTTGCACGCTTTGGCCAAAACGGTTTGGCCATAGGCTAAACCACTTAGCGCAGCGGTATCAAAAGTCGCAAAAGGGTGGAAAGGGACTCGTTTTAGCTTGCAGCGTTCACTGGCTGCCATCACGAAATTCAAGTCAAAGGTAGCATTGTGCGCCACCATGATCGAGCGGCTACAGTCATTGTCGCGTTGCTCTTTTCGGACTAGCTTATAAATTTCTCTGAGTGCTTCGGCTTCGCTGACGGCACCGCGTAATGGGCTAAATGGGTCACGAATGCCATTAAACTCAAGCGCCTCTTTTTCAAGGTTGGCACCTTCAAAAGGCTCAACATGAAAGTGAATCGTCGATGCTGGGTGCAGATCACCTTGTTCATCCATACGCAACGTAATCGCGCAGATTTCTAATAGTGCATCGGTCTTTGCATTGAAACCGGCTGTTTCGACGTCGATGACGACGGGAAAATAACCGCGGAAACGCTTTTTCAGTGTCAATGCTTCGTTTACTTCAGTCATGCTAGCTCTTGGTTGTGTGACAGGGCTGGCATTATTACAGATTCTTTCTACGATAAAAACCAAACACGTTAATAAATGCAGGTTTCACTATGCGTTGGATAGTGCGGTGATGTGGCTAGATTTTTGCATTAACTTAGTAAATAGAAAGCGAAGCGGCAATTTTCCGCCATCGTTGTAGTATCGCTCGGAGAATAAAATCGTTATGAATAAATGGGTTACTGCCACTATTGTGATGACCAGCATACTGACATCCTTTGCCCCTATGGCGATGGATAAGCGTTATGTGGCAACACCACAGCAGTCTACGTGGCAGATGGTGACGAATACCCCTTTAGAGTGCCGTTTGGTCCATCCGATCCCCAATTACGGTGACGCTGAATTCTCTTCACGTGCGAATAAGAAGATTAACCTCGATTTCGAACTCAAAATGCGTCGTCCAATGGGCGAAACTCGCAATGTAAGTTTAGTGTCATTACCACCGAGTTGGCGTCCGGGTGAGAGTGCAGACCGTATTACCAATTTGCAATTCTTCAAACAGTTCGATGGTTACATCGGTGGTCAAACCGCTTGGAGCCTACTCAGTGAATTGGAAAAAGGACGCTATCCAACCTTTAGCTACCAAGATTGGCAAAGCCGAGATCAGCGCATTGAAGTGGCTCTCTCGTCGGTTCTTTTTCAAGAGAAGTACAACGTGTTTAGCGATTGTGTGAGCAATTTGCTGACGTACAGTTTTGAAGATATCTCATTTACGATTCTGCATTACGACCGCGATAATGTGCAACTCAATAAAGCTTCGCAAAAACGGCTTGCGCAAATTGCTGACTATATTCGCTATAACCAAGATATTGATTTGGTGTTGGTTTCTACCTATACCGACTCTGTTGATAGTCGAGGAGTGAGTCAGGATCTTTCTGAGCGTAGGGCTGAGGTATTAAGAGACTACTTTAAATCACTGGGGTTACCTGAGGATCGCATTCAAGTGCAAGGCTATGGTAAACGTAGGCCGATTGCCGACAACGCATCACCCATTGGCAAAGATAAAAACCGTCGCGTGGTTATTTCACTGGGTCGAACAATTATCTAATAACGTTAGAGTAAAAAAGCAGCCCATTTCAAAGGCTGCTTTTTGTGATGTTATCCGGGAAACCTTACGCATCTAGTTTATATAACTAGCCGATGCCGCAAAGAGACTTATCCTTCTAAACCTGCTGATGCTTGTTTGTTTTGGATAAGTTCAATCATGTAACCATCAGGATCTTTCACAAAAGCGATATGCGTGGTGCCACCTTTTACTGGGCCAGCTTCACGGGTCACATTACCTCCAGCCGCTTTAATCGCGTCACAGGTGGTATACACATCTTCAACACCAATCGCGATGTGGCCAAAAGCATTACCTAGGTCATAGCTTGTGGTGCCCCAGTTATAGGTCAGTTCGATCACCGCACCCTGAGATTCATCGCCATAACCCAGAAATGCCAATGTGTATTTGTATTCTGTATTTTCATTAGTACGAAGCAGTTGCATACCCATGACCTTGGTGTAAAACGCGATCGATTTTTCTAAATCGCCTACGCGTAGCATGGTGTGCAAAATACGACTATTTGACATGTTGAGCTCCTAACTTTCTGATGAAATATCTATCTCCACCCGACCACTGTGGCGATGATGTTGGCTTACGTTCACCCACTCCAATCACAGAGTTTATCTATGTTCAAAGGAATTCGTTTACTTACTGCCTACTTGCAGAGTTGAGTCTTTTGGGGATCTGGTTAAATTTTATAGGTCAGTTTTATCAGAGAATTCGCAAAGATCTTCAATGATACAACTGCCACAACGCGGCTTTCTTGCGACACAGGTGTAGCGACCATGTAAGATCAACCAATGATGAACATCAACTTTGAATTCTTTAGGGACGACTTTGAGCAGCTTTTGTTCCACTTCATCAACGTTTTTACCCACCGCAAACTTGGTTCTATTTGAAACACGGAAAATATGCGTGTCAACGGCGATGGTTGGCCATCCGAAAGCGGTGTTCAATACCACATTGGCCGTTTTTCTGCCAACGCCGGGCAGCGATTCTAATGCTTCACGGCTCTCTGGCACTTCTCCTGCGTATTGATCCAATAATATACGGCAAGTTTTTATGACGTTTTCTGCTTTGGAATTGAATAAACCAATGGTTTTGATGTATTGCTTTAGCCCATCAACGCCAAGATCAAAGATGGCTTGTGGCGTATTAGCAATAGGGTAAAGTTTGTCAGTGGCCTTATTAACGCTGACGTCAGTCGCTTGAGCGGAAAGCAGTACTGAGATCAGTAACTCAAACGGTGTGCTCCATTTAAGCTCGGTTTCTGGCTTCGGGTTATTGGCCCGTAAGCGCTCGAGGATCTCGACTCGTTTGACATTATTCATCGTTTGGAAAACTTCCTTATGATTTCGCTAAGCGTTAGTGACGCGTGCTCGTTCTATGACGGGCTTTTGTTCTTTAGGTTGGCGAGCAGCCAGATTTTTATCGATGATATTTTTAGCTGCAATCAAAAAGCCAACACCAATAAACGCTCCAGGCGGCAAGAGCGCAAGCAAGAAGCTGTTGTCAAAATGGAAGACCTCAATGCGTAAAATGGTTGCCCAATGACCTAGTAATAAATCAGCACCATCAAACAGTGTGCCATTGCCAATTACTTCACGCAGTGCGCCCAAAATGACCAGAATAGTGGTCATTCCCATGCCCATCCAAAATCCATCTTGTGCTGAAGGCAACACTGCATTTTTTGAGGCAAATGCTTCGGCGCGACCGATGATGATACAGTTGGTCACAATCAGAGGAATGAAGATCCCTAGCGATAGGTACAGGCCGTAAGCGTAGGCATTCATTAACAGTTGTACGCAAGTTACTAGTGCGGCGATGATCATCACAAACACAGGAATACGAACTTCTTTGGGGACATAATCTCGTACTAATGAGATGGTGACATTTGAACAGACGAGAACCAGCAATGTCGCAACGCCTAAACCTAGCGCATTCGTGACAGTGGAAGAAACCGCTAGTAAAGGGCACAGTCCAAGTTGTTGAACGAGCGCAGGGTTGTTGCTCCACATCCCGTTTTTAATCAGTGTCTTATGATCACTCATTGCTGGCTCCTTTACAGTCAAAAGGTTGTGCTAATAGTGCTTCTCGATGTTGATTCACAAACTGAGCGGTATTTTTCACCGCTTTGACGACGGCTCGCGGCGTAATCGTCGCTCCAGTAAACTGATCAAATTGTCCCCCATCTTTGCGCACTTTCCAAGTCTCGATATTTTGCTCAGTGACTTGCTTGCCAGTAAAGCTCAATATCCAATCAGTGACGCGTAAATCTATTTTGTCACCTAACCCCGGTGTTTCTTGATGAGACAGAACGCGAGTCCCTGTGATGGTGCCATCGTGCTTGATGCCAATAATTACCTTGATCGCGCCGTTATAGCCATCAGGTGCGATGGCTTCAATAGCCAGTCCACTCGGTTCACCGTTTTGTGTGGCAATATAAGCGTGCATAGGTTGGTCTGTACCAAGTGCAGGATCAGTCACCAGTGTACAGGATTTGTACAGTTCGTTGTCGTGCAAACTGTGCGGGATCACTTGGTTTAAAATCGATTGCAGTTGAATCTGCTCTTGCTTGGTTATTTGATCTTTTGTTAGGTATTGGGTTAACGCTACAACACCTGTTGAAGCACAGGCAAAGATAGCGAGAATCAAACCGTTATTGCGAATGGCGGTTAACATAGCGCTCCTTAATGCCCGTAGGTTCGAGGTTTAGTGTAGTAATCAATCAGTGGGACACACATGTTGGCAAGTAATACAGCGAAGGCTACCCCGTCAGGGAAGCCTCCCCAACTGCGGATAATGAAAATCATCATGCCAATAAATGCGCCGTAAATTAAGCGACCTTTGACGGTTGTGGAAGCGGTGACTGGATCGGTTGCGATGAAAAAAGCGCCGAGCATAGTCGCGCCCGAGAGCAAATGAAACAAGGGTGAGGCGGTTGCTCCCGGTTCAATAAGCGCAGTGAAAGCACTTGCCATTACTAAACCACACAGCACCGCAATCGGGATATGCCAGTTGATCACACGTAGTTTGATCAATAATAAGCCGCCAGCTAAATAGGCAAGGTTAACCCATTCCCAGCCAAGCCCAGCTAACCCACTAAATTGAGGCTGGCTCATCGCTTCATGCAGAGTCTCACCATTATGTAATCCGGTTTTTACGGCGTCCAATGGGGTGGCCATAGTGACACCATCGATACCCGTTCGGATTTGTTGTAGTGATAAACCTTCTACGTTGAAGCCACTGAAAATAAGTGAAAATGCATCACTAAACGAGATTGGATCCGGGGCTAATTCCGTTGGAGCAATCCAACTGGTCATCTGCATAGGGAAAGAGATAAGCAAAACCACATAAGCAATCATGGCGGGGTTGAATGGGTTTTGTCCTAGTCCGCCGTATAAGTGTTTTGCAATAATGATGGCAAAAATAAGGCCAATAAAGATAACCCACCAAGGGGACATCGGAGGAATGGCAATGGCCAGAAGCCAAGCGGTGACCACGGCGCTGTAATCTTTGATTGCCAACAGTGGTGAGCGCTTACGCAGTAGCATAACGGCAGATTCAAAAGCCAAAGCGATGATGATAGCGAGCATCAGTTGAATGAGAGTACCCCAACCAAAGAAGTAGCTTTGCGCGATAAGCCCCGGTAAGGCGCACAAGGCGACCCACTTCATCAGTTCTGATGTGCTGCGTTTGCTGTGTGCATGGGGGGAGCTGGCAATAAAAAAGGCCACTAATTATTCTCCTCAGAATTATGATTGTTTTTCGCTTGTGCTGTTTGCTGCTCGGCTTTGCGTGCTTTCGCGCGGGCAATGGCGGCAGCGACTGCCGCTTTTTTGGCATCCTCAGGTTGAGCAGGCACAGGTTCAAGCGTTGGCTGAGGTTCACTCTGCGCCGTTTGCTGCTCTGCTTTGCGCGCTTTTGCGCGAGCAATGGCGGCAGCGACTGCCGCTTTTTTGGCATCCTCAGGTTGAGTAGGTGCAGGTTCAAGCGTTGGCTGAGGCTCACTCGGAGCCGTTTGCTGCTCTGCCTTGCGTGCTTTCGCGCGAGCAATGGCAGCAGCGACTGCCGCTTTTTTGGCATCCTCAGGTTGAGTTGGTGTAGGTTCAAGCGTTGGCTGGGGTTCACTCGGCGCCGTTTGCTGTTCTGCTTTACGCGCTTTTGCGCGAGCAATGGCAGCCGCGACTGCCGCTTTTTTTGTATCCTCAGGTTGAGCAGGTGCAGGTTCAAGTGTTGGCTGGGGTTCACTCGGCGCCGTTTGCTGTTCTGCTTTGCGCGCTTTGGCGCGAGCAATAGCGGCAGCGACTGCTGCTTTTTTATTATCACCAGTTTCTGCTGGTGGTGCATCAGCACTGGTTTGCTGCGCTTTTTTCTCGCGAGCTTGACGTTTGCGCTCTTCGCGCAATTTAACCATTTCAGCGTTATCTGGCTCGACTTGACCTGCTTGCAGTGCTTCGGCTTGCTTGGCTTTAGCGCGAGCAATAGCCGCAGCAACGGCGGGTTTTACGGTGCTTGGGTTGTTTTCTGTTTGTGCTTTTTGCGCTTGAACGCGAGCAATGGCCGCCGCAATCGCATCGTCGCCGCCTGTTTGTGTCATCTCTTGACGACGTTCATCGGCTGCTTTTTTGAAACGATTCTCGCGATCGGCTTTATCGCGTTCTAAACGTGCTTTTTTCTCTTCGAAACGTACTCTGGCACGTTCAGCGGCTTCTGATTCTTGTTGGCGAGTTTTTATCTCGGCCTTGGCTTGACGATAGTATTGCACCAATGGAATTTCACTGGGGCAAACATAAGCACAAGCCCCGCACTCAATGCAATCTTTGAGGTTCAGTTCTTCACACTTATCATATTCTTCCGCTTTCGCGTGCCAGAACAGTTGCTGAGGTAATAAGGAGGCCGGGCAGGCTTCCGCGCACTGACCACAGCGAATGCAGGCCATTTCATTTTGTGAAGAGGCAATCTCTTTACGAGTGGGTGCCAGAATGCAGTTGGTGGTTTTGGTGATCGGAACTTGTGAATGAGGCAGGGTGAACCCCATCATCGGGCCGCCCATGATAAGACGCGGTAATTTTTTATCTGCCTTATAGCCAAATTGTTCGAGTAAATATTGTACGGGTGTGCCTAATAAAACCCAGACATTCCGGGGCTGTTTAAACGTATTGCCCGTTAAGGTGACTACGCGGTTAATCAGGGGTTCGCCATCCATGACGGCGCGTTTAATCGCGTAGATAGAGCCAACATTTTGTACCATCAAGCCAATATCGGCTGGAATTTTACCCGCAGGCACTTCTTGGTTGGTCAGCAATTTAATTAACTGCTTTTCACCACCTGAAGGGTATTTGGTTGGGATCACGCGGATCACGATGTCTTTATGTATTGCGGCGGCTTCTAACGCTTGAATTGCTTCTGGTTTGTTATCTTCAATACCGATGATGGTTAATTTGGGCCTAAGAATGTGCTCTACAATACTGATCCCATCGATGATCTCTGCGGCATGGTGCTGCATGAGTACATCATCGGCCGTGATGTAAGGTTCACATTCGGCGGCGTTGATGATCAAAATATCAGTGCGAGCGAGGCCTGATTGCATTTTTTTTGCAGTAGGAAAACCGGCGCCGCCCAACCCAGAGATGCCAGCTTGACGAATGATTTCAATCAATTGCTCTGGGGAGTGTTGTCGATAATCAGCCAGTGGTGCGCGCACTGCCCACTCATCTTGTTGATCAGGCGTGATGACAATACACATTTCACTTAACCCAGAAGGGTGCGCCGTGGTGCGCGGTTCAATGGCGGTAATGATGCCAGAGGTTGAAGCGTGTACAGGCAACATGAAGGTTGAGGTGTATTGTGTTAGTGGTTGGCCTTTGAGTACTTTATCGCCAACGCTGACCAATAAATCACCGGCTCGGCCAATATGCTGTTTGAGTGGCAATACAATTTCTTGCGGTATACCGGCATGAGTCAGTGCCGTTTGATTTGACTGCTGTTTATTTTCTGGCGGGTGAATGCCTCCTGGGAAGTTCCAGAGAGTGCCAGCTTTGATTTGTTCTATTAATGACAACATGCCAATCCTTAATTCACGCTTTTCTGCGCACGTGGGGCAGAGTCGGTAACATCAACAACAGGAATCGCGTTCATTTGCCACTTCCAAGTATCGGTCGTAGTTTCTACCGGGATCATTTCAATACAGTCCGTTGGGCAGGGAGCAACACACAGATCACAGCCAGTACATTCTGACTTGATCACGGTATGCAGAGCCTTAGTTCCACCAACAATGGCATCTACGGGACAAGCTTGAATGCATTTTGTACAACCGATGCACATATCTTCATGAATGAAGGCAACGGTTTTGACCTTATTATCAAGATCATGTGCAGACTCTTCGGCTTCAACGCCCATTAAGTCAGCCAATTTTTCAATGGTTGCTTGGCCGCCGGGCGGGCATTTATTGATTTTATCGCCATTGGCAATGGCTTGTGCATAAGGGCGACAGCCCGGATAGCCACATTGACCGCATTGTGTCTGCGGTAAAATCGCATCAATCTGATCGACGATAGGATCGGCTTCTACTTTAAAGCGGATAGAGGCAAAACCTAAGATAGCGCCAAACACAGCGGCCAATGCGACAAGTGCAAGAATAGCGATGAGTATTGTGCTCATATTACAACTTCACCAATCCTGTAAAACCCATGAAGGCGAGTGACATAAGACCTGCGGTTATCATAGCAATTGATGCGCCTTTGAAGGGCGTTGGTACGTCGGCTACGCCGATGCGTTCGCGCATGGAAGCAAACAGAATCAATACCAATGAGAACCCAACCGCGGCACCAAAACCATAAATAATGGATTGAATGAAGTTATGATTTTCGTTGATGTTGAGAAGCGCAACCCCAAGTACCGCACAGTTGGTGGTGATAAGAGGAAGGAAAATCCCGAGCAGGCGATATAACGTTGGGCTGGTTTTGTGTACCACCATTTCGGTGAACTGCACCACCACGGCGATCACTAAAATAAAGCTCATGGTGCGTAAGTACTCAATACCTAATGGTTTAAGAACATAGCTTTCTACTAAATACGCACACACTGACGCTAGAGTTAGCACGAAAGTCGTCGCTAACCCCATCCCTATTGCGGTTTCTAGTTTTTTTGATACGCCCATGAAAGGACATAGCCCTAGAAACTTTACCAGTACAAAGTTATTGACCAGCACAGTGCCGATTAATAACAAAAAATATTCGGTCATAGTTATATAAGTCTTAAGTTCCGATCTGGTGATTATCGTGCTTTGCCAAGCGAATAACAACCAAGGAAAGATAAGGTTTTATACCTTTGACGGAATTTTGTACGCTGCTACGCCAGTATTAGGTTGATATGGGGCGTTATAAAGCAGTGTCAGCCGGCTATTTTTTATGTGTCGAAAAATGGGCTTGACTTAAATAACACCAAGTCAGTACATACTCACTGTCAGGCCAGTGGTAACCAACGCTGATTGTGCATGACGGGTTTAAAAAAAGATGAAGATCAGTGTGAATCTGAAAAATGAGTCGTTTGGCGTGTTTGTCAACATGGATCAGTTCTACCACGTGAAAATCAAGAACCTGTTCAACCCATGGATAAATGGCTTTATAAATCGATTCCTTCGCGGAAAAAATCAACGTAATAAAGCTCGCTAATTGGGCAAAGTGATGAGCAAAAATGTGCTCTGCGGGTGTCATTACTTGCTGGCGAATATCACTGAGCCATTCATCTCGTATGAGTTGTTCAATATCAATACCAAGAGCGGCACACGCTTTAGTCTGGTGAGTGGCGGCTGCGATAGCGTAGCCATGGCAATGGGATATTGAGCCTACGATATTTTGCGGCCAAACCGCTTGATTCCCCTTGCCAATCTCCAACGTTAGCGACTGTGATTGATCCAGTTTGGTTAGGCAGTGTTTTGCACACATCCTGCCAGCTAAAAATTCACAATGGCGCTTTAGCACGGCTTGGTTTAAAGAAGAGGGTAGGGAAATCCCTTGCTCTTCAAGTTTATTTTTGTATTCAGGTAGATACTTCACTTCAAGCTGGTGGTATTGGATGAAAGATGGCCAGTTTGGAATGATGAGCATGCCTATTTTACCTATCGAGTGAGTGAACTTGTTCGATGCGTCGCCTGCGTGGTGACGTTTATCTCAGATTGAGTGAAAAATCACTCCCCCAGTCAAAAACAAAGTGTTGATGTCTAGGAGAGTGAGTCAGAGTGACTAACTAGAACTGGTAATCAGCGACTATGCCAAAGGTGCGTGGACCGCCGACTTCGTAGAGATCACTTTTCTGGCGAATCACGTACTCTTCATCAGTGACGTTTTTCACGTAAGCGCGAATAGTCAAATCGTTGAGAGTGTAACCTGCATTCAGATTGAACACGGTGTAATCGCCAGCCGTTTTACTCTCTGTGTTGGCTAAATCGGTATAGTAATCGGAAACGTGGTTAACACGAGCACCAAAAAATAGACCGGAATCTAAGTGTTGAGTAAAGCCCGCACCTGCAGACAGTTTAGGAGCGTAACTGAACTCATTGCCTGAGAGATTGGTAGAGGTACCAGTTGGTCCTTCGCTGATGTCCGTTTTAAGAAGACCGACAAACGCAAACAGGTCGAGCCCAGAATCAAACCAGTAAGAGGCTTCAACTTCCGTACCGTAAGTTTTCCCTTTCGGTATATTGGTGATATAGGTGTCGAAGCGTTTTCCGCTGTCACCAGAGACCGAAGTTTGATAATTTTTGTAGTCGTTGTAGAACAGGTTAGCAGTAAGATCCAGCTTGTCATCCAGGAAGCTTGAACGAGAACTTAGCTCGTAGCTCCAGACTTTTTCTTGTTCAAAAACAAAAACTTCTTCTTTGTACTCGTTATAGCCTAATCCACCGGCATTGTAGCCTTTACGGGCCGTAAGACCGAGAGTTGAGTGATCTGAGACATCAAGTAATAAACCAATCTTAGGCAATAGGATGCCGTCATCTTCATCGGCTTTAAAATCGAGTGGTAGGGTAGCGTGATCGAAATCTCGCTTCAGTTCATCTCTTTCATAACGTGCACCTAATAATAGCTGCCAGCGATTATCCAAACGAATTCTTGAGTCAAAGTAGATTGAGTTGGTTAAAACTTCATCTTTACGTTTTAATGAATCTGTTTCGGTGTATTGATCTTTGAAGAAGCTGGCTAGGCCTAGAATCGCATTGTACTTTCCATCAATTGATTGATATGTAAGCTTTGCTTCTGCAGTGTAATTATCTTCATCCACATCACCATACCAGTCAGTTAGAGGGTAAGCTTTGAACTTGGTGGTGTAGTTACGATGGGCGACTAAAATATCCGTTGTCAGTTCATCATTAATCACATAATTGACGTCTAGGTTGATATTCCAGCTTTTGGTTTCTTGGCGACGCGTGCCACTTTTGCTATGCAGTTCAAGTGTGCCCGGCTTGGTAACGAAGTTGGTGTATTGCCCCTCTTCATTACGGCTACCAACCGTTAGCTTGGCTGTTAGCTTGTCATTTCCTTGAGGTTTCCACAATAATTTACCACGGACATTATAGGATTCGAGCTCGGAAGGATCCCAAGGGTACTGATCGCCGTTAGGCAGAGAGTAATCGATAGGGGTATTGCCTTTGGTACCTTCGGCGGCAAGACGAAACGCTAAAGTATCTTCAACCAGAGGTGCCGACACGACCCCTGCGAGATGATATTTACTGTCTTCATTTTCATAACCAGCGCGAACTTTACCCTCACGGTGGAACGTTGGATCCTTAGTTTTGATCACAACCGCACCGGCAATACTATTGCGGCCTTGGTTGGTGGATTGTGGCCCTTTATAGACTTCCACTTGTTCTGTATCCCACAGTCCAGCTTTGCCAAACGCTTCTCCAGACCAAGATTCAGACACGCCGTCTACCGTTGTATTGACGCGAGGTGTTGCGCCTGTCATGAAGGTCAGAAAACCTTCGCCAGGGCCACGTCCATCGACCCCACGAATGTGTGGAATGCCCGACGGTGCATTGAGTACGTTTGGTACGCGGTCGAGCAGATCGTAGTAATCTCGGCTTTCACCATCATCCACTTCATCGGTGAATAGGGTGAGCGAACTGGTGTTTTCGGCCAGTGTTCCTCCCAATTTCTCACCCACGACAACCACAGTATCTTGCTTTCTCTGCGGCTCTTTTTTTTCGAGCTGTTCCGCGACAACATTTGCGCTAGTACTCACGCAGAGGATGCCAATCAGTGTGGCGAGTTGAGTCTTATTGATATTTCTGACTGCCTTACCATTACCGTTATTCATATCCATGGGCTTCATGACCTAAAAGTTCCTTAATAGAAAAAATGATGTTGCTGCAACCATTATCGAATCAACTGTTGCTGGTTGTAATGTTAATGATAATTGTTATTATTTGCAATATCATCAATGCAGTTTTATGCTACTTAGTTTCTATGTTTCAAAAATACTAGGCTTGATATGGGGTGGTTTTAGTAATGATTGTTAATCAGGAGAGCTCACAAGAGAGGGCTGAGCTCAATGGGGTGTTGGCCTGTTTTATTCAAGAGGGCGGCTCTATCGGTGACGAGCTTTGGTGGGCACATGTGCAATCGATCGGCATGCCTTATGTAATTGAAATAAATGGCGAATATGCAAAAGTGCTTTTTTTATGGCGTGGGTCGAAGCCGAGTGTGGCCGCAAATCAAGCGATCTACGTTGATATTAATGGTGTCACCGATCATCACAGTTTTTCGATGGCGAAGTTTACTCATGTCGATAATACCGATGTGTGGTTTTATATCGGTAGCGTCAAACAGAGTTGGCGAGGAGGGTACTCTTTTATTCCTGTCCCAGAAGCGTTAGTGCAGCCGAGTTACCAAGGTTCATACGATGCAATGCGCCACCAACATCGGCAATGGCTACGCTCCATTTTTCCACTGAGTTGCGCTGATCCACTGGCTCAAAATGATTTGTCAAAATGCGAGTGGGGGCGCGCGAAAACACCTTGTCATATGCCTAAAGCGCTTACGCAAACAGAGTGGCTCGGTTTCGATTCAGCGCAAGGTCAGTGCTTCAAAAGTGCTGATTCGACCTTTACTTGGCGCAGCACTTTGCTCGGTACATCGCGTGAGATTTGGCTTTATTCGACCGCGCAAAGACCCACCACTGAGCCGTTACCTTTGGTATTGATACTGGATGGCCGTTTTTGGTCTCAATCGATGCCGGTTTATGAGGCTCTTTCACAGGCGACCCACAGTGGAAAGCTTCCAGCGGCGCTATATGTGTTGATTGATGAAATTAGCGCTCAACAACGCAGTGATGATCTCAGCTGTAATCCGCTGTTTTGGCAAGCCGTGATGGAGGAGTTACTCCCCTCGATTAACGAGCGCGTCAGAGTAACCCGCGATGCAGACCAAACGGTGATCGTAGGCCAGAGTTTAGGAGGCTTAGCGGCAATGTACGCGGCATTACACTGGCCGCAGCGATTCGGTTCTGTGGTTTGTCAATCGGGTTCATTTTGGTGGCCCGATTTCTCGATCGTTAAACCCCCCAGTGAATATTGTCCACCGAAAAGCGACTCGCGATTCAGCAAAATGAGCCAAGAGGTACATCAAGGTTTAGGTGCCAATTCACGTCTTACGCTTTTCCTCGAAGTGGGTAGCGGCGAAGACATCATGATCGATTTAAGTCGAGATCTATACCAACAATTGGCTTCACAACAGCATCGAATTCAATTTCGTCTGTTTGACGGCGGTCACGATCGACTCTGTTGGCGCGGCGGGATCATCGATGGCTTGTCATATGTTTTAGAACCTTATCTTTAATTTTCAGCGGTAGAGAGAAATATGTCAGAAAAATACACCAACCCTTTTGATGAATCTAAGCATCAATTTTTAGTGCTGATCAATTCGCATAATCAATACAGTTTATGGCCAGAATTCAAAGCCATTCCCGCTGGTTGGCAAGCCATCCTTGGACCGAGGTCAAAACAAGAGTGTTGCAACTACATCGAAGCTCAGTGGTTAGATATTCGAGCTTAAACCAAACGAGTTTTGACTCCTGCAATAGCGGCGCTGTTCATTCATGCTTGTTAAGCGGGGTAACAAAAAGGGACATAGGCAATGACTTTTGTTAGGAATAAAGAGATGCACAACTCATCAGTGCAAGAGGATCAGTGGCCTCTTATCGGCACACAGCAAGGTATTTGGTTTGCCGAGCAGATGATGCCCAATCCAGAGCAATTTAATGTTGCCCACTACGTGGTGATTCAAGGTCAAATCGATATTGAGTTATTTTCAAACGCGGTAGCCATCGGCTTGCAAGGCGTTGATTCCCTTCACTGCCATTATTTAGAGAGCGATGGCAGCGTGAGGCAGCAGTTTTATCCAGCGGATGAAGAAGGGCAGTGGCTTGAAATCCTCGACTTTTCACAAGCCGCCTTGCCAGAAGAGTCGGCTCGGGAGTGGATGAAGCACGATCTTGCGCAGCGGTTGGACATTTCAGTAAGAAAGAGGCGTTTCCGACACTGTTTAATTGATGTTGGTTCAAGCAATGCACCGCAATGGTTTTGGTATCAACGTTACCATCATATTGATGTGGATGGGTTCAGCGTGAATACCATCAGTCAATACATCTGCCAACTTTATAACCATTGGCGGATTGGCGCTGCGAAACCTCAAGAGTTCAGCGCTTTTAGTGATGTAATTCAAGAATATCAGCAATTTTTAGACTCGGCAGCGCGCCAGCAGGCGTATGACTTTTGGCAAACGCAAGCGGCTCATTTACCCAATGTTATTTTGCTCACCACAGGTAGCGCAGCCAATACATCCTCGAGCATGATCACTCACACCGTGCCATTAATCGGTGGAGAGTGGTTAACTCGCTATAGTCCACAGTTGTTACCCGCCGAGCTTGCGATGGCGATGGTATTTGCTTATCTCCATTTACATTCTGGGCAAGAGCAAGTGTGTGTGGGTGTCCCCTTTATGCGCCGAATGGGCAATGCCGCCACTTGTGCCGCTGGTGCGGTAGTGAATGTACTGCCGGTGGCGCTGTCACTTCATCCACAAATGAGCATTATTGATGTGGCGCGAGAGATGAATAAAACCATCCGCCAAGTTCGTCGCCACCAGATGTATGACGCTGAGCAGATCCAACGCGATCTGGGATTAGTAGGCCAGCCGCTCTATGGCCCGATACTCAACTTTAAACCCTTTGAAGCTGCACTGAATTTATCTGGCGTAGTGACTGAGACACATATCCTCTCGGCAGGTCCGATTGATGAGATTGAATTTTCGCCAGTGCTCGATGGTCAGACACTGAGTGTTAATATCACGGCCAACAGCACCAAATATAGCCAAGAGTCATTAGAACTTCATGCCGCTCGTTTCGTTGCGATGGTAGAGCAGATTGCCAACCATCCAACACAGCCACTTGATTTGGTAGAGTTAATCCCGCCGAGCGAGAAGCAGCAGATTGCTTTGTGGTCGGTGGGGCCACAACATGAACATGAAACAGAGCAAACCGTGCTGGATGTATGGCAGCAGACTATTGAGAGCAAGCCAAACGAAGATGCCTTGGTGTTTAAACAGCAGCGTTGGACATTTGATGCCTTCAATCACCTCATTGAAACTCGAGCGGATCAACTGATTACCGCGGGCTTGCGCCAAGGTGATATTGCAGGTGTCGCGTTACGACGTGGGCCTGAAAGCGTCGTGACTATGCTAGCTATTTTGCGAGCGGGTGCGATTTATCTGCCTATCGATCTTGATTATCCCGTTGAACGTATTGAATCGATTGTTGAACAAGCACGTCCTTGGTGCTTAGTTGTGGAGGAGGATGAGCAAAACATGGCTTATTCGTCGATAAGCTACGTCCCTAGGTTTATTGCTCTTCCTGAATTGGCTCGCATTCACACAGCGCCACAACTCAAACCGACGATCAGTCACAGCGACGTGGCTTATATCATCTTTACTTCAGGTTCGACTGGTCACCCGAAAGGGGTCATGAACACACATGGAGCGCTGTTGAATTTACTGCGCTCTCATCAAGGTTCGATTTTTTCTGCGGCCATCAGAAAACTGGCGACACGTCGTCAGTTACCAGAACAAGCTATTACTGCTCGTGCAGCGCATACGACGTCATTCTCCTTCGATGCTTCTTGGGAGCAAGTACTCTGGATGTTGTCTGGCCATACTATGTATTTGTATGACGATGAACAACGGAAAGACGCCTACGAACTGGTCCAGTGTGTTGCTGAAGATAATATCGATGCTCTTGATTTACCGCCTTTACTGTTTGATCAAATGCTCGATAGTGGATTAATGACGAGCGCTCACGTGCCGACGTTAGTTTTGATTGGTAGTGAAGCCATACCACAAAAGCTTTGGTCCCGTGTGAGTGAGTTTCCCGAACTGCTGGTGGAAAACTTTTATGGACCAACAGAATTTACGGTTGATGCGATCAGCGCTTCGCTTGATGCAGATGCATCGCCTGTCATTGGTCGACCGATTGCCGGTGCTTGTGTTTACGTGCTTGATGAAAATTTAGAGTCTGTCGCTATTGGTGAGGTGGGTGAGCTTTATTTATCGGGTGCGGGGTTAGCAAAGGGCTACCTCAACCAGCCAAGTATGACAGCAGAACGTTTTGTGGCGAACCCCTTTGCGTATGGCAAGATAATGTACCGCACTGGTGATTTGGTGAAGTGGCGAGACAATGGGTTACTGGATTTTGTTGGCCGGAGTGATCACCAAATCAAAATTCGCGGTTTTCGTATTGAATTGGGCGATGTAGAAAGTGCTATTAATGCGATTGATGGTGTTAATACGACGGTAGTCGTAGCAGAGCCTGTTGGCGATACTCATCGTTTATTGGCTTACTGTACTTTAGAGAAAGGGGCTCAGGGTGAGTCAGTTCAACCCGTGTTCACAGAGCAAAGACTGCAAAGTCTTATCGCACAGGCGCTGCCTGACTATATGCAGCCAGCCAATGTGATGATCTTGGATGCTTTCTCTTTGAATGTGAATGGGAAAATCGATAGAAAAGCGCTCCCTAAGTACTCGGCAGGCATGCGTAGCGAACGCGTGGCCCCAATAACCCAACCAGAGCAGTTGTTATGTTATGCGATCACCGAGCTACTCGGTGTCAGTGACGTAGGAATGTCAGATGACTTCTTTAACCTAGGCGGGGACAGTATTTCGGCAATGAGCCTTGGGACGCGATTGCGAACGGCGGGCTATGATCTACGACCCAAAGCTATTTTTGCAGCCCGTCAACTGGGTATGATGGCGAGCCAAATGGTGCCACTACAGCAGCAACAGCGCGAGAAACAAGAAGGCATTATTCGGCCTCTGCCTATGTGGCAATGGTTTGAGGAGACATTTTCTAATACAACCAGTTATGTGCAAAGTGTGCTTGTTGAGGTGGAAAGCGAAACCCAATTAGCGCACTTGCAAGCCAGTTTAGTGCAACTGGTCGCCAACCATTCCGTGTGTCGCTTGGTCCAAAAAGAGCAGCAATACCATATTGAGGCGCTGCAAAATCTTGATGTAAAAAACTGGGTTGAATCGGTTTCGCTTGAGAGGCTAGATGGCCCCGTGTTGGACAGTCTGTTTAGCCAGCGTAGTCAGTCGATGTCAATATCATCGGGTCAGCTATTACGCTTGATGATGATAACGGAGCGCAGTGGGCGTAAAAGTCTCATGATCCTTGCTCACCATTTCCTTATCGATGGTGTCTCTTGGCGAATATTGCTTCCGCAGTTGCAGGCATTAACTCAAGCACAAGTCACAGGTGAAGTGGCGGTGATTTCTGATGAGGTTACCGGTATCCATTGTTGGTCAAAAGCGCTGTATCAACATTTAGCGGTCGCTGCTGCGCAAATGCCATTTTGGCGAGCGCAGGCACAGCGTGCTGTTGCTCCCATCAAGGATCCTGTCGATAAAATACGCATGACGCATTGGCGTACGCCACTCTCTCATGCCGTTACGCAGCCGTTATTGGAATTACCCACACACCAGACGAATCTCGATATTGAAGAGATGCTATTAGCCGCGGTCACGGGGGCGATCGCAAGACTTTATGGGTGTGAAGAGATTAAAGTGAACGTCGAATCTCATGGCCGTGAAGAGTGTAAAGAGGAGATCGACCTCAATCAAACCCTAGGGTGGTTTACCACCGAATATCCGTTGATCATTAGCGTGCCAAAGCAGGGTGATTACCGCGAGCGGTTACGTGAAGTGAAGCAAAGTAAGCGCAGTGTGAAAGATAAAGGGCTAGGTTATATGGTGCTGCGCTATCTTGATAATCCGTATCGAGATGAGTTACGCACGTTGGCGAATACACGCCAACCGTCATTGCTGTTTAATTACCTTGGCCGTTTCCAAAGCAGCGATGGTCAGTGGTCACCACAGCAATATAGTGGGCAGTTTGCCGATACATTTGCCGTCACCTTAAACAGTGAACGGGCTTTGCAGCATCCCTTAGAACTAAATATTTTCGTCGAAGAATCGGCAACGCCGCGATTGGTGCTCAACTGGTCTTGGAATGCTCATCTGTTCAGCCAACAGGAAATGGTGTCGCTGAGCCAACAGATTGAAAGTGAGCTGCTCAAAATACAGCAAGCGCTACAAGTTAGCGATGGTGCTGAGTTGGACCTCTCTGTACCTGCTGACTATACCGAGCCGGGAATCACACTGCGACAAGCGAGCCTATTGCAACACCACTATGGCAAGTTAGCGGATGTACTGCCAGCATTGCCTTTGCAAGAAGGATTACTGTTCCAATCTCAATTAGGGGATAAAAATAGCAGTTATAACTCCACCACGCGTCTTACTTTCCAAGGTCAACTGTCTGAACATCGCGTGAGCGAAGCGCTTAATGCGGTGATTAGGCGTCATCCGCAGTTGCTCGCTCGATTTGATAGTTCGATATTGGGGCGCACCATACAGGTGATGACGCAGGTTAACCCAAGCTGGCCACTGACACGTTATGACATAACAAATATGAGTGGTGATGAGCAAAGCGCGTTGATTGATCAGTTAGAGAAGCAAGAGCTAAGCCGCCAGTTTGACCTTAACGATCCTACCCACAGCTTATTGCAGGCCCAGTTGATTTTTCATGGTGATCAGCAAAGCACACTGCTCCTTTCGGCACATCATCTGGTGGTAGATGGCTGGTCAACGCCGATTTTATTGAATGACTTTCTCAGTGCATACGCCCAAGGGGTCTCGAATTTACCTCCGGTAACCGTCGGCTATGCTCATGTTGTGAGCCAGCTAACGCAGCGTGATAAAACCGTTGCGACCGAGCTTTGGCGCAAAGTATTAGCTGATGTCCAGCCGAGTATGGCTTTTGATGATATTCCGCTTAGCGAGGAAGTTAACGAGCATCAGTTATGGCTATCAAAGCATAAAACGGATCAGTTAAATCAGTGTTTACGACATCATGGCTTAACCATGAGCACCTTAATGCAAGGCCTTTGGGCGAGTATTCTCGCCAGCATGACGGGCCGCGAAGAGGTGGTTTTTGGTACGCCAATCTCTGGTCGGTTCAGCCGTATTGCCGGTATTGATGAACAGATAGGGTTATTCAGTAATACCGTGCCTGTCCGTGTGACACTGCAACCTCACCTTAGTTTGAGTGAACAATTAAAAGCGCACCAAGCGATCCAAATCCAATTACTGGAGCACGATGAACTTGGCTTGGGTGAGATCCAGCAACTGGTGGGGGGAAAAACACTCTTTGATACTTTGCTGGTGGTCGAAAACTATCCAGATCATAGCCGTTGGTACCAGCAAGACTTTAGCGGCGCGAAATTAATGGCTATCCACAATCGTGGCTATACCCATTATCCATTAACCATTCTCGTCTTACCGGGAGAGCAACTGCATATCCTGTTTGAATATCGAGACCGAGTCGGCGTAGCAAAACAGATCGTACAACGATTTGAGCAAATGCTGGATGAGTTTATGGTGTCGAGTGATAAGCCTTTCGCTGAATGGGATCTGCGGTTAAGTGGCGAAATTGAATTGCAGCAACGCGTCAACCAGACCAAAACCGCCGTTGAACGCACGACACTGCATGATTTGATGATCACGCAGCAACAACGTTCTCCACATCAGTTGGCTTTAATTGATAGTGAGCACCGTTTTACCTATCAAGCACTGGCTGAGCAGGTGGCCGCCATTGCCGATTTGCTGCTTCAGCAAGGTGTTAAGGCTGGGGATATTGTCGCTGTTGCCTTGCCACGCAGCGCAACCTTGAGCTTGGCGATCTACAGTATTATCGAATGTGGTGCGGCTTATTTACCGTTGGATGTTGGTTATCCAGATGAGCGCTTGGCCTACATGATCAATGATGCTAAGCCTGCGCTGATCATCACTTGCTCTTCATTCACCTCACGTTTTGAAGGTTTAGCGACACTATTGTTGTTGGATAAGTTACCAGCCCCCGTGCGCGCAGAGCGGCAGAACCGCGCAGATGGGCTTACCCCCTCAAATGCGGCCTACTTGCTTTACACTTCAGGTTCAACGGGTAACCCAAAAGGGGTGTTGGTTTCTCATCAAGCGATTGTCAACCGATTGAAGTGGATGCAGCACCAATATCCTTTGAGCTCTGATGATATGGTATTGCAAAAAACGCCGTGCAGTTTTGATGTCTCCGTGTGGGAGTTTTTCTGGCCCTTACTGGAAGGGGCGAGCTTAGTGATGGCTCCGGCTGAAGCGCATAAAGACCCTGAATGGTTATTGCAAATAATTGACGATTATCACGTGACCACGATGCACTTTGTACCCTCAATGCTGGCAGCTTTTATGGCCTCAATTGAAGCAACTCACCCAACGGGTTTCACCGTAGCACCAAGCCTCAAGCAAGTATTTTGCTCAGGTGAAGCGCTTGCGAAAGAGCTCTGCCATCAGTACGCACGTAGAATTAATGCACCGCTGCATAACTTGTACGGCCCGACGGAAGCGGCGGTTGACGTGACTTATTATCCAGCTTACGGCGAGGCATTAAACGCAAGCGTTGGCCGTAGTGCACCGATTGGTTTACCGGTATGGAACACCCAAGTCTATGTGCTCGATAGCTTTTTAAGAGCTGTACCAATCGGTGTGCCGGGCGAGCTCTATCTTGCCGGCGAGCAATTAGCCATCGGTTACTTTAATCGCAGTGCGTTAACGGCGGATCGGTTTATAGCCAATCCGTTTACTTGTGGCGAGCGAATGTACCGCACTGGTGATGTCGTACGTTGGTTAGCGTGTGGCTCGATTGAGTATTTAGGACGCAGTGATGATCAGATAAAAATTCGCGGGCAGCGTGTGGAACTGGGTGAAATTGAAAGCGCATTACAGGCACTTCCTGCGGTAAAACAAGCGGTGGTCTGTGCTCAGACGCTCTCTACTCATTCAGGTATGTTAGGCGCTGATGAACGGCAAATTATCGGTTACGTCATCGCGCATGATATGAGCGTAACGAATGGCGAGAAGCTACGCGCTGAACTTTCCGAACATTTACCAGCCCATATGGTTCCGGCGGCTATCGTGTTACTGGATCACTACCCGCTTAGCGCCAACGGCAAGCTAGATAAAAAAGCATTACCGCGGGCAAATGACGTCGCAGTACGGGTAGGGCGCAAGGCTCATCCGGGCCTTGAAACACAATTGGTGACGCTATTTTCTCAAGTATTAGCTGTCGAAACACTGTTTGCTGATGATGATTTCTTTACGCTCGGCGGGCATTCACTGCTGGCGATGAAATTAGCGGCAGATATTCGAAGAGCGCTAAACCTACCTGTCACAGTTGGTCAAATCATGGTCAATCCTACGGTGGAGAAACTGGCGAGTTTGTTACTGGATGAAGATGCTTTTAACGACCCAACCTTAGCTGGTTTTGGCGAAGTGCTGCCTATCCGTGCCGGAAGTGGTCCAGCACTTTTTTGCGTCAACTCTGCTTCTGGCTTTGCTTGGCAATACACAGGGCTACCTAAATATCTGACAGGACATTATCCCATTTATGGTTTGCAATCACCTCGGCCCGGCGGAGCGATGGCGACCAGTGAAACGATGGAAGAAGTGTGTGATCGTTTATTACCCGTCTTAAGAGAGGTACAGCCATTTGGACCTTACCATCTATTAGGCTATTCATTTGGCGGGATTGTGGCACAAAAATTGGCCGCGAAGCTTCAACAGCAGGGTGAAGAGGTGCACTTTTTAGGGTTATTGGATACCTATCCACCGGAAGGTCAGAACTGGGATGGCCCGATGGATGAAGAAGAGCAGTACGAAATTGAGCGTGAAAAAGAGCAGTTTCTGGCCATCAATGAGCTAACCGATATTGAATTAGATGAGCAACGTTTGGCGATGTTCAATGAGATTACCGCTAACTATGAAGATGCGGTACGTCTACTTGCACAGGCACAAACGTCTGATTATCAAGGTCCGGCCCACCTTTTCGTGGCGCAGCGTACCGTGCCAGATGGTTATGATATTGATGCTCATTGGCAATCTTTTGTCGGCCAGTTGATTAAGCATCAGTTTGATTGTTCACATGAAGATATCTTGGCCCCAGAAAATGTACGCCAGATTGGCGAATGTTTAAATACGCTGCTGGAGTCGAAGGCTGCACTGAAAAAATAACAAAAACCACCATCGACGAAACCAGTGCGTATCAAGGCTGGTTTCGTCTTAATCTTCGCGATGTTTTGAAAGCATTACATTCTGGTTTGAATAGATAATAGTATGAATATAAAGAATATATTTTTAGATTTTAGCCTACTAAAAGACAACCCACATTTCCGAATGGTCTTTATGGCCCGCATGATGTCAGTGCTTGCTCTTGGCATGATGACGGTCGCAGTGCCGATACAGATACATCAAATGACCGGTTCGACCTTGCAGGTAGGCCTTATCATGGCATTGGATGGTATCGGGATGTTTGTTGGCCTGCTGCTAGGAGGCGTACTGGCCGATAAGTACGATCGCCGTCGATTGATTTTGTTCGCACGCGCGACCTGTGGTATTGGGTTTGCTGCATTAGCATTCAATAGCATAGTCGCGCAATCCTCCTTAGCGGCTCTCTATATACTCTCGGTGTGGGATGGTTTTTTTGGCGCTATGGGTATGACGGCCTTGATGGCTGCTTTACCGACCATTGTTGGGCGACAAAAATTACCTGAAGCTGCCGCATTGAGCATGTTAACGGTTCGATTAGGTATGGTTCTCTCACCAGCGATTGGCGGCTTACTGATCACTGTCGGTGATGTCAGTTGGAACTATATTGCGGCTTCTGTTGGAACGCTTTGTACGCTGATCCCACTGTTTAGATTACCTTCGATGAAACCGCAACATCATTCGCCAGAGAATCCATTTCAATCACTGTATGAAGGTGTTCAATTTCTATTTTCAAACAAAGTGGTTGGCTGTGTGGTGCTGTTTGGCACACTCGAAACATTAGCAACTGCGATTAGAGTGATGTTCCCTGCGTTAGCTTTAGTCTCATTTCATGGCACTGCCGCTAACGCAGGTGTGATGTATTCGGCCATTCCGTTGGGGGCGATGTGTGGCGCACTGACTTCAGGTTGGGTAAAACAGTCGCAAAAGCCAGGAATGGTCTTAATCTACGCGACGTTAGGTTCATTTTTAGCGATTGTGGCTATGGGGCTTGTGAATAATTTTTGGTGGTTTGCTCTCATCTTAGTTGGCTATGGTTATTTGGGTTCGGTCGCTTCTTTGATTCAATATTCGATCGTACAAGGACACACTCCAGATCATCTGTTAGGCCGCGTAAGTAGCTTATGGACGGCGCAAGATGTATCGGGAGACTCGATTGGAGCACTCGGTTTAGGGGCGTTGGGTAAAGTGCTAGCACCAACGATGTCGATCCTCACTTTTGGTTTGGGTGCAACGGGAATTGGTGCGTTGATGGTGATGGCATTTCGCTCATTACGCCAAGCGACTCTGTTTGATCCAGCGCTTATCGTTAGCACAAGCTCAGAACCTAACGTCTCCTCAGATGAGGTCACTTCCCAACCTGCGGCGCAAACGATGAATTAGCTATTCGTTTTGTGGTGGGCTCTTGTTGTGTTGCCGTGAGTCGAGAGCGACATGTTGCACATATAATTGAGAATTAATCTCATTAACAATTGATTTTTATGCGTAGACTGCTTTAGTATTAATGAAATGATAATTGTTACCATTTAGGTGGCGGTTGTCGACGAATACGAGCCTCTTATTTCTGAAGTCGTTATTGGCTTTAAGGCATCACGAACGAGAAAAGCTTCTTTTAACAAGGATTATATTTATGGCGATTCCCAAAATAGCCAGCTACTCCATTCCGTTGGCTGAAACATTTCCGAAAAACAAAGTTCACTGGCATGTCCAAGCCGATAGAGCAGTACTGCTCATTCACGATATGCAAAAGTACTTTATAAACTTTTTTGATCATTCTCAGGCACCCGTTCCTGAGTTATTAGCGAATATTTCAGAGCTGAAATCACTGGCTCGTCAGGCCAATATCCCCGTGGTGTACACAGCTCAACCCCCTAACCAAGACCCAGTAGAGAGAGCGCTACTGACTGATTTTTGGGGAACAGGGCTGACAAAAGATACTGAGATTGTGTCTGAGCTTTCACCTGAAGACGGGGATATCCAATACACCAAATGGCGTTATAGCGCGTTTAAGAAAACGCCGTTGCTGGAGTGGATGAAAGAGACACAGCGTGACCAGTTGATCATTGTGGGTGTCTATGCACATATAGGTATCTTATCTACGGCGTTAGATGCCTTTATGTTGGATATACAGCCTTTTGTGGTCGGTGATGCTGTGGCTGATTTCTCTTTGGAAGATCATCATCATACGTTGAAATACATCACGGAGCGTGTTGGTTGCGTGACTTCGCTTGAGGCATTAAAACCACAAATGATCCACAGTCAAGAAACCAGATTATTGAGCCTTGAACAGATGCGTCAGCAAGTGGCTGAGCTATTGGATCTCGATTTAGATGAAGTGGATGTAGATGAGAAGCTCACTTTTCTTGGCTTAGATTCTATCCGCGCGGTTACCTTATTTGAATCATGGCGCAAGATGGGCATAGAGTGCGCCTTTTCAGAGATGATTAAATATTCAACTTTAAGAGAGTGGTGGCATGTGATGGAGCCTAGTGTTGTTGCTCAGTCGTCACATCAAGTAACGGACACGCGTTCTACTGAAGAGCAACCAGTTTGAGTATACTGGACCACTAGAATAGGGAAAGAGAACGCATCGCCCAGCAAAAGCCGATATCGACGATATCGGCTTTTTCATCTTCACGTTATTTTGAGCGCCTGTGTTGCCATGATTAGTGAGAGTATTGCGTTCTTAACCATTTTTTGTTGACTTTGCCCACAGGGGTTTTGGGTAATTCATCGACGAAATGGATGTGATCAGGGATCTTAAATTCTGCTAATCCTTGAGCGTGTAAAAATCGTTTGAGAGTAATGGGTTTGAGCGTTTTACCGTTATCTGGAACGACAATGGCGCAACTGCGTTCACCAAGAAACTCATCAGCAATAGCAACCAAAGCCACATCATGAACATCCTGATGTTGAAGTAGCAGATTTTCAACCTCTTCGGCTGCGATTTTTTCACCACCACGATTGATCTGATCTTTCTCTCGTCCCGTGACGATAATATTGCCCTCAGCCGTCCTACGCACTCTGTCACCTGTGATATAGAAGCCTTGGTCGGTGAATGAGCGTTGGTTATGTTCTGGAGCTTGGTAATAACCTCGAATCGTATAAGGGCCTCTGGTCATGAGCAAGCCTTCCTCACCCACCGCAGCGGGCTCACCCTCATCGTTGATTATCATCACTTCATCATCAGTTGAAATTGGGCGTCCTTGAGTAGTAACAATCACGCTGAGTGGGTCATCAAGTCGTGTGTAATTAACCAACCCTTCAGCCATTCCAAACACTTGCTGTAATTGACAGTGGAGAGTCGTCGGTAAGCGCATTGCTGCGGCCTCACTAAACTTCGCTCCGCCGACTTGTACCAGAGTGAGGCTCGCGATGTTTTCTGTAGCGGACTCGGCGTATTTCATCCACAGTAGCGCTAACGGTGGCACTAGCGCTGCGACAGTAATGTGGTGCTTCTCAATTAAACGGAAAGCGGTGTGCGGTGTGGTATCGGAAGCGAGCACGACACAACCGCCAGCGTAAAAGACGCCCAATGCGCCGGGTGAGCTGAGTGGAAAGTTATGCGCAACGGGAAGAACACACAAATACCTCGTTTGTGAACCAAACTGACAAATTTGAATGCTACCAAGTACGCTATAAGCGTAGTCATTGTGCGTACGAGGGATCAATTTGGGAGTGCCAGTTGTTCCGCCGGAAAGCTGGAAAAAAGCCACTTGATCAGCAAAGACCGAATCAGTAACAGGATCTTCTCCCGCGCAGTGGTAAAGCGTATCTAACTCCTGAATTTGCTCGTGTGAGGATTGACCGCAAACAATGGTATGCAAGAGAGAAGGGCAACTACTTCGTAGTTTCTGCGCGGTTTGCTGCGCGTCAAAGCCCACGATATCGTCTGAAAAAATATAGGCTTTGGCGTGAGTATGTTGGCAAAAATAGCTCAGCTCTAGATAGCGGTGCGCTGGCAGAGCTAGAACCGGTTTAATGCCCCGTATGGTCAAGGCAAAAAAGCAGAGATAGAATTCAGCACGATTGGCCATTTGTAGTACGACATTATCACCCCGCTGCAAACCTAGGGAGCTCAAGCCAGCCGCAAGGCTGATCATTTTCTGATATAAATTTTGATAGCTGTACTGGCCGAAATCATCAATCAGTGCGATGGCGTCAGGGCTTTTTTTGACGGAATCACTGAAGTAATCAAATAAGGTTCTTTGTTGCCAGTAGCCTTGTTCACGATAGCGCTGGCTGAATTGCTCTGGCCAAGGGGTAAAATCGGTCGGGTTAAGATTATTCATGACCACTCCTTAGGCGGTAAGTAATTCATCAATTTCAATACCAGCGGCTTTCAAAATGGTGCTCATTTTTGCCCCGGTTTCATCGAGTTCACTCTGCGGTGAGGATTCATTCACAATGCCAGCTCCAGCGAACACACTCATCTCGTTTTGGCTCACTTCGGCGCAGCGTATCGTGACAACCCACTCGCCATTCCCCCGAGCGTCGCACCAACCGATCATGCCAGTGAAGTAGCCGCGGTCGAAGGTTTCGATCTGCTTAATCGCTTGGTAAGCCGGTAATCTTGGATAACCACACACTGCGGGTGTTGGGTGTAACTCTGCTGCAATGCGCAGCGAGTTAATCATCGGATCATCGGCTTGTCCTTCAAGCACTGTTGATAAATGCAGCATCGTTTCGGTTTCAATCACTGATGGAACCATAGGGGTAAATAAGTTATGGCAGTAGCGGCTGAGTACTTTCTCGACTTCCTCGACGACGAAGGCATGTTCATTCAGATCTTTTTGCGTATCAAGTAATGAAGCGGAGCGCTGTTGGTTTTGCACCGCGTTGTTTGATTTAGGCCGCGAGCCCGCTAGGGGGTTAGAAACGATAAACCCGCCTTTCTTCGCCAACAACAACTCGGGACTGGCTCCCATTAACTTGGCGTTAGGGCCAATTTCAGTAGAAAAAGTGTAGCCATTGCGATTGATGGACAACAGATTACGCAATAAACGAGTTTGATCGATGTGTTGTGGAGTCGAGAGTTTCACTAAACGTGATAGCACCACTTTTGATAGTTCGGTGGTATTAAACAGCTCAAGTAAGGTTGTGACTCCTTGTTTGTAGTCGTTGCCTGTTGGCGGTGAAACAATGGTCGCTTTATGGCTCTGCTGCCCTTCTTTTTCACTGGCCCGTGGGCTACCAGAAACATAGAGCTTTTCTGGAATGAAGAAACGCGTCGCCGTCTCTTCATTAAAAGGAATTGTCGCAAATAAAATAGGATTGTCGTACTCATCTGTTTTTGCTGCTTCTAGCATCTTGGTTGCTTGATCCGCCAGCTCACAGAATGGGAGTGCTTGATTGAACTGATGAGCAATTCCCACGCCAAGCATGGTGTTGTGAGGCGAAGCAAAAAAGAAGGGAGATTCTTTTAAGTGCTCATCCAATAGCTGATTAGCCATTTTTGAAAACCCAATAACTTCACGTTTCATCACCAAAACTCCATTAATAACGTGTTACGCCTAATTGCTTATTATTTTACAAACCACTAAAGTACGCAGATTATATATGATAATAATTATCAATAACAAATGATAATTAATGTTATTAACTAAGGCTGAGATTCGGTTATGGCTATGGTTTAGTGTGGATTTAACGGAGTAAAGTTAGGAAAATGATGAAATTAGACGAAACGGTTTTATTGACTGGAGCCGGACAGGGGATTGGTTATGCCGTATTGGAATCTTTATTGGCGAGCGGTTATCGAGTTGTAGCGACGGATAGAAATCACCACCAATTAACTCAGCAATTAGCGAGTTTGAACGCGTGCTATACCGAGCAGCTTCATTGCTATGAGCTTGATTTACAGCATCATGACGACGTCAAAAAAAGGGTACAAGAACTGAATGAGCGCTATCAGTTTGCTCATTTCATCAGTTGCGCGGGCATATTGCACCTTGGTTCAATAACCGAATTATCGATGTCAGAGATCAAAGCGATGTTTGATGTCAATACGTTTGGCACCTTAGCCGCTTTGCAAGGGGTAGCGATAGGAATGAAAGCGCGCCAGCGTGGCAATGTTATTGTGATTGGCTCTAATTCAGCGAATACGCCTCGGCTCAATATTGGAGCATATGCGGCATCTAAATCGGCTTTGCATATGTTGGTCAAGTGCGCAGCTCTTGAGCTTGCAAACGATGGAATTCGATGCAATATCGTTAGCCCAGGCTCAACACGCACCGAAATGCAAACGCAGTTATGGAACAGCGAATATGGTGAAAGAGAAGTGATAAAAGGTAATCTTGAACAGTACCGTTTGGGGATACCCCTTGGCAAAATGGCGGAGCCCGAAGACATTGCTGGGGTTGTTATGTTTTTGATGTCGAATGCAGCAAGTCAAATCACCATGCATGATTTGAGAGTGGATGGCGGCGCTACGCTCGATAATTAGGTGAAGGCCACTGACGATAGGCAAGGTGAAGCAAACGGGAGCTTCACCTTAGTGGTCGTTTACACTGGAGCGTGACAATATTGTTGCTGTTGAAGTGTTGCAACCGCATCATCGAGCGTATTTAAAAAGCACATTGTATCCTCCCAACTTAAGCACTCATCAGTGATGGATTGGCCGTAGCAGAGCGGATCTTTATTCAAAGCTTGGCTACCGCCTTGCAAAAAGCTTTCGCACATTACCCCCGCAATGCGGCGCTCTCCAGACAGCAGTTGCTGGGCAATGTTATTTATTACATCCAATTGATTCTTAGCGATTTTTCCGCTATTGCCGTGGCTGCAGTCAATTACTAGCCTACTGTTGAGCTGGCTATGGTGTAATTGATAAGCCGCACTTTTAACACTGTGACTTGCATAGTTTGGCGTGACACCACCACGTAAAATGATATGGCAATATGGATTACCTTGAGTTTGCACCGCAACCGGTTGCCCATTCTCACCCGCCATAATCAACAGATGTGAATCGTTAGCGGCATGAATCGCATCGATTGCAATTGTCGTATTGCCGTCAGTACCATTTTTAAAACCAATAGGGCAGTGCAATGCCGACGCGAGTTGGCGATGTGGTTGTGATTCAGTGGTTCTTGCGCCAACCGCACCCCAACAAATAAGGTCCGCGATATACGGTGCGATATGCGTATCTAAAAACTCAGTTGCTGTTGGTACACCCAGCGCTAAGACTGACTTGAGTAATTCACGGCTAGAGCTTAGCCCTTTGAGTAAGTTAAATTGACCGTTGAGATCAGGGTCAACCATGTATCCTTTCCAGCCAGTCCGCGTTCTCGGTTTTTCAAAATAAGTTCTCATCACCAACTTGAGAGTGCTGCTGAACTGTTTTTGTGCCTTTGCGAGTCGTTGTGCATAGTCAATTGCAGCCTCAGGGTCGTGGATTGAACATGGCCCAATAATCACCAACATCCTTGAGTCACGACCCGACAAGATATTTTGAATGTCTTGGCGGTGTTGGTGAACGGCCATTGCTCGTTGATTATCGGTTTCTGATGATTGGTCTAGAAGGTATAGATTGGGTAAAGGAGTGATTGATGAAGCGTTCATCACATTATGTAGAGATTTCATGGGCACTATCCGCATAAATATTACGACGTAATGATAATTATTATCATTAATTATTTTCGATAGTGTGAAACATTTGTACAATTGTCAATATGTAAACAGATTTAAATCAAAATGGAGGAACGCGTTTAAAATGAAGTAGTAGCAATGATCAATGACTATTATGTTTATGATGATTGTGCTTTTTTATGCCCATTTGGCTGGTATTCTTGTATATACATATTTTTATCAAAGAGCTTTCACTATGGACATATCTCAGGCTACTTATTTTTGTCTAGGTCGTTGTGTTTTTAAGGGAGTGTTGGGTAGTCGATGTATCCATGCTCATTACCACCAAATAATGTCGAACCATCCAGCTCAGCCAGAGGTTGTTGGTGCTTTAAGCGCGCTACCAAATCTGGGTTAGAAACAAACGGGCGTCCAAACGCCACTAAATCCGCATAACCTTTTTCGAGTACATCATCGGCACGATCTTGGGTGTAACTGCCTGCGACGATAATCGTGTTTGTGAAGTATTTGCGTAGTTCGATTCGGAAACTTTCTGGAATCACTGGCGCGTCGTCCCAATCCGCTTCAGACAGGTGCAAGTACGCAATATCACGAGCTTGAAGTTGTTTCGATGCTTCGAGGATGGTTGGCACAATGTCTGGGCAGTTCATGTCCTTAAAAGTGATGAAAGGCGCGAGTCTAACTCCCACTTTGTTGGCACCAATGGCTTCGCTCACCGCATCGACCACTTCTAATAAAAAGCGAAGTCGGTTTTCGCGAGTACCGCCGTAGTTATCGGTTCTGTGGTTTGAATTTGTACGTAGGAACTGATCAATCAGGTAACCATTACCTCCGTGTATTTCGACGCCATCGAAGCCAGCTTCGATGGCACGTTTAGCTGCATGGGCAAAATCACTCACAACACGGTCAATATCGGCTTGTGTCATGGCTCGTGGCTCTACACAATCGACCATGTTGCCATTGCCTTGTTCGTCGGCAATCCACACTTGGGTTTCTACCGGTTTGAGTGCCGATGGAGCAATAGGCTGTTCACCTTTTTGGAAGGTCGGGTGCGAGACTCGACCAACATGCCATAACTGGCAAAACATGGCTGCGCCTTGTTCTTTTGCTTCTTGAGTGACTGCTTTCCAGCCTGCCACTTGCTCGTCGGTGTAGACGCCTGGCGTGAAAGAGTAACCTTGTGAGTCATCAGAAATCTGGATGGCTTCTGAAATAATTAAGCCCACAGTCGCACGTTGCTTGTAGTAGGTCGCCATCATCTGGTTTGGAATATTACCCGGCTGGCTGGTGCGTGCTCGAGTCATTGGTGCCATGACTACACGGTTTTGTAAATCCAGTTGTTTTAGCTGTGTTGGTTCAAAAAGTTTGCTCATGATCGGTTCCTTACTTAAGTAGTGGTACTTGGGTTTTGTTACTCACAGATTCCATCCAATTTTTCACAGTGTTGTCCCATTGGATTTCTGCGGCACTGAAAAAGCCACGTAAAATAGAAAATAAGATGGCTTCGTCTACCAAAGTCACATGTTGGTAGGAGTCGAGATTCAACACGGTTTTCGCACGTTCGATGAGCACTTCTACCTCTTTGGCAATGTTTGGTGTGTCTTGCAGAAGTGCATCGAAATTGAGTGCGTCAGTTTCCTTCTTAGCGCGCCAAGCTTGTTGTGCAGACTGAGTGGCAAACTCTGGCAAATCCATATTAGACCAACGTGGGTAACCCACTTTTTGCAGTGGAAGAAACGCGATTTTTTGCCAGTCCAACACTGGTTGCGACGGTTGACTTGTCTCGCTAGATGTTGCTAGCTCAAGGAAGTAAGCGATGATATCTAGGCTCTCTGCCATCACATCTCCGTTGTCTTTGATAAGAAGCGGTACTTGCTTGGTTCCAATCAGGTCTGTCGTGATTTTGTCGTCATCATACGCAATGTTGATGACGTCGAGTTGGATATTTAGCATGCCAGCAACATAGCGGACGCGAGCACTAAATGGGCAATGTTCGTAAATGTAGAGTTTCATAGTGTTTTCCTCGTGGTTAGTACTGAGTAGCCCTGGCGTTACTCGGAAAGCGTTAGATAAGGGCTACCGATAAGGATGAAATTAGTTGTTGAAGCTTTGAGCTAACTCAGCTTGTTTGCTTTCTTTGCGGTTCGCTTTGGCGATGAAGAGTAAACCAATCAGTGGAACAAGGATGGCTGCGTAAGGGATCATACCTGCGCCCATTTGGCTATCGAGCACCATGCCACCTAAGAAACCGCCAAAGGCATTGGCTAAATTGAATGCTGAGATGTTTGCCGTCGCCGCTAACTCTTGACCTTCACCGCCGTGCTTCATTACACGAAGCTGCATCGCTGGTACGTTAGCGAACGAAGCAATACCAAATACAAAGGCGGTAGCGATGAACAGTACTTTGCTGTCTACGGTTAGGCCGACCAGTACGAGTGAAACAATCATCGCGATAGCCCAAAACATGGACGCTTTTTGTAGGTTTTTATCTGATGAACGACCACCTATGGTGTTGCCAACAATTAGACCGATGCCAACGATAACCAAAATCCAAGTCACTGCACTTTCACCAAAGCCAGTGATGTGCATGGCAATAGGAGCAATGTAGCCATACAAAGTCATGAACCCCGACCAAGCAAATACGGTGATCGCTAGGCCGATAAGTAGCATTGGGTTTTTGAACGCGGCCAATTGCGCTTTGACGTCTTTTGCTTCGCCGTGTCCGGTCGATTTGATTACTGACGTGATGAAAAACAGAGCCACTAAGCCAAAAGCGGCAACGGTCAAGAAAGTGGTGTGCCAGCCGAATTGCAAACCAATCCAAGTACCGCTAGGCACACCTAAAACGTTAGCCAGTGTTAAGCCCGCGAACATCTGTCCGACGGCGCGACCTGCCATTTTTTCTGAAACCAAACTGGTCGCTACCACGGCACCGATGCCGTAGAACGGACCTTGAACCAAACCAGTGATCACTCGGCTCACCATCAGCACAAAGTAGTTTGGTGCGAAAGCAGACAATATGTTGCCGAGGATAAACAACACCATTAGCCCAGCCAGTACGGCTTTCTTATTAAAGCGTGCTAAGTAAATTGTGAGTAGAGGACCGCCAAATACAATGGCAAGCGCGTAGGCACTGATTAAGTAACCCGCTTGTCCTTCAGTGATGGACAATGAGTTGGCGACTTGAGGAAGAATTCCTGCAATAACAAATTCCGCGGTACCGATAGCAAAAGCTGCAAGCGTTAAGATCCATACCTGCAGCGGCATTTTTTCTTTATTCATGGGGGAGTCTCTTTTTTTATTTAGTTTGAACCCATTGGTGCCATGCTTTTTATTGCGTTGGCACCTTGTTTCTATTTGGTGTTAGCCAAGCAGTGCGCCACCATCGACATCAATCACGGCGCCAGTCATGTAACTGTTTTCAATCAGAAGTCGATAAGCTTTCGCAACGTCACTGGCTTCGCCAACTTTGTCTACTGGCAAGCTATTTTGTGTGCGTTTGTACATGGCATTTCTGTCGTCTTCGCTCATACTTTGATACGCCTCGGTTTTGGTTAAACCGGGGCTGACCGCATTCACTCGGATAGGAGCCAATTCTTTCGCCAGTACTTTCGTGGTTGCTTCAATGGCTGCGTTAATGGCCGTTTTTACGTAGGTGTTAGCAACAACTTTGCGCGATAACATACCGGAAGTTAGCGTGATTGAGCCGCCTTTCTTGATGTAGCGTGCGCCATGTTTAGCAGCGTTGATGGCGCCCCAAAATTTGGTATCAAAAGCGTCTTTTGCTTGGGAGACTTCCACATCCACCACTTTGCCTGCTGGAGCATAAGAACCTGCCGTGACGATAAGATGGTCAAAAGCACCAATGGTTTCGAAGTAGTGGTAAACCGATTGTTCATCACTAATGTCTAAACCTGTCTTACGGCTTGCTACGTGAACAACTGCATTTTCGCTTGCAAGTTGTTGGCTCAGTGCAGCACCAATACCTGATGTGCCACCGAGTAAGACATAAACGGTTTTTTCTGTTTTCATGATTTTTCTCCAATCTTGTTTTGATGGGGTCAGTATATTGATTGGCAGAAAATTGATAATTGTGTAATAGTTGAATTGATTATTCAATTAAGTCGAATAATGAAATTTAAGGAGAGAGCGTGGACAAGTTTTCAGATATGACGCTGTTTGTCAGCATTATAAAGAACCAAGGGCTGGCGGCGGCTGGTAGAGAGCTCGGTTTATCGCCAGCAACAGTGACAGCAAGATTGCAGTCGTTGGAAGACCGTTATGGGGTGAAATTGCTTAATCGTAGTACAAGGCATATTTCACTGACGGACTCTGGCGCGATGTATCATCAGGCATGTCTGGAAATCATCGACAGCGTTAAAGAGACGGAAAACTTGCTCCAAACTGGCACCAAAGAAGTGCGCGGAACACTCAAAATCTCTGCTCCTCGTGATATTGGCAAGCAATACATTTCGCCAATACTGTCGGAATTTAGTCAGCTCTATCCCGATGTGATCCCTTATCTGTATTTAAACGATAACTTATCCAACTTGGCTGAGTCCGGCTTGGATATCGTTATCCGATACGGAGAGCTGGCCGACAGTAATCTTATCTCTCGTAAACTGGCGTCCAGTCGCCGAGTGCTTTGCGCTTCTCCTCAGTACTTGGCAAAGAAAGGCACGCCGATCACGCCACAAGATTTAGCACAGCACGATTGTTTAGCCATGGTTCGCAGCAATGAAGAACTGAAAACATGGCACTTTCAAGATGAAGAGCAGCACAACGTTGTCACTGTGGTGCCAAAACGTTTTTCTGATGATGGTGAAGTGATTCGTCAATGGGCGTTGGATGGGGCCGGTATTGCGTTGAAATCGATTCTCGATGTGCAAGAAGACATCAAACAACAGCGTTTAGTGACAGTGCTTAATGGTTACATGAAGAACTTCAACGCATCGACCTCTTCTGCAGGCGCAGATTTGAATGTGATTTACCTAAGTAGAAAGTATCAACCGAGGCGAGTTCGTTTGTTTCTCGAGTTCTTGATTGATCGCTTTTGTACCGTATTTGAAGATAAAATTCTGTAAGGGCTATACTCTAAAATGTTCGATTCAATCTAGATTTAGATACAAAAAAAAGACGTCCTAGGACGTCTTTTTTCTTGAATTTGGCTCCCCCTGCAAGACTTGAACTTGCGACATACGGATTAACAGTCCGCCGTTCTACCGACTGAACTAAGGGGGAATTGCTTTGAGCGGTGCGAATGGTAGCGAGTGGGGTGTCCAGTGTCAACCTTTCCAGCCGAAGAAAAAGTAAAAATATTTCCCTGAAAATACTTTACTTTTCTGTACCCCTTATCGGCATTAGGCTAGGTTTAGTTATCCACCAAAATTGTGGATAAGTGTGTTGACGAATCCTGAGCAATTCGTTTCATCAATGAATGTTGAGTTATTACTCTACTCATTTGTTGAGTTTATTTTTTATATAACACTATGTTTTTTATTTTATTTTTTGATTTATCAACTGAAATTATCAATAAGAAATGAAAATGAATGGCGATGAGAAAAAGGGAGTCATTTTGAAATTTTGGGGAAAACAAGTGGATTATTTTTGAAAGTTAGGAGTGGTTTTTTACGAATCAGGCCGAAGATGGTAGCAAACGTATGGAGAAGAAACTAGCATTTTTTCAAAACAGGGGTGATTTACGACGCAACTATTTTGAACAATTACTTGCAACAAAACATGGCTAACAGCGAGAATGCCTATTCAGTTATAGAGGACAACGGCATTATGAGCAAAACGTTTGAATTGGTATCGGGTTATCAACCGTCAGGCGATCAACCTACGGCGATCAAGCAATTGTTTGATGGGCTAGATGCAGGTCTTGCTCATCAAACCTTATTGGGTGTGACGGGTTCAGGGAAAACATTCACCTTGGCTAATGTGATCGCCAAGGCGCAGCGTCCGGTTATCTTGTTGGCACCGAATAAAACGCTCGCAGCCCAGCTGTATGGTGAGATGAAGTCATTTTTCCCCAATAATGCGGTTGAGTATTTCGTCTCTTATTACGACTACTATCAGCCAGAGGCGTATGTGCCGACCACGGACACATTTATAGAAAAAGATTCCTCGATTAACTCACACATAGAACAAATGCGACTCTCCGCGACTAAAGCGCTGCTTGAGCGTAAAGATGCGATTATTGTGGCTTCTGTATCGGCGATTTACGGTTTGGGTGATCCTGATTCTTATCTGAAAATGATGCTTCATGTTCGCCGTGGTGATGTGATGGATCAGCGCGACATTATCCGCCGTTTAGCCGAGCTCCAATACACACGTAACGATATGGCGTTTGAACGTGGTCAATTTAGAGTTCGTGGAGAGGTGATCGATATCTTTCCCGCGGAATCGGATTATGCGGCCGTGCGTGTTGAAATGTTCGATGATGAGGTGGATTGCATCAGTTTGTTTGACCCATTGACGGGCGCAATGATTCAGCGAGATCTTCCTCGCTATACCATTTATCCTAAAACGCACTACGTTACGCCAAGAGAGCGCATTGTCGATGCGATAGAGTACATCAAAGAGGAGCTGCGAACTCGCCAAGCCTACCTGTTGGAAAACAATAAACTACTCGAAGAGCAGCGCATATCGCAGCGTACTCAATTTGATATTGAAATGATGAATGAGCTCGGTTTTTGTTCAGGTATTGAAAACTATTCACGTTATCTTAGTGGGCGAAAAGAGGGAGAGCCGCCTCCGACCCTGTTTGACTATCTACCGCATGACGGTTTATTGATTATCGACGAATCACACGTAACCGTGCCGCAAATTGGCGCGATGTTCAAAGGCGATCGTTCACGCAAAGAAACGTTAGTGGAGTTTGGTTTCCGGTTGCCTTCCGCTTTAGATAACCGTCCATTAAAGTTTGAAGAGTTCGAATCACTTGCGCCGCAGACGATTTTTGTTTCTGCTACCCCGGGCAACTATGAGCTAGAAAAATCAGCCGGACAAATTGTGGATCAAGTGGTGCGCCCAACCGGATTACTGGACCCCGTGCTGGAAGTTCGACCAGTTGCAACACAAGTGGATGATGTGTTGTCAGAGATCCGCATTCGCTCAGCGAAAGATGAACGTGTGCTGATCACGACATTGACTAAACGCATGGCTGAAGACTTAACTGAGTATCTTCATGAACATGGGGTTAAGGTCAGATATCTGCACTCAGATATTGATACTGTTGAGCGGGTTGAGATTATTCGCGACCTTCGCCTAGGCGAATTTGATGTGTTAGTGGGTATTAACTTACTGCGTGAAGGTTTGGATATGCCTGAAGTCTCTCTCGTCGCAATTCTTGATGCGGATAAAGAAGGCTTTCTACGTTCAGAACGTTCATTAATTCAGACCATTGGCCGTGCGGCACGTAACATTGAAGGTAAAGCGATTCTCTATGCTGATCGCATTACTAACTCAATGAAGAAAGCGATGGATGAGACCGATCGTCGCCGTGAAAAGCAGCAAGCACATAATGAAGAACAAGGGATAACACCTCAGGCGCTGAAACGTAATGTCAAAGATATTATGGAGTTAGGTGATATTACTAAGTCCAAGCAGCAGAGGATGAGCAAACAAGTACCTTTGTCGAAGGTGGCAGAAAGCTCGCAAACTTATGAAATATTCACGCCGCTACAACTGGAAAAAGAGATCGCCAAACTAGAAGGGTTAATGTACAAACACGCACAAAACCTAGAATTTGAATTGGCTGCCGAAAAGCGTGACCAAATTGAAAAACTGCGTCAGCAGTTCATTACCAACAGTTAAAAAAATAGCCAATAGAAAAAGGTCTATTGGCTGTTATTTGTGAACACTTTATTCACTAACAACGTCAGTTGGCTAGGTGACCCCTAAGGGTCATATTGAATAGAGCACATATCGTGCCAATTAATTTTATGCAAAAAGGGCTATTAACTAACGAATTAGTGCCTTTTTGTTATTTTATTTTGCAAAATGCGAACCTTAATGCAATAGTTAAGGCAAAGTGCAAAATAATAATGGCTAGAATATGCAACCTGACTTTTCTCTACAAAAGGCTAAATACCTTTTGATGGTGGAAGATACGGCTTCCGTTGCGGCGCTGTATCGTTCATACCTCACCCCCCTTGAAATCGATATCAATATTGTTGGTACAGGTCGTGATGCGATAGAGAGTTTAGCTCACCGAGAGCCGGACCTCATATTGCTGGATCTTCGATTACCCGATATGACGGGCATGGACGTTTTACATGCTGTGAAAAGTCACTACCCCAATGTGCCAGTGATATTCATGACCGCTCATGGTTCGATCGATACCGCAGTGGAAGCGATGCGTCACGGTGCCCAAGATTTCTTGATCAAACCTTGTGAAGCAGACCGCTTGCGCGTCACGGTTAACAACGCCATACGTAAAGCTAGCAAACTAAAAAATGAGGCTGGTAACCCGGGTAATCAGAACTACCAAGGTTTTATTGGCAGCAGTCAAACCATGCAATCAGTCTATCGAACCATTGACTCTGCGGCCTCCAGTAAAGCCAGTATTTTTATTACTGGCGAAAGTGGCACGGGTAAAGAGGTGTGCGCAGAAGCTATTCATGCGGCCAGTAAACGTGGCGATAAACCCTTCATTGCGATTAACTGCGCCGCCATTCCTAAAGACTTGATAGAGAGTGAACTCTTTGGTCACGTGAAAGGCGCATTTACTGGCGCAGCGACCGATCGCCAAGGCGCAGCCGAGTTGGCTGATGGCGGCACACTGTTTTTGGATGAACTGTGTGAAATGGATTTGGATTTGCAGACCAAGCTGTTGCGCTTTATCCAAACGGGCACATTCCAGAAAGTGGGCTCATCGAAGATGAAAAGTGTCGATGTTCGTTTTGTCTGCGCTACCAACCGCGATCCATGGAAAGAGGTACAAGAGGGTCGTTTTCGTGAAGATTTGTACTATCGTCTTTATGTGATCCCATTGCATTTACCACCGCTACGCGAGCGAGGCGATGATGTTATTGAAATTGCTTACTCTCTACTCGGCTTTATGTCTAAAGAAGAAGGCAAAGGTTTTGTCCGCTTAGCGCCAGAGGTTGTGGAGCGTTTTACGCGCTATGAATGGCCGGGTAATGTGCGTCAACTGCAAAACGTGTTGCGGAATGTGGTGGTATTGAACCACGGCAACGAGATCGAACTGAGCATGTTACCGCCACCGCTAAATCAAGTCGTGGATAACAAGATCCGATTAGCAAACCTAACGACGGAAACGCGCAAGGAAAATATAACCGTGCACGATATTTTTCCTTTATGGATGACGGAAAAGCAAGCCATCGAACAAGCGATAGAAGCGTGTGATGGTAATATTCCTAAAGCAGCCAGTTATTTAGACGTTAGCCCTTCAACGATCTACCGCAAGCTTCAAGCGTGGAACAGTAGAGAGAACTCATAGAGATATGGAACTGATCAATAAAAACAAAATTGCGCATTTGGCCCAAGAAATTGGAGAAGAGAATGTGCCAATATTGCTCGATATTTTTCTCAGCGAGCTGAGCGCCTATACACAGAAGCTAGCTGATCAAAATCTGCCGGATAAAATCGAATATTTAAAAGACATCAGCCATGCTCTAAAAAGCAGTGCCGCCAGCTTTGGTGCGGATAAACTGTGCGCTAAAGCGGTGGATATCGATAGCAAAGGAAAGGCAAACTGCATTTTTGATGAGGCTGAAGAAGTGGCGGCGATGCGCGCTCTTATCGAAGAGACGCATCGTTGCTATTGCCACTTGGTGGATTAAGTGCCACTTGATGGATTAGCTTGTGAGTTGATTCTCAATGGCTTTTTGAAGTTTAACTCGGTCGTGCCGCCAGTCACGATTGGATGATGCTAGCTCTGTAGTGACACAATGCCAGTGTTCAGCCAGCTCCGGATGTGGTGTATCGCCGATCACCACATCGATTTTTCGCGCGTGGCAGGCGCGCTCACACCATTCCAATTTCTGCCGTAGCGACATGCGACCAGCAGGTCCTTGCTCGGGAGACAAGTTCTCAACAAAAATCAGCTTTGCTTTTACGTTTTGCTCAATGGCATTGCCAATTTCGGGCAGCAGTAGTGGTGGCATCACACTGGTGAGAAAGCTTCCCGGGCCAAGGATGATGCAGTCTGCTGCACTGATGGCGAGTATGGCTTCTTTGGTTGCTGGCACTTCAGGTGATAAATCTAAGCGCCTTAAATCTTCCGTCATCTCGTCCACGTTCGTTTCACCCGTGACCCAGTGACCATCCATAGAAAGTGCACTAAGATCAGAAGGATGCTCTGACATAGGTAAAATATTAACATCGACTTTGAGCATGTTGCGGATCAAGTTGATCGCGTCTAAAGGGCGCACAGATAGGTTATCTAATGCAGTCAGCATCAAATTACCGAGATTATGGCCATTGAGTTCTCCCGCACCTTTAAAGCGATATTCAAACATCATCGAACTGATGGAAGGCTCAGTGATCAACTGGTTGATACAGTTACGTGTATCGCCCCATGCAATGCCACCTTGGCAGTGGCGAATGCGCCCAGTGGAACCGCCGTTATCTGTGGTGGTTACAATCCCTGTCGCATTGGAGCCAAAATCTTTTAACGCCGCTAGCATGCGTCCAAGCCCATGTCCTCCGCCAATGGCGACGACTTTCTTTGAAGTGTATAGAGTCATCTGTTCTTCTTATTTTTTAATAATTAACTACAATTTAAATCAGCTTGTTCACAACCCATACTCATTAGGAGGTAAATTGGGTAATGGACTCTTTTTTTTTACGATAAGGGTAGAATCACTTACTAATATTAAGTATTTTACTTATCAGCTGCTGTAGAGATAGTTAATTATACTACCTCAACGGCTGCCATAGCTCCGAGCTTAACTGGCTAAGTCTCATTTTTGTGAGATAGGGTGGTTAAGCCAGTGGTCTAATACCACAAGGGCATAATTGGAAATGATTATGCCTCCCGTATTTGGAAAGGTGTTCCGTGGCGCAACAGTTCGAAGATAGATTCCAACGTAAATTTTATTATTTACGTTTATCTGTTACAGATGTCTGTAACTTTAAATGCACATATTGCCTGCCTGATGGTTATCAACCTTCGGGGCAGAAAAACTCGTCTTTTTTAACCCTTCCTGAAATACAACGCGTCGTGCGAGCCTTTGCCGACTGTGGTACGTCGAAAGTACGCATCACAGGGGGGGAGCCAACTTTGCGTAAAGACTTTAACGACATTATTGCTTGTGTGGCGAATACCGCTGGTATAGAGAAAGTGGCGACCACCACCAACGGTTACCGTATGGCCAAACAAGTAGAAGGTTGGCAATCGGCCGGGTTAACGCATATCAATGTCAGTGTCGATAGTCTTGATCCAAGAATGTTCCACCAAATCACGGGTGAAAACAAATTTACGCAAGTGATGGCGGGGATTGATCGCGCTTTTGAAGTCGGTTACCAGCAAGTTAAAGTCAACGTTGTGCTGCTAAAAGACCTTAATCATCAGCAGTTACCTGCTTTTTTAGATTGGATTAAACATCGCCCTATTCAACTTCGTTTTATTGAACTAATGCAAACTGGTGAAATGGACTCGCTGTTTGAGCGTCACCATATTTCAGGTGTTGCCATTCGTAATCAACTGATTGCCAATGGTTGGGTGCTGAAAACCCGAGCTCACAATGATGGGCCAGCGCAAGTATTTGTTCATGCCGATTACCAAGGTGAAATCGGTCTTATCATGCCGTATGAGAAAAACTTTTGCCATAGCTGCAATCGCTTACGTGTTTCGGCAAAGGGGAAGTTACACCTGTGCCTTTTCGGTGAGCAAGGCGTTGAATTACGCGATCTGCTCGCCCAAGATAATCAACAGCAAGCCTTAATTGAGCGAATTCAAGCGCAATTACAGACCAAGTCGGTCAGCCATTTTTTACAAGATGGCAATACGGGTATGACGCCTAATCTCGCCTCCATTGGCGGCTAAATTCTTTTTGTCACTGGCTATTGTTTAGCGGGTGATGTTGGTACACATTTGAACAGTAGGTGAACACATGGGTCACGCAGAAAGCGCATTTCAACCAGCACATATTGCCGTACTGACGGTTTCCGATACTCGTACTGAAGAAAACGATACTTCAGGCGGTTACTTAGCTGAGCAACTTCAACAAGCGGGACACATTCTGGCCGATAAGCAGATTGTTATTGATGATCAGTATAAAATTCGCGCGATTGTGTCTCAGTGGATCGCGGATGAAAACGTGCAAGCCGTGCTGATCACGGGCGGAACGGGTTTTACTTCACGCGACAGCACACCAGAGGCATTAAAGCCCTTGTTTGATAAAGAAGTTGAAGGTTTTGGCGAGCTGTTCCGATTGGTCTCTTACGATGAAATTGGCACTTCAACCATTCAGTCTCGCGCCATTGCAGGTTTTGCCAACCATACGGTTATTTTTGCCATGCCAGGTTCAACAGGAGCGTGCAAAACCGGTTGGACGAAAATCATCAAACAGCAGTTAGATGCTAGCCATCGCCCATGCAACTTTATGCCACATCTTTCGGTTTAACGGGGTTTCAATGAGCGAATTTACTCATATTAATGCCTCAGGCGAAGCCAATATGGTCGATGTCTCTGCCAAGGCTGAAACCGTACGTGAAGCACGTGCGGAAGCCTTTGTGAAGATGTCACCACAAACGCTGCAACTGATCCTTTCTGGGCAACACCACAAAGGTGATGTGTTTGCCACCGCAAGAATTGCGGGCATTCAAGCGGCGAAGAAAACGTGGGATTTAATCCCACTGTGCCACCCATTGCTGCTTACTAAAGTAGAAGTGCAGCTTGAAGCCATCGAAGCACAAAGCAAAGTTCGAATTGAATCATTGTGTAAATTAACCGGTAAAACAGGGGTTGAAATGGAAGCCTTAACCGCGGCATCGGTGGCGGCGTTAACCATTTACGACATGTGTAAAGCAGTACAAAAAGATATCGTGATTGAACAAGTGCGCTTACTTGAAAAAAGCGGCGGAAAATCTGGTTACTTTAGCGCTCAGCCACAACAAAAGGTCACGCATGATTAATGTCCTCTTTTTTGCTCAAACTCGTGAGTTGATCGGCCAAGACAACATTCAACTCAAGGCACAGTTTGCTACGGTTGAAGCGCTGCGTAGCCACTTAGCCTCGCAGCCTGGGAAATGGGATTTAGCCTTGCAACCGGGAAAACTGCTGGTGGCAGTCAATCAAACTATCGTTGCCTTTGATTACCCGTTAAGTGATGGTGATGAAGTGGCTTTTTTTCCTCCAGTAACTGGAGGCTAGTGATGGATAGCCGTATTTCCGTTCAAATATCAGATTTCTCGGTAGACGCAGAATACCGTGATTTGTCGCAAGGTACTTCCGCTGGCGCTGTGGTTACCTTTATTGGCAAAGTTCGTGATATGAATTTAGGTGATAATGTTATTGGCTTAACGCTTGAGCATTATCCGGGAATGACAGAAAAAGCCTTGAGTGATATTTGTGATCAGGCGCAGGCACGATGGCCAGTGCAAAAAATCCGTGTGATCCACCGAATCGGTGATTTAGATATTGGCGATCAAATCGTGTTTGTAGGTGTTTCGAGCTCACATCGTGGTGCGGCTTTTGAGGCGTGCGAATTCGTTATGGATTACCTTAAAGCCAAAGCACCGTTTTGGAAGAAAGAGCGCACCACCGAACAAACACGCTGGGTGGAGTCTCGAGATTCAGATGCCCAAGCCGCGCAGCGTTGGGCTAATCATTACACCATCGACTAAGCCTTGTGTAGTATATGAATAGTTCCGCGCTGTTGATTCTTCGCGTGAAACAGCGCTTTATCGGCCGTTGATACAAACTGTTCTGGCGTCATGCCTGTCGGTATGTGTTCGCAATATTGGATGCCGATAGTAATCGATACATACAATGAGACACGAGAATAGCGGTGAGGGATTTGCAGCTCTCTCACTTCACTAAGTAGTTGTAATGCTTTTTGCTCGCACTGTTTAATATCAATATCCGCAATAAATAGTAGAAATTCATCTCCTCCATAGCGAAAGCAGAGGTCATCTTTACGTTTCCAATGCTGCAGAGTGCTCGCTATCTTGCGCAGCACAGTATCGCCATTCACATGGCCATAGTGGTCGTTATATTCTTTGAAGCAATCTAAGTCGATCATGAAAATTGCAGCACTACTTTGCTCACGTTTGATCTTATCTAACGCTTTGGGCAGCAATGAGTCCATCGCATAACGGTTATAGACCTGAGTTAAATGATCCACATTGGTCAGTTTTTCTAACTCAAGTTGGTGTATAGAAAGCCGCTCTAACGTGCGCTTATAAGCGGTAATATTTCTCACAATCCATAGCACGTACTCAGTATTTTTCAGCGGGATGACCAATGCGTTAAAAAACTGAATATCGATAGGGCCAGAGCTGCCTTTAAATTGAGCTATCACCCTTAGGTCGAGATCGTATTCAAACTCTCGCATTTGTCCGTTATCAATGACTTCTTGGATAATTTGATGAAACCAAGCGGCTTTTTTTTCGGGTAATACCTGGTATAGATTGAGACCAATGAGAACCCTTGGGTCGTGGTGTCGGCTGCGATCCGTTCCTCCTAAGGCCTCCACATATACGCCATCGCGGTTAATCAGAAAAGTGGGTTCGGGTAATGACTCCAACAAGCTGCGCATCAGTGCTGGGTTTTCTATAATCTCGGAAAACAGCGGCGAATTCACCATGCCCAGTCCTTATTAATACAACGGTCAATGTTTAAGATATAAATGATATTAACTGTAAAATCTTGCGAGACATCGTGTTCTTAACGTGTTGTTTGATTCAAAAATGAGACGTTTTGATAAAAGATTTTGCCATTTACCCTTGATAAAAATTAACTATTTGTAATATCGATAGTTTGTGCCGATGAGCAAAATCGATTTTTTCCATTTAGCAAAACGGTGAAATTAGTCAACACTTAACTTAAGGCAGCATACCGTTGCAACCAAGGAGACAGATATGCAATCGCTAATAGTTAAAGACTATATGACATTACAAGCCATCACCTTCAAACCGGACATGCCAATGACTGCGGCTTTAGAAAAAGTGATGCGTTCGGAGCATCTTGGTGGTCCTGTTATTAACGACCAAGAACAAGTGATTGGCTTTCTATCAGAGCAGGATTTGCTCGATAAATTGGTGAAGGTGAGTTATTTCTGTGAAGACACCCATTTAGTCCGTGACTGCATGCACCCTGAAGTGCTGTCCGTTTCATCAGACACCTCTATTATTGAGCTTGCTGACATGATGAAAGTAGGAAAACCGAAAGTTTATCCCGTGATCGATCAAGGTAAATTGGTTGGCATTATTACGCGCAGAGATGTACTGAGAGCATTAGGGAAAAACTTAACGCATTGTTTTAAAAAACCAACATAGCAAACTATACCCTTCCTACTTGAAGCTGCAGCGGTGTTGGCTACGTTCGTTCACCCCAATCACATAGTTTGCCTATGCTCATGGGGACTCACTCACTTGCCGCCTACCTGCAACTCCAAGTTGTTTGGGTATATCAGCAGTAATAAATAAAATTCTAGAGGTGCAGTGCACCTCTTTTCCATCTAATCAAGGTGAATGTGCGTTAAGTTCAGGTTTGATAAAAATGCGCTTGACCTTGGAGTTGACTCTAAGGTTTAAGCTTTGTGCATCAGAGAAGGAGAATCCTATGTGCACAAAACATGAAGCTTGCAGTACTACAAAAAATAGCATGGCAAACCCGCAGGCGGTGTCATGCTCTAGTCTTAAAATTACCGCGATTAGGGTTGCGGGCGTTGATTCAAATGAAGAGGGGTGTTGCGGGTCACGAGAGTGCGCAAGCAATGATCCTGATGATGAACCCGCGCAGCCCACATCCGTTAAAACACAGTTTAACCAAAGCTGGAAAATTGAAGGGATGGATTGCCCATCTTGCGCACGTAAGGTTGAAACGGCGCTTAAAAAAGTGGGTAATGTGATCGACGCCAAAGTGCTGTTTGCCACTGAAAAATTGGTGGTCAAGTTTAATACCGAAGAGGCAGCGCTTGAAATAGAGCAAGCGGTTCGTAACGCAGGTTTTACGGCTCACCGCATTGATGCGGCTAATCCAGTTTCTGCCCCCATTCATAGTGACTGGAAGTCAGTCATAAAACAGAACGCGCAGATCCTCTCCATTGCTGGCGCGATGGTACTCGCCGCTATTGTGCAGCCTTATTTCCCTCAAATCAGCGATGGGATGTTCATTTTGACCTGCCTTGCCGGTTTGTATCCTATCGGTAAAAAAGCGATTCAACTGGCACGCTCAGGCACACCCTTTGCGATTGAAACCTTAATGAGCGTTGCGGCGCTCGGAGCGCTCTATCTTGGTGAAACGGTTGAAGCGGCGATGGTGCTATTACTCTTCCTCATCGGAGAACGGCTAGAAGCTTTTGCCGCTTCCAAAGCGCGCAGCGGCGTGCAAGCTCTAATGGCACTGGTGCCTGAAACGGCAACAAAAATTGTGGCAGGAGAACGCATCACGGTGGCAGCACATGAGCTAAAACCGGGGGATGTAGTGGAAGTTTCTCCCGGCTCTCGGCTACCTGCGGATGGCCAATTGCACGAAGCGTCGGCTAGTTTTGATGAGAGCGCGTTAACGGGCGAATCACTGCCTGTCGAACGTTATCAAGGTGACAGTATCATGGCGGGTGCAGTGGTCGCGGATCAGGTGGTGCGTTTCACCATCACGTCCAAACAGGGTGAAAACGCGATTGACCGCATTTTGCATCTGATTGAAGAAGCGGAATCTCGCAAAGCGCCGTTAGAACGTTTTCTTGATAAATTTAGTCGTTGGTATACCCCATTAATGATGTTGGTTTCATTGGCCGTGGTTGTGATACCGCCGACACTGTTTGCGCAGCCATGGGAAACATGGGTTTACCGTGGCTTAGCCTTACTGCTGATTGCTTGTCCATGTGCGTTGGTTATCTCAACTCCGGCGGCCATTACTTCTGGTCTTGCCGCAGCGGCGCGTCGTGGTGCACTGATCAAAGGGGGCGCGGCGCTCGAACAACTTGGGAAAATAGAGAGTATTGCTTTTGATAAAACGGGCACTTTGACCAAAGGTAAACCGGAAGTTACGGATGTGGTTGCGCTCAATGGCTGGGATGAAGAGCAATTGTTGCGCTATGTCGCAGCGGTTGAAATGGGCTCGAGCCATCCTCTGGCAACCTCTTTAGTGAAAAAAGTGCAAGCGATGGCTTTGCCCATTCCAGAAGCGATAGAGAAGCGAGCGTTAGTTGGCAGTGGGGTTTCGGGGGTTGTGGAGGGGAAATCACTGCGCGTATTAGCGCCAAGCAAAGCGAATGTTCCGTTTTCTGATGCATTTAGCGCGCAAGTGGAAGCGCTAGAGATGCAAGGCAAAACAGTGGTGGTGGTTTTTGAGCAAGAGAACATTGTCGGTTTAATCGCATGGCAAGATACCTTGCGTGAAGATGCCAAAGCCGCCATTGAAGCACTGCGCCGTTTGGGGATCGACACTATTATGCTCACTGGCGATAACCCTAGAAGCGCTGCGACGATGAGTGCTCAATTAGGGATAGATTTCAAAGCCAGTTTATTACCGCAAGATAAAGTGGAATACATTCAACAGTTGGCGCAACAAAAACAAGTGGCGATGGTCGGGGATGGCATTAATGATGCACCAGCAATGAAAGCGGCCAGCATTGGTATTGCGATGGGAGGTGGTACCGATGTTGCGTTGGAAACGGCCGATGCGGCAATTACTCATAATCGATTGGTCGAGCTCGCCACCATGATCGAGCTATCACAAGCTACACTCGCCAATATTCGCCAGAATGTCGCGCTAGCGCTAGGCTTAAAAAGTATCTTTTTAGTCACGAGTTTACTCGGTATTACGGGCTTATGGGTGGCGGTGCTGGCCGATAGTGGAGCTACCGCGTTAGTGACGCTCAATGCGTTGCGTCTATTGAAATTTAAAAAATAGTCCGAGACTAAAAACCAAAAAGCTCAGCAAGGCATGGCGGGTCGTTATCTCTCATGCCTGTTGGGTTTGCACCCTATTGTGGTAATAGTGTGAAATGCCTCGATATTGCGCTTGTATTTTGTTATGCAGTGTTGGAAATCATCTTTTAGGGTTGGGTGTTATTTCATCAATCTTGCTGTTTTTTGTGATGCAAACCGTTTTTATGAGAATGTGTTCGTTACATTGCGTCATTCATTGTGAATTTGATCACTCTTTGTTGGTGCGTGGTCCGCTAGAGTAGCTGCATACCCGATGTATATCTATGAGCTGAACAAGCCGCAATAAGGAGTCACTTATGTCTCAAGCCGTTTTCCATCTAGGTGTTACCGAAGCCGATCTGAATGGTGCTACTTTGGCCATTATCCCTGGGGATCCAGCCCGCGTACAAAAAATCGCTGAAGAGATGGAAAATCCAGTCTTTCTTGCTAGCCACCGTGAATACACTGTGTACCGCGCAGAGTTAGACGGTAAGCCAGTCGTTGTTTGTTCTACTGGTATCGGTGGTCCTTCTACGTCTATTGCGGTTGAAGAGCTTGCTCAACTTGGCGTGCGTACTTTCCTACGCGTAGGTACTACTGGTGCAATCCAACCTCATGTCAATGTGGGTGATATGATTGTCAGCACAGGTTCGGTTCGCCTTGACGGTGCAAGTTTGCACTTTGCGCCAATGGAATTCCCTGCTGTGGCTGATTTCGATGTCGCCACAGCAATGAAAGCGGCTGTAGTTGAAAGTGGTGCAACCGTGCACATGGGCGTTACCGCATCAAGTGATACTTTCTACCCAGGCCAAGAGCGTTATGACACTTTCACTGGTCGTGTTGTGCGTCGTTTCCAAGGCTCGATGAAAGAGTGGCAAGACATGGGCGTATTGAACTTTGAGATGGAATCCGCCACTTTGCTAACCATGTGTGCGAGCTCAGGTTTGAAAGCAGGTTGTGTGGCTGGTGTGATCATCAACCGTACTCAAAAAGAGATCCCAGATCACGCGACACTCAAAGAGACCGAGGCTCGTTCAATCAAAGTGGTTGTCGAAGCGGCGCGTAAAATGCTGTAATTGAGTTCTGAATTTACACTGATGTATCTATGTACACGGTGAGTGATTAGGCCACTTTTGAATAAAGTGGCCTTTTTACTTTCTAAATAATCACCAGTCAAACAGTCACCAGCTAAATAATTACTCACTAAGCAATCGCCAATTTAGGCAATGGAATGTACAAGCTCTCGGTTAAGTCGCTGAGCATCTGGTCGTAAACGTGAGAGATGCTGAGTGAAATATCCGAAGTGATTTGGTACATCGCGCCAGCTTCTATTTGAAAGGCAGGATGATCATGCAGTTCGCTCAGGCTATGTAGCGCGGCTGAGCAGCTTGGCGAAGCTACCGTTAAAGGGCTGATTAAGGCGAGTTGATTCATCCTACGCCTGACCACCTCACTATAATGCTGCAAGCGTATGCGGCCATCTTGAGTATCCATTTCATCAATGCTGATGCGCAACTGAGTTAGCGCGTCCATCGCATCAATGACCTGTTGCCAATTAATATGATATTCATCGCTGAGATCTTCGCGGTTGGATTCCACCAACCAAGCCAGTATCACCTCATCCATTAAGAACATACAGTGACGAATTATTTTACCATGCATCATTTGGTTACGAGCCACAGAGCGCTCTGGCCACTCCTTCATGAGTGCTTTAAGCTTAATTTGCAGCACACGGTACATTGGTTTGTTGTCAAAATGTGCGATAGCAATTAAGTGATTACTTTTTTCGTATAGCGTATCTTGCAATTCATTCAACTCAGTGTCGCGTCTTTGACCTGAGGCTAGTGTTTGATGGGTAATGTTACGGTGCTGACGGCATAAAAACAGTAGCTGGCGAAGGTCGATCAGCAGTTGATATTTACGTTGTAATGTGGATTCACGCTGTTTTGCCAGATAAAACATCAGCCACAATATACCGATAGAGATAAGCATTGAGATAAAAACAAACATAACCAACTCCTTGTTAATGTTATACCAATCTAGAGTTAGCAGGGTTAATGCCAGTTTTTTATTTGTTTAAATTCAATGTGTTATGTATTTTCGCGTTGAAGTGATGCATCTTATTGGTGCATTTTGAACTGAAAGTGTGAGCAGGATCGATTTTGAGCAGTATGGTGATAAAAAATCCCCAACACAGAGCGTGTTGGGGATGCTATCGTGAAGATTGATGTATTACAGGATGCGCATGCCAGCTTGAGCACCTTCATGTGGCTCAAGAATCCATAGCTCGCTGCCACCAGGGCCTGCGGCTAAGATCATGCCTTCTGACATACCAAACTTCATTTTACGCGGTTTGAGGTTCGCTACCATGACGGTGTACTTGCCTACTAACTCTTCGGGTGAATAAGCGGCTTTAATACCTGAAAACACTTGGCGAGTTTCGCCACCAATATCTAATTGGAATTTAAGCAATTTATCTGCTTTTGGCACAGCTTCACAAGCGATGATCTTAGCGACGCGTAAGTCCACTTTAGCAAAATCATCAAATTCGATTTCAGCTGCAATAGGGTCTTTACTTAGCTCAGTTTCAACTGTGGTTGGTTGCACGCTCTCAATCGCGGCTTTTTCTGCTGCCGCTTCTTCTTTAGATGCTTCAATCATCGCTTCAACGTGTTTCGGATCAATGCGATTAAACAGCGCTTTGAATGGCGTGAGCGTATGGCTTGTTAATGGTGTTTGTACGCCTTCCCAAGTGAGTTCTTGGTTTAAGAATGCTTCGGTGCGCGCCGCTAGTGCTGGCATTACAGGTTTTAAGTAAGTCATTAACACGCGGAATAGGTTGATGCCCACTGAGCAAATGTCTTGTAGCTCTTGCTCTTGACCCTCTTGTTTAGCCACAACCCAAGGCGCTTTTTCATCCACGTATTGGTTCGCTTTGTCCGCCAATGCGGTGATTTCACGAATGGCACGGTTAAATTCACGGTTTTCGTAAAGCTCAGCAATGCGATCCGCTGCAGCTGCAAATTCTGCGTACAGCTCTGGTTCGGCAAAGGTTGCAGACAACTGATTTTCAAAACGTTTGGTGATGAAGCCTGCATTACGCGATGCAAGGTTGACGATTTTATTGACCACATCGGCGTTCACACGTTGGGTGAAATCCTCAAGGTTTAAATCAAGATCGTCGATACGGCTATTGAGTTTTGCGGCGTAGTAGTAGCGTAAGCATTCTGGGTCTAGGTGGTTTAAGTAAGTGCTTGCTTTGACAAACGTTCCTTTAGACTTCGACATCTTCGCGCCATTGACTGTGACATAACCGTGCACGAATACGTTATTAGGCTTACGGAAACCACTGCCATCAAGCATCGCTGGCCAGAATAGGCTGTGGAAGTAAACAATATCTTTACCGATGAAATGGTACAGTTCGGTTTTACTGTCTTTATTCCAGTATTCGTCAAAGTCTAAGTCATCGCGTTTGTTACATAGGTTTTTAAATGAACCCATGTAGCCGATAGGCGCGTCTAACCACACGTAGAAGAATTTGTTCTTTTCGCCGGGGATTTCAAAGCCAAAGTATGGCGCATCACGTGAAATATCCCACTGTTGCAGGCCGCCTTCGAACCACTCTTGCATTTTATTGGCGGTTTCTGTTTGTAGCGAGCCAGAGCGAGTCCACTCTTTGAGCATGCTTTCAAATTGAGGAAGGTCAAAGAAGAAATGCTCGGAATCCTTCATTACTGGCGTCGCGCCAGAAACGGCCGATTTCGGGTTGATAAGCTCTGTTGGGCTATAGGTTTCGCCACACGCATCGCAGTTATCACCGTATTGATCTTCTGACTTACATTTTGGGCAAGTGCCTTTCACGAAGCGATCAGGCAAGAACATCTCTTTTTCTGGGTCAAACAGCTGAGAAATGGTGCGGCTTGAAATGAAGCCATTTTTTTTCAGCTCAAGATAAATGTGAGAAGCCAGTTCGCGGTTCTCTTCGCTGTGAGTGCTGTGATAATTGTCAAAGCTGATATCAAAACCTGCAAAATCTTTTTGGTGCTCTTCACTTACTGCGGCGATCATCTCTTCAGGTGTAATACCCATCTGTTGTGCTTTAAGCATAATTGGCGTGCCGTGAGCATCGTCTGCACAGATGAAGTTTACAGTGTTGCCGCGTAGGCGTTGGTAACGAACCCAAATGTCAGCTTGGATATGCTCAAGCATATGACCAAGGTGGATCGAACCGTTAGCGTACGGAAGGGCACAAGTTACCAGCAGTTTCCTTGAAGAAACGTTTCTTGGGTCAGTCGCCATACTTAATATTCGCTTTTTTGATAGGTATGAAAAATAGAGACCAATACTACCTTATGCAGCGAGCGACTCCAAGGCGTGAGCCTAAGGAATCCCGCAACTTTTTTGGGGTTCAGTCTGACAATAGAGAGTGATAGCATGAGCAAAAAGGAGAAGCTATGCAGCCGTTCACATCTAAACAAGATTTTTGCGATTGGTTAAACCAATTTGAACACCCTCATCTTATTGCGGGGTGGGCAAACCAGCCTCATTGGGTTTCGGTTACAACAGCGGGACGTTTGACGGTTCATATTCCATTTGCCGCTAAAAATCTGCTGGATGAGCTTTCCGAATGGGTCATCTCCAAGCAGCAAACCGATGCGCTTGCTCCATTCAGTGTTGAGATAATCATTGCGCCGAAAGCGCTAGCGACGACGGTCGCTCATAGTGTTAATGGTGTTAAAAATATTATTGCGGTGACTTCAGCCAAAGGGGGCGTCGGCAAATCAACCACCGCCGTCAATCTTGCTCTAGCCATTGCTCAATCTGGGGCGAAAGTTGGCTTGTTGGATGCGGATATTTATGGCCCTTCAGTGCCAATGATGCTTGGCAAGCAAGAAGCAAAGCCAGATGTGCGTGATAATAAGTGGATGCAGCCCGTTGAGGCATTTGGCATTTTCAGCCATTCGATTGGCTATCTGGTTGATAAATCTGAAGCGGCGATTTGGCGCGGGCCCATGGCATCGAAAGCACTGGCGCAATTGCTCAATGAAACCGAGTGGCCAGATGTGGATTATCTGGTCATCGACATGCCACCGGGGACAGGTGATATTCAACTCACCTTGTCACAACAAATTCCGGTAACGGGCGCGGTGATCGTCACCACTCCGCAAGATCTGGCACTAGCGGATGCGCGCAAAGGGGCGGCCATGTTCGAAAAAGTCGACGTTCCGGTTATCGGGCTTATTGAAAATATGAGCTATCACATCTGCAGTCATTGTGGAGAGAAAGAGCATATCTTTGGTGTCGGTGGCGCGCAGAAACTGGCCAGTGAATATGGGTTGGCGCTGCTTGCACAAATTCCTCTGCACATTGCCCTGCGTGAAGACATCGACCAAGGTCGTCCTACCGTGGTTGCTCAACCAGAAAGTGAGCATACACAGCGTTATCTTCAACTGGCGGAACGAGTCTGTTCAAGCCTATATTGGCAAGGAAAGCCTAAGCCAGATGCAATCAGTTTTACATTGGTAGACTAGTGCTGGTCCACAGTGCTGTGAAAGTAGCACTGTGGTGATCTCTTCTGAAATACGACGAAAACGTTTGCTTGGTAGTTTGTTATTCAAACCTCTTCCAAAGTCTAAATCGAGACTGGTATCAGGTGGTTGAAGTCCCTATAATCGGGCAGTTTATCTATTTTCATCACCAAACCATCACCGGGTGCAAAAATAATGTCTGAGAATAATCAATGCGTCATCGTAGGTATTGCTGGCGCTTCAGCTTCTGGAAAAAGCCTGATTGCAAGCACGATTTATAACGAACTTCGTGCCAAAGTAGGCGACCACCAAATTGGTGTGATTACGGAAGATTGCTATTACAACGACCAAAGCCATCTCAGTATGGAAGAGCGCGTTAAGACAAACTACGACCACCCGAATGCACTTGACCATGATCTACTTTGCCAACATTTAGAACAATTAACCCGTGGCGAAGCGGTTGAAGTGCCAGAGTACAGCTACACTGAGCATACTCGCACCGCGAATACAACGCTATTAACACCCAAGAAAGTGATTATTTTAGAAGGTATTTTACTGCTGACAGACCCACGTTTACGTGACTTAATGCATGCGACCGTATTTATGGACACTCCGCTTGATATCTGTTTATTACGCCGAGTGAAGCGTGATGTAGAAGAGCGTGGCCGCACCATGGATTCGGTATTGAAGCAATACCAAAAAACGGTTCGCCCTATGTTTATGCAGTTTATCGAACCGTCAAAACAGTACGCGGACATTATCGTTCCTCGTGGCGGTAAAAACCGTATCGCCATTGATGTATTAAAAGCCCACATCGCGAAATTGTTGAAATCTTAACTTTTGTGGTCTTTATTTTTAAGCAGACAAGTGGCACTTTAGGTGCCACTTTCTTTTTCTAATTAAGCAAGGAAAAAGCTGATGAAAAAACTGTTTCTTTTCATTGCCATTATCATCGGCGCGTTAATCGCTGCCGCGCTCGCACTTGTCCTGTTGGTCAATCCTAACCAATTTAAGCCCTTGATTGTAGAACAAGCCAAACAGAAAACGGGGCTGGACTTAGTCATTGAAGGAGATATCAGTTGGAGTTTCTTCCCTTCGCTTGGCTTTGAGCTGGGCAAAACTGAACTCAGAAATCCACAAGGTTTCAGCGCTCCAAACCTGTTTAAAGTCGATCAAGTTGGTATTGAAATTTCGGTGATGCCATTGCTGGATAAGCAACTGGAAATTGGCAACATCCGCCTAAATGGTGCTGAGTTCCATCTTGAAACCCTTAAAGATGGCCGTTCAAACTTAGATAGCTTAACTCAAGCCGCGCCTCAACCAGCCGCCTCTTCCGCCGTAAACGAAACAAAACCAGCACAAGAAGAGACAAGCAGCGTCAATGCGAGCAATTCTGTTCAAGAGTGGACGATTAACTTAGCGGGCGTTAGCGTCGAAAACGCATTACTGGAAATACAAGACCGCAAAGCCGGTACACATACCAAGCTGTATGACGTGGCGGTCAATCTTTCAGAGTTTGCGGTGGACAAATGGACGTCAGCGACTTTTGCCGCCAAAGGTAAAAATAACCAACAAAGCTTTGCCGCAGAAGGGCGAGCTGAATTCAAATTAGCCGCTGGTTTCAAGGATTATGCGCTGAAGAACGTTGTGCTTGATGCGAGCTTTAATGACCCATCAAACCAGATTGATTCTGCGAAGATTGAATTAGCCACGTTCGAGTTTGATAAGAAGAATGCGCTGTCATTCAGCGTGAAAGGAAAGGTAGCGGATTTAAAACTTGATGCGAAGGGGAGTGCGCAACTAACTCTCGATAAAGCCATGAGCTTGGTGAAGATTGATACGCTGGTGCTGGATACCAATCTAGAAGGAACCAGTTTGCCACAAAGCCCAATGCAGATCGGTTTAACTTCGAACATTCGTTTTGATCTCTCTAAAAACCAACTGGATGTCTTACTCAGTAAATTAACCGCAAATGCATTAGAATTTGATGGTGATGTCAAAGTGACGTTGGCTGAGATCCCTAAAATCCGCTTCAATATGCATAGCCCAAATATCGATTTGGATGAATTTTTAGGGCTTACGAATCCAGCAACGGCAAGCAGTGCCGTGAGTGAAAGTAAGGCATCGTCAGGCTCAACGTCAGCAGCGCCTGCTACGGTGATCGCTGAAGTGGAACCGGATCTCAGTGCATTAAAAACGTTGGATGTGCAAGGCAAGGTCACCATAGACAAGTTCAAAGCTAATAATGCTCGATTACAGAATGTGCAAACCAGTTTTAGCGTCGATCGTGGAATTATGAATTTAACCTCATTCAGTGCCAACCTTTACCAAGGTACGATTCAAGCGACCGCTCAACTGGATGCAACCAAAGTACCTGCCACTTATAGCGCTAAAAAAAGCGTTAAGGGAGTACAGGTGCTGCCGCTATTAAAAGATGTACTCAATAATGAGATGTTACAAGGTACGGGTAACATTGATGTGGATGTAAAGGGCCGCAGTTTGACGCCAACGGGCATTCAACAAAACCTTGTCGGAACCGTGAACATCAACTTTGCCGATGGTGCAGTCAACGGTATTAACATTGCTCACCTTATCCGTAGCAATTACGCCAAAATTAAAGGTAAGAAAGTTGATGACGACCCAGTGAAGAAAACCGATTTTAGCGCCATGACCGCTACGCTGAAATTGAACAAAGGGGAAGTCACCACCAATAACCTCGCCATGCAATCACCACTGTTGCGTATTCGTGGTGAGGGTAAAGCGAATTATCTGCAACAAACGGTTGATTTCTTGGTGAGCACTTCTGTGGTGGGAACGCTAGAGGGGCAAGGTGGCAAAGACATTGATGAGCTGCGAGACGTCACGATTCCTATCAACATCTCAGGGCAATGGAGCGATCCTAAATTCAAATTGGTTTTTGATGATGTGTTAAGACAAAAAGCGGAAAAAGAGATTGACCGTGGCTTGGAAAAGCTCGGCGTTGAGATAAAAGACGAGAAAACCAAGAAAGCGGTTGATGGCTTATTAAAAAGTCTTTTTAAGTAATTTACTGGGTTGATTTCATTATGATTGATCAAGCCTCCTCGATTTAGAGGAGGCTTTTTTATCACCAGTCGATGCCTTTTCGTGCTTTGATGCCCGACTCAAAGGCGTGTTTCACATTTTTGACTTCCGACACCGTATCGGCGATTTCAATCAAGCTGCGGTGTGCTCCTCGGCCCGTGATCACCACCGACTGCATTGTTGGCCGTGTTGTTAAGGCTTCAATCACTTCGTCTAATTCGATATAGCCATAGCTCACCATGTAGGTCAGCTCATCAAACAACACCACATCAATCGACTCATCTTTAAGCATGCGTTTGCACTCTTGCCAAACCCCTTGCGCCGCTGCGGTATCGGCTTCTTTATTTTGTGTTTCCCAAGTAAAGCCCGTCGCCATGACTTGAAATTCGACGCCCAGTTTTTCAAGCAGATTACGTTCACCGTTTTCCCAGGTTCCTTTAATGAACTGAGCTACCGAACATTTCAAACCGTGGCCTACAGCGCGCGCAATGCTGCCAAAACCTGAGGTAGATTTCCCTTTGCCATTGCCGGTAATGATCAATAACAACCCTTTCTCTTGCTGGGCCGCGGCAATTCGTGCATCGACTTGCTCTTTTACTTTCTGTTGTCTCGCTTTATGGCGTTCATTTTTAATTTCTTCAGTCGACATGCTCAATCCTGTTCATTAATAGCGTTGCCGCTATCATAGCTCAACTACTTGGCAGCAAAAACCATCGAAATTACAAGGAATAAAAAAGCCAGAGCAGTGCTCTGGCCTCTGGGAGTATCTCTAATGAGTTTAGAAGCGATAATTGGCTTGTGCGCCGATAAGCCAAACATTACCCGTCGTTGTACCAGAAAATTGGCCTCCAACGGCTTGCGCTGCATCATCTGAAGCATAACCACGAGATTCCACAATCTTGGCATCTTTGGCAAAAATGTAAGTAAAGCCAGTGTCTACGGTGAATTGCTCCGTGAATGCATACTCCGCACCAACGCTTAACCAAGTTCGATCAGTTTCAGGGATGGTAATGGTACGGTTTTTATCGTTAACTGCCGCCATATCGTAAGCAATGCCTGTACGCAGTGCTAATTTTGCATCGACTTGGTAAGTAGCACCCAGAGCAAAACGGTAATTGTCTTCCCAGTTTTCTTCTTTAACCATCACCGAGCCAAGAGTGTTTAAATCCGCTTCAAGCTTTTCGAAACTGCTCCAATCGGTCCAGTTAATACTGGCATGTAGTGCCAGCTGTTCACTTAGTTGGTGGTAGCTAGCCAGTTCAGCGGTGGCAGGCATAGTGAGCATCATTGAACCTGTATCATTCACTACCTTGCCCGATTCTTTCGAAAATATATTCGCTGTGCCAGTAAGCTTTAGGTCAACTTCGGATTTATAAGTAAAGCCAATGCGATTGCTATCATTGATCTGCCATGCCGTACCCACTTGCCAACCCCAAGCTTTATCTTCACCTTCCATGTACTTTAGTGTTGTACCTTGTGGAAGAGGCTTAGTTTGAGCCGGAGAGGTCGCACCGAAATGGCCTTCTCCAATCACATAACGAATGCCACCGCCAACGGTAACCGCATCAGTGAGTTGGTAGCCGATGTTGGCATTGACTTCCATTGTTTTAACCATCGCTTGATTACCAAAGTGGCTCGCGCTGAAATTACGGTCAAGCTCGGTCTCCATGCCATAGTTAGTACCGAGTGCTAAACCTAGTACCATTTTATCGTTCACTTGATGTGAGAGGTAAAAATTGGGGATGACGGCATCATTTGCGAAGTCATTTGAGCTTGCTTCTAATGCGCCGTTGATTTTTCCATTCACATCAACATTCGGATTAACGTAAATTGCACCAACAGAAATTTGCGTACCTTTCAAATAAGTCAGCATGGCAGGGTTACGCCATTGTGCACTGGCGTTATCAGCCATAGCCGCTTCACCGGCGTAAGCACGCCCAAGGCCCGTTGCAGAGTATTCTGCCAATTGGAAACCGGCGGCTTGAGATGCGTTTGATACGCTGAATAGCCCACATGCCACTGCAAGTGAAAGAAGAGTTTTATTTGATTTCATTATAATGTTCGCTGAAATATTTGAATTCGGTGTGGGGATTTTAAGGTTAGAGCTAATGCTTTAAAAATATAAAGCAGTGAATTTGTTGTTTTTGAAATTAAAATCTATTAAAGGTTTAATTATAAGCGTAATACTCTGCTTGTTATGAAAGTGTTTCTGATTTTTGGCGAACACTTGTAGTGTGGTTTAAGGCCCCAAAGGTACAGTTGTTAGCTGAATTAGGCGAGAAGATGATATTACAAGCATTAAAAAGGGCTGGAAAACCAGCCCTTTATTGACGCTATGCTAATAAACGTTGCGCTTAGAAGCTGCGGCTATATTGTAAGCCAACTAGGATTGCATCTGCGTGAGTCGTTGCCGTCAAAACAGTACCAGCCGAATTCTCAGTCACTTGTACATCCTTACCAAGTAGGTAAGTGAAACCAAAGTCTACATTAGATCGCTCATCAACTTCGTAAGTAAAACCAGCAGAGAGCCATTGGCGATCTGAGTCTGGCACTGAGACTGAAGTTAAAGAATCTTGTGCGCTGGTGTCATACATATAACCAGCACGTAAAGTCCAATCGCTGTTTAGGTAGTAAGTTCCACCTATCGCATAGTGCCAACCATCTTGCCACTTATACTCTTTATCATAGCTACCATTAGTTAGAGCACCTACTGTTGAACGAGAAGAATCTAAATTTCTAAAATCAATTTTGTCGAATGAACTCCAACCAATCCATTGGACACTATAATGCACTGCAAACTGTGTCTCTTTGATTTTATGAAAACCAGAGAATTCAGCAATATCAGGCAATGGTAGGGTAATTTCTTGTCCATAATCGTCCTTAGCTGTGAATTCAGGACTGTAGTGGTATCCGAAGCCAAATCGATTATTTTCATCTAATTCATACACCGTACCCAAATTAAATCCGACCGCCCAGCCATCAGCTTTGTCGACATTTATTAATGAGGTTCCCTTAGCTGGAATAACCTTACTTCCAATTATCATTGTATTGGCAGGAAATCCCTCGCCTGTTGTACGCTTCATGGTGCCTTGACCATAAATTAAATCTAACCCGGCCCCTATACTCCATGATGAGTTTATACGGTATGAACCAGCCAAACCGAAATTAAAACTTTTAACATCGGTTAAGCCTCCATACTCTGCCGCAGGGTAGTTATCAGAAAATTCTGTTTTGGTACCAAAGTTAGTATAAGCGTTTACACCCCAAGCAAATTTATCGTCCACAGGAACAACTAGATGGATGTTTGGTGCAATGGATGTTCCGCCAACGTCATCAGTGTCTTCGATATCGATAGCGTTTTTGAAAACGCCTGTATATTGAGTGTTTTTTACATCAATCATCGTTGTGATGGATTCAAAGCCCAAAGAGAGTGAGGTTTCATCAAACAACGCCATTGCGGCAGGGTTACGAGCCATCACCGATGCGTTATCGGCAATAACAGCATCACCAGCAAATGCACGACCTAGGCCAGTCGCAGATTGTGCATTGAGCTGAAAGCCCGCTGCCAGTGCTTGTTGTGAAGCGAGAGCTACCGTTACGGCAAGTAACGATTTTTTAAACAGACGCGTCTTGTTCATGGTGCTTTTCCTTTTTGATTTCATCGCCTCTAATGGACGTTGTTTTTGAGCAAATGCTCAATTGGTGGCTGATACTAGAGGCAAGTATAGAAGATAGAAATCCGACCATTGTCTAATTGAATGATAAAATTGCAGAAATGATGTCTATTTGGCAGGAAAAAGGCGGAAAATGCTTGTTTATAGAGTTTAAGCTCTATTTTTGTCTAGGGAACCTGGCCCGCATTATATACAGGCCAGGAATGGTTTTAATGGGAAGGTTTTAGCATAGGCATTAGTTTTTTAGCGATGTTCGTGACATCTTCGCCATTTTCACCGACAAGGATCAGGCTAGCATCACCGACGGGTTCGATGATTCCTGCCATGCCTTGCTCATTAAAGTTCACGGCTTGTTCACTGGCAATGCCTGTGAAAAAGAGCGTCACTTTCCCGCTTTCACCTTGAAAAACCATGTGCAGAGCGTTTGCCTTGCCAAAACCACAGTGGTTTAGGTAATAAACGTGGTAAGGGAAGTTACTGCTTAACTGATAAGCGAATGGCAGCATTTTGGCGTTGATCTGCGTTGAATTCACTTGTTCATCCAGTTGGTTGACAAAGCCTTCTTCATCAATGACGTGTTTGATGGCGGTGTCCATTAGGCTTGCCTGCGCCGGTGGAATGAGCACATTTCGCCAATTGATTTGGCCAACCAATAAACCAAACACAAAAGCAATCGATGCAGCCAATGTCATCGCTTGCTTGGCAAAAGTAGGTCGGATGACATTGCTTGCCATTGTGGTTTGACTAAATAGAATACGGTCTGCGAGATCGTCAGGCACGTCTACATTCATTGCAGTAGCAATCGTTGCATCTAAGCTCAATATGTCCTCTAGGAACTGACGATTAGTATCACTAGTGGATGCCGCTTGGATAATCTCTTGGTCATGCTGTTTTGGATCGGACATAACTCGGCGGCGAAATTCTAATTCATCCATTTTGCTGCCCCTTATACGCTTCTGATGAATCCAATTGTTCTTTTAATTGATTACGAGCTCGAAACAGACGAGTCATGACCGTGTTCTTATTGAGTTCGAGGATCTCGCCAATTTCATCACCACTAAAACCACCAATGACTTGTAGGAAAAGAGGTTCGCGGTATTCAATATCCAGCTTCATTATCTGTGCCTGCAACCACTCTTGTTGATGATGAGGATCATCGTTGACTTTTACGTCACCGCTGTAGTCATCAATATCGACCAACTCAAACTGCTTGCGCTCAAAGCGGCGCGCGTTCTCGCGACGAAGAATAGTTATAAGCCACGATTTGGCCGCTTTCTCGTCGAGCAAACTATCGAGAGATTTCCAAGCCCTCAAGCAGGTTTCTTGGACTAAATCTTCAGCAATGCTTTTATCTTTACATAGCCAATAGGCATAACGAAAAAGATCTCGGTGATAAGCACGCACAAGCGTTTCATATTTTCTCTGTCTGTCAATATTACTATTGACCGGGCTGCTGGACTTTTTCTTTCCAAACATGGTTATTATCGACACATGAGTCTCCGTTTGCTCTGTGATTTCTTCTTTGTTTAGGCCATTTTATGGTCGTCTTGCGATGAACGCTTCGCGTATTCGTTCGCTTTCGATCCGTTCAAGTTGTTCGGTAACATCAATTCAAGCGTCGACGGCTTTTTAATTTCATAGTATGGAATAAATCAATATAAAATTGATCTACTTCAAAATCTCATAGCACGAAGTGGCTATAGTACACCTTGTCATCTCGTTAGTCATTGCGACTAACATGTTGAGCAAGATGACACTTCCTTTTGAAGGCTGACTTTACTTTCTCCTAATCAGGAAACTGATTATTTCAATTGGCGTAAGTTAATTGCTTTATATATTCCGACCACACATTATTGTGTGGTTTTTTTTTGCTTATATACCCTTCCTACTTGAAGCCGCAGCGGTGTTGGCTACGTTCGTTCACCCCAATCACATAGTTTGCCTATGCTCATGGGGACTCACTCACTTGCCGTCTACCTGCAACTCCAAGTTGCTTGGGTATAACTCCATTATTCATTTAAAGATTAAGTGATTATCCATCTCCTTTCCCTACATTACTTTCTTCGATTCGATGCGAATATCACGTTTATTTAAACACTTGTTTGATTGTTTTAACAACCTCGTTACAATGTGCCAGGTCAGACCTCTATTCTAAGGAGAAACAATGGGCAAACAGGAAGTCAAAACGCGCTCTGGTGAGCGTGTGGCTATCGTCGCGGGGTTGCGTACCCCTTTTGCGCGTCAAAGTACCGAATTTAGTCAAGTTCCTGCAGTCGATTTAGGCAAGATGGTGGTGAGTGAACTGCTTGCGCGAACGGAACTCGATCCTAAATTGATCGAACAACTCGTCTTTGGACAAGTCGTGCAAATGCCTGAGGCACCAAACATCGCGCGTGAGATCGTTTTAGGCACAGGAATGAGCATCCATACCGATGCGTACAGCATTACACGAGCGTGCGCTACCAGTTTTCAGGCGGCGGTGAATGTGGCTGAAAGCATAATGGCTGGCACGATTGATATTGGTATGGCTGGTGGTGCCGATTCGTCTTCCGTTTTGCCGATTGGAGTGTCTAAAAAATTAGCCGCTAGCTTACTCGCTTTAAGTAAAACCAAAACCGTTGCTCAGAAACTCAGCATCTTAAAATCATTATCTTTTAAAGATTTAATGCCAGTCCCCCCCGCGGTCGCTGAATATTCAACGGGCCTTTCGATGGGGCAAACGGCTGAGCAGATGGCAAAATCTCATCACATAAGCCGACTGGATCAAGATGCTTTGGCACATCGTTCTCACTCTCTAGCTTCACAAGCTTGGAAAGAGGGCAAAATCCAAGGCGAAGTCATGACGGCATTCCCAGAGCCCTATAAAAAGTGGATCGCTGAAGATAACAATATTCGTCATGACTCGACTCTGGAAGGTTATGCCAAGTTACGTCCAGCGTTTGATAGGCAATATGGTAGCGTGACGGCCGCCAACAGCACACCACTCACCGATGGAGCAGCCGCTATTCTTTTAATGCGCGAAGGCCGTGCTAAAGAGCTTGGTTTGGAGATTATGGGTTATATCCGTTCTTACGCTTTTTCAGCGATTGGTGTTGAACACGATATGTTAATGGGGCCGTCTTATGCGACACCGTTAGCCTTACAACGTGCAGGTATTGAGCTTTCCGATCTCACATTGATTGACATGCATGAAGCGTTTGCCGCGCAAACCCTCTCTAATATGAAAATGTTCGCCAGTGATAAGTTTGCACAGGAACATCTTGGTCGAGCAAAAGCGATTGGCGAAATTGATATGGATAAATTTAATGTGCTAGGTGGTTCTATTGCGTATGGTCACCCCTTTGCGGCGACGGGTGCGCGCATGATCACACAAACACTGCGTGAACTAAAACGACGTGGTGGTGGTTTAGGGCTGAATACCGCTTGTGCAGCGGGTGGTTTGGGCGCGGCAATGATTTTGGAGGTTGAATAATGAGCACAGAGAGAGCTTTTCATTTAACAATTGATGAACAAAATATTGCGTGGCTGGCGATTGATGTTCCCGGCGAAAAAATGAATACGCTACAAGCGGCGTTTGCCCAAGAGATGCAAGAGGTTTTTGCGACCTTGGAGGCTCAAAAAACCAGCCTAAAGGGGATGGTGATTCACTCGCTTAAGCCAGATAATTTCATTGCTGGAGCGGATGTCCGTATGCTGAACGCTTGCCAATCGGCCAGCGAAGCACAAGCATTGGCCAAGCAAGGTCAGGAGATGTTTCAAACCTTATCGGATTTGCCATTCCCAGTGGTTGCCGCGATTCATGGCCCATGCTTAGGTGGTGGTTTAGAGCTGGCGCTGGCTTGTCACTACCGGGTGTGCAGCGACGCGGACATCACGCGTTTGGGTTTGCCCGAAGTGCAATTAGGCTTGCTGCCAGGCTCCGGTGGAACGCAGCGGTTGCCGCGTTTGATTGGTTTGTTACCTTCTCTTGACTTGATTTTGACGGGTAAACAGCTGCGCGCAAAAAAAGCAAAACAGCTGGGTGTTATTGATGCTTGCGTAGCAGAGACTATCTTGCTGGATGTGGCCAAGAAGTATGTACTCGATAATTCTGGGAAAAAACGTCATCAGGTCAATACGTCGACCAAAGAGAAATTAATTTCTCATACGCAGCTTGGTCGCAAATTAATTTTTGATCAGGCCGCTAAAAAGACTAAGCAAAAAACACGAGGTAATTACCCAGCTGCAGACGCGATTTTAGAGGTGATCCGCCACGGTTTAGATCGTGGTTTTAAAGCCGGGTTAGAGCTTGAAGCGAAGCGATTTGGTGATTTGGTGATGAGCTCGGAATCCAAAGCACTGCGCTCGATTTTCTTTGCCACCACAGAAATGAAAAAAGAGACGGGCAGCGACGCAAAACCTCAAACCGTGAAACGTATCGGCGTATTGGGCGGTGGTTTAATGGGGGCAGGGATCAGCCATGTTAGCGTTGCAAAAGCCAAGGTTCCCGTACGAATCAAAGATGTTTCGAATGATGGGGTATTAAACGCGCTCAATTACAACTACAAATTATTCGATAAACAGCGCAAGCGTCGCATTTTATCCAAAGCGCAGATGCAAACAAAAATGGCGCAATTGTCTGGCGGGATTGATTTTACCAGCTATCAGCATATCGATGTTGTCATTGAAGCGGTATTTGAAGATCTCACGCTTAAGCAGCAAATGGTGGCTGATGTTGAAGCGAATGCCAAAACCAGCACCATTTTTGCGACGAATACTTCTTCGCTTCCAATCCAGAAAATTGCAGCGAAGGCGGCGCGTCCAGAGAATGTGATTGGATTGCACTATTTCAGTCCTGTTGAAAAAATGCCTCTGGTGGAAGTGATCCCTCATCAAACCACATCGCAAGAGACGATAGCCACAGTGGTGGCCTTGGCGAAAAAACAGGGCAAAACGCCGATTGTGGTCAAAGATTGCGCTGGTTTTTATGTTAACCGTATCCTTGCACCTTACATGAATGAAGCGGCGCAGATCCTGATGGCGGGTGAGTCGATTGAAAAGATAGATACGGCTTTACTCGATTTCGGTTTCCCAGTCGGCCCTATCACGTTATTGGACGAAGTGGGCATTGATGTTGGCTCGAAAATCATGCCAATTCTAGTGCAAGAACTCGGCCCACGTTTTCAAGGACCAGACGTATTTGATTTGCTGCTCAATGACAATCGCAAAGGGCGTAAAAGTGGTAAGGGATTCTATACCTATAAAGGTAAGAAAAAAGAAATCGACAAATCTATCTATAAATTGCTGAAAATAACGCCAGATGCCAAGCAGAGTGATAAGGAGATCGCGCTGCGTTGCGTGCTACTTATGCTGAATGAAGCCGTACGTTGTTTGGATGAGGGCGTAATTCGTTGTGCGCGAGATGGCGATATTGGTGCGATTTTCGGTATCGGTTTCCCGCCGTTTTTGGGCGGCCCATTCCGTTACATAGACCAAATTGGTATCAAGAAATTAGTGGAAATGATGAATCAACATGCTGAGAAGTATGGCGATAAATTCGCTCCTTGTGATGGGCTACTGACTCGAGCTGGGGTTGAAGCACGTTTTTATCCGTAGTCATCTCGGCTGTTTTCATTCATATGTTTGCTTAAATTAGGCGAGGGAATATCCTCGCTTTTTTCATTTATAGCCAATGAGGTCATCTCTTTATGCGAGTTATTCTCAGTTTGGTATAAGATTATGGAAAATCATCAATAAGGAATCGAAATGGATGCACTAGAGTTGCTGCTTAACCGTCGTTCAATCGCCAATCTCACATCGCCTGCACCTGAAGGCCTGGTCTTGGAAAATATTATTAGAGCAGGCTTGCGAGCGCCCGATCATGGCGGTTTAACCCCTTGGCGTTTCGTGATTGCTCAGGGAGCGGGTTTGCAAAAGTTGTCGGGCATTTTGGCGTTTGCTGTGCGAGCGGATAACGGCAGTGATGCAGAGATAGAAAAAGCGAAAAATGCACCGTTTCGAGCACCCATGGTAATCACAGTGATCGCGAAAGTTACGGAGCATGAAAAGGTGCCAGCGATTGAACAGCATCTCTCTGCGGGATGCGCAGTACAAGCGATGCAAATGGCTGCGGTAGCCCAAGGTTTTCAAGGTTTCTGGCGTTCGGGAAGCTGGATGTTCCACTCTCACGTTCGGCAAGCACTAGGTGCTAAGGGCGATGATCAAATCGTTGGTTTCTTATACCTAGGAACTGCAGGATGCACGCCAATGAAAGTGCCTGAACGTGATTTGAGTAAATTTATTGAGTTTCTATAGCGAGTTTATTGACTATCTGCCGCTGCGATAACTCATGGCCCAGCAATGCTGGGCCTAAAATCTAGTGGATGTGATAGGCAATCACAAAATCAATAAATAGCCTGACTTTTTCAGGTAGATGATCCTTGTGGTTATACAGCATATAAATATCACGAGGGTTGGAAACCCAGTCTTCCAGTACTCTGACTAAGCTGCCTTCTTCGATAAATTCTTTAATCATCACGTCTGGCATTAAGGTGATACCCAGCCCCTCAGAGCAAGCGCTGCGCACTACGTTTAAAGCGTTGGCCTGAAAACGACCAGTATCACAATTGACCACGCATTCCCCTTTATTGTTGGTCAACTGCCATTTTACTAGAGGATATCCCTTCAATAATGAATGATTACTGAGCTCTTCGGCATGAGTTGGTGCAGGGTGTTTCGCTAAATACCCTGGGCTTGCGACTAACACATCTTTCACTTCATTAATTTTTCGCGCAATTAAACTGGAGTCTCGTTGAGGGCCAACTCTAAAAATGACATCCCATTCGGTTGGGTCGAGTTGATCGGCCTGATTGCTGGTGGTCAGTTCTATGTTGATATCTGGGTACTGCATCATGAAGGCATTGAAGATAGGCATCATCATGCGTTTCGTGACATTAGATGGTGACGATATTCTTAGTTTGCCTGAAGCGCCACGACATTCATCGGTGAGCTCTTCTGCTGTTGCAGCTAAGCGATGCAGCAACGGTGAGCACTCTTGAAAAAAACGTTCACCCGCTTCAGTCAGCGAAAGTTTTCGAGCATGGCGATTCAACAACCTAAGATTCAGAGAATCTTCCAATGCTTGAATGCGTCGGGTAATGGTCGCAACGGGGATCATTGTTTTACGAGAAGTTGCGGTATAGCTTCCATTTTCGACAACCAGTCGAAAGAGGTTTAGGTCATCTAATTTCATTGTTCCTGACACATTATTTTTCGAATTTGAGTAATTTATACGTATATCATTTGTCAAATCTTGAGTCATATCAACTTGTTTGACGAAAGTAACATTCCGTACAATCCATACATAGCCCATATATATAGTATGCAACCGGGTTACAAAGTGGAACATTTGTATAAATCTTATTTTGCGACTACTTTATAAAGTAACCTATCAATTTATCCTATAACAATAAAATGACTGCTTTTTAAAAGCATTGTGAGGCAGGATTATGTATAAATCTCACATTCAGGCTAGTGAGTTCTTGGCGAAAAAACCTTCAGATAATCAGCATGTCGAGCAAAAACTGATCATGCTCGTTGATGATGACCCAATTTTTAGGCGAATAACCAGTGGTTATTTGTCGGCTCAAGGCTATAAAGTGCTTGAAGCTGAAAATGGCTTAGAAGGGTTGCGCAAGTTAAAAGATGCGGAGCCTGACCTTGTTGTGTGTGACTTAGCAATGCCAGTACTGAACGGTATTGAGTTTGTTGAGGAGGTGAGCCTTGAGTATCCCTCGCTGCCACTGATTGTGGTCTCTGCAACTGATGAAATGGCTGATGTTGCAAAAGTGCTGCGATTTGGTGTTAAGGATTTTCTTCCTAAACCGATTGGTAACCACCAGTATTTAAGCAGTGCAATAGAAAGTACGCTCGAAGATACGTTCAGTCGTTTATCTGATCAGCGCGATTTTTCGACGCAGTGGTTCCGGGTTGACGATGGTGGTGATATTCCAGAAGAGCAAGAGTTGCATTGGCATCTGGAGTATTTACGAGAAAACCCCAGTACCGCGAAAGATTTGCTGCACGCGTTATTGCCAGAAAAGGATACTTCACAAGGCAGTTGGAAGTGTAGTTACCGTCTTTTACAATCGGCGGATGTGATGCCGCTGGTATTTGACTATGCGTGGTTGATGAACGGGCAGTTTGCCTTTTACTTGGTCGATTCAGATGCCCATTATGAAAATAGTGTGGCTTCAACATTGCTCGTTCGTGCTCTGTTTCACGATTATCTTCGCAACTTAAAAAGCTTCAGTGCCGATCTGAAAGACCTTGCCGACATACTGGAAAAAGGTATTGAATGCTCAGAGTGTGCTAATCCAATCAACGCGGTATTCGGTATTGCGGATTTAAGCGAAGGTACACTCTCTATCCTGCCAGCTGGGCTCGACAGTCAATGGTCAAATGGCTACTTAACTCAACATATTGCTGCGGGTTTTAGCCTTGGGCAGAACTGTTTAAAAAACTTTATCACTAAAGATTTACCGATCAACTCAACTTGTCAGCTATCAACTAATCGCTTAGGTTCGAGTAGTTTCAAACTCAATATTTACCAAGGTGGCAGCAGTTAATAACCTTATCTTTAGTCGGTGTTTGCGGTGATTTGTTTGAGGTATAGTTCGCGTCTAGAACAACAATCACCCAATTCGTTTACGTTACATTAACTTTGTTTATGGTGCCAAAACGAACGGAGTCATCCAACACTAGAGAAGTTATGATGGAAGAGCAGAATTTTAAAGAACCTTACAACATTTTTTATTTTTTAGGCTTTATTGCCGTACTTTCGATCCCTACATTGCCAGCAATACTGACTTGGATCCGTGTGTTTAATGGTTATTCAACTTTCTAAGTTGGATAGTACGTTGGGAGTTCACCATCAATATTCGTCATTTTCTTCTTACGGTGGCTGGTGGGCTCTGCCTTCTGTTAGGCGTGATAGGCATATTCTTACCGCTACTCCCTACAACACCTTTCATACTCCTTGCTAGCGCTTGCTTCTTACGAAGTAGCCCTCGTTTTCATGCTTGGTTGCATCAACATCAGACGCTAGGCCCAATACTGGATAATTGGCAGCAACATGGCGCTGTTTCGCGGCAAGTGAAACAACGGGGATGTTTGTGGATTATTCTAAGCTTTATTTTTTCCATCTGGGTTGTCCCACACTTTTGGCTCAAAATTATGTTGTTTACTATGCTTGTGGTCCTGATCACTTGGTTTATTCGACTTCCCACTCATGAGCAGGTTGCTAACCAACAAGAAAATCACTAGCATTATGGGGAAGTGTGCCCATTCTTCGAATGGGCGTTTGTTTTTTCAGCGGCTAAGATATTGTGGCTTATCTATGTTGCTGAGAGCTCACGCTCTATCATTCTGATACGTAAATGTATCGTGAGAAATGAAGAGCCAATCTAAGTAAATGTAAGTTATGACAACCGAAACTATCTCTTTGATCAAATCGAGCATTCAAAGCATCCCTAACTACCCAAAACCTGGCATTTTGTTTCGTGATGTAACTAGCCTGCTAGAGGATGCAAAAGCCTATCAAGCAACCATTGCTTTATTAGTCGAAAAATATAAAGACATGGGCTTTACCAAAGTTGTGGGTACAGAAGCGCGTGGTTTCCTATTTGGCGCGCCATTGGCTTTAGAGCTTGGTTTGGGGTTTGTACCTGTACGTAAGCCGGGTAAGTTACCACGCGAAACGTTAGCCCAATCTTACGAATTGGAATACGGTACTGACACATTAGAAATTCACGTTGATGCGATCAAACAAGGTGATAAAGTGCTGGTGGTGGATGATCTACTGGCAACGGGTGGTACGATTGAAGCGACGACTAAATTGATCCGCCAGCTTGGTGGTGAAGTCGAGCACGCGGCTTTTGTCATCAACCTGCCTGAAATTGGCGGAGACAAACGTTTACAAGGTTTGGGCCTGAACGTTTATAGTATTTGTGAATTTGAAGGTCACTAAGCTAATCAACTGGACGTACTCATGAGTTATCTTGCCTTAGCGCGAAAATGGCGACCAACAAAATTTAATGAGGTGGTGGGACAAGCACATGTCTTAACTGCACTAGAAAATGCGTTGGCCCAAAATAGATTGCACCATGCGTATTTATTCAGCGGTACACGTGGTGTCGGCAAGACGACGATTGGTCGCTTGTTTGCCAAGGGGTTAAACTGTGAAACAGGTATTACGGCCACACCTTGTGGCCAATGTGATACTTGCCGAGAGATTGACCAAGGCCGTTTTGTTGATCTTTTAGAAATAGATGCGGCATCACGAACCAAAGTCGAAGATACGCGCGAATTACTTGATAACGTGCAATACAAGCCTGCTCGCGGTCGCTTCAAGGTGTACTTAATCGATGAAGTACACATGCTGTCGCGCCACAGTTTTAACGCTTTGCTTAAAACGTTGGAAGAGCCGCCTGAGTACGTGAAATTCTTGCTCGCTACGACAGATCCGCAAAAGCTGCCGGTTACGATTTTATCGCGCTGCTTACAGTTTCATCTTAAGCCGATCAGTGTTGAAAATATCCACGATCAGCTTGAGCATGTTTTAGCGGCAGAGCAGATCTCTTGTGAAGCGAGAGCATTAAGAATGATCGCTCATGCTGCCGATGGTAGTATGCGTGATGCACTTAGCTTAACTGATCAAGCGATAGCACTAGGTAATAACCAGGTGATGGCCGATGTAGTCGCCCCAATGCTTGGCACGCTAGACACAGATCAAGCACTCCATTTACTGCAAGCCATTAGCAGTAAACAGCCTCAAACGGCGATGGATAGCGTTGCACATTTAGCACAAAATGGTGTGGATTGGGATGGATTACTACAACAACTCGCGGCGCAGTTACACCGTATTGCGATGTATCAAGCGTTGCCAGCAACACTGGACAAAACCCAACCTGACTCAGAGAAAGTGCAACTGCTCAGCAAAGCACTGAGCCCACAAGATGTGCAGCTCTATTATCAAATTGCTTTAAAAGGACGTGAAGATTTAGCACTTTCGCCAACCGCTCGAACTGGGCTGGAAATGATTGTGCTACGTATGATGGCGTTTCGTCCTGCTTCTGTATCGTTGGTGAATACGTTCAGTACTGAAGTGAGTTCAGATGTCGCAGTGCCAAGCCACGGCACTCCTTCACTACAACCCGCATCAGCGGCAACGCCTCTAACTGAACCTAAGCAAACGTCGGTGGCTCCCGTATCGGACAGTCAGGTTAATGAGCCGCAAAGGCATGAGGATACTCAGCCTGATTATGGCATCGTTCAAGATTACGATAACCGCTATGCGGATATGAATGATGACATGTCCAGTGCAATGGAATATGCCCCAGAATCGTATGAGCCTGCACCAGTTCCTCAACCACCAGCACCTTCTTCAGCTCCACGTCCCTCACCGATTGCAGGGCTGCGACACCAGTTGCGTTCACAGCGCCAAGGGGTTGCTCTGCCAGCAAAAGGAGTGAATGAAACAAAGAGCAACGGGACAAAAAAGCCTAATGCGGCATCGACTAAATCTGAATCTGTGCTTGAGCGTGTTGCCTCGCATGGAAAATCAGCTCGAGTGTCGCCTTTGTCCACATCCATTCCTGAGGCTGTCCCAACTTTGGACAACGAGCCTTATCAGTGGCGTCCAACGCTGCAACCTGTGGTGGTTGAACAACAAAAAACAGAGCTGACACCGACACAAATTAAGCAAGCGCTAGAACATATTAAAACGCCAGAGATGGCAGAAAAGTTACTTGCAGAATCGATAGAACAAGATGAGTGGGCAGCTCTGATCCACCAGCTCGATATTGCCAAGTTAGTGGAACAATTAGCACTTAATTCTGTCTACCACAAATCGGGCTCATCAATCGAGCTAGTGCTGCGGCCAAGTCAGGCCCATCTTAATACCGATAAAGCACAAAGCGAGTTGTTAGAAGCGCTCAATGAGACATTAGCTGAAGAGTGCCACCTTAGCGTGACAATTGGTGAGCAAGGTGAGACTCCATTGGAGCTTAGAGAGCGTCTTTACCAACTCAAATTAGAGCAAGCATTGAACAGCTTGGAGGCCGACCCTCACGTAATGTTCTTCAAGCGACGTTTTGATGCGGAACTTGATCGCGACAGTGTGCGGCCGATTTAATCAATTAAGCGAGTGTGGGGTTGAATCTATATGTTATGACCCCACCTTATGTGAAACACCCAATTCAACCAGAGAGATAAACATGTTTGGTAAAGGCGGTATGGGCAACCTAATGAAGCAAGCCCAACAAATGCAAGAGCGCATGCAAAAGCTACAAGAAGAAATTGCGAATATGGAAGTGGTTGGTGAGTCTGGTGCTGGTCTGGTAAAAGTGACCATTACTGGTAGCCACAGCGTACGCCGTGTAGAGATTGATGAAAGCTTAATGGAAGACGACAAAGAGATGCTAGAAGATCTGATTGCCGCCGCTTTCAATGATGCTGCGCGCCGCGTGGAAGAGACTCAAAAAGAAAAAATGGCTTCTGTCACTGGCGGTATGCAATTACCACCAGGTATGAAGATGCCGTTTTAACGAACGACTTTTTAACAAACAACCTTTTTAACAAACAAAATAGGTTACTAATGCGTACCAGTCATATGCTGGAGCATTTGATGGAGGCCTTACGTTGTCTGCCTGGGGTGGGTCCCAAGTCAGCACAGCGTATGGCCTTTCATTTGTTACAGCGCGATAGAAAAGGCGGCTTACAGCTCGCCGATGCTTTAAGCCAAGCCATGACAGAAATTGGACATTGCAGTGAATGTCGAACTTTCACTGAAGAAGAAACTTGTCATATTTGTAGCAACCCTAAGCGGCAGGATAACGGCCAACTCTGTGTAGTCGAAAGCCCTGCTGATATTGCGGCCATTGAAGCTACAGGCCAATATTCTGGACGTTATTTTGTTCTGATGGGGCACTTATCACCTTTAGATGGTATCGGCCCGAGTGATATTGGTTTAGATACGCTGGATTACCGTTTGCAACGTGGTGGCATTGCCGAAGTCATTCTTGCCACTAACCCAACCGTTGAAGGTGAAGCCACCGCGCACTACATTGCGGAATTATGTCGCGCCCATCAAGTTTCTGCGAGCCGTATTGCTCATGGTGTGCCTGTTGGCGGTGAGCTTGAGCTTGTTGATGGCACGACGCTATCACACTCTTTGCTTGGCAGACAAAAGCTGTAGCACCTTTCGAATCATTGCCCTAGCTGCTGGGGCAATTTTGAGTGACATCATCAATTAAGGCAAACAAAGCAGTGCCATCAAGTGATTTTTTCGAGTTCGGTAATGTTGCTCAAAGCTTCTTGATTCGTGTTGCCACAGACCATCGGGCAAGGTTTAAATTCGTGGCATACTTTTGGACGTTCAGGCTTACCAAATAACTTGCACAAATTAGCGTCATTAAGTTGAATGCAACGTACACCTGCTGGCTTTCCTTGCTCCATACCCGGGATGGAGGAAGAAATACTAGGAGCGATACAACACGCACCACAACCAAGTCTGCATTCCATAATTGAGTACCAGTAAAAAGAAAAGGGTGACGATCCTAGCAGATGTGACCGAAGTGTACAGCAATAGCTTCCTAAATTAACAAGCCGTTTTTATCCTTGAACTTTGGTTGGTGTGGAGGTATAACACGCACCCCATTCGTTAAGTAAGATAGAGACTCATGAACACACCATTCTGGCAAAATAAGAAATTAGAACAAATGACGGAATCGGAGTGGGAATCGCTTTGTGATGGATGCGGTAAGTGCTGCTTACACAAGTTAATGGATGAAGATAGTGATGAGGTCTATTACACCAATGTCGCTTGCAGTTGGTTAAACAGCGATACCTGCTCATGCAAGGATTATCCAAACCGTTTCAATTCTGGTGAGGAGTGCTTAAAACTGACGCGTGATAAAATTGATGAATTTAACTGGTTGCCGGATACGTGCGCCTATCGTGTACTGTCAGAAGGCAAAACATTGCCGCAATGGCATCCTTTGATTACCGGCTCCAAAGAGGCGATGCACGCCGCGCAAGAAAGTGTTCGCAACAAAGTCGTTTATGAGATTGATGTTATCGACTGGGAGGACCACATCATCAATCATCCAAACCGCAATTAATATCCAATAGAAATCTAAAAAATTAGAGAAGCAGTAACAAACCTCCTACTGTTGCCGCGGCGGAAAAATATTTCCCTGCGGAATAGGAGCTATCATCTTCTTCTGGTTTTTTATCTGGATGATCTAATCCCAAAGCACCATGAGCAAATGATTCCACTTTGCCAGTCACAGTTTTCTCTTTGTTTTCTAACTTACTCTCTTTGTCGAGTTGTTGCAGCGCTGCGAGCAAGGCTTTGCCTTCATCAGACAAAGTGACGGTATTCTGCTCCACTTTGAGCGGGGCAGAGGGGGGGGATGCCGCTGTAGAATTTGCTTGAGCTTTAACTTGCTGGAGTGAATGCAGTTGCGCTGAGCTTGTCCCTACCGGTGTCATACTTCTCTCCTATAAATGCCATCAGTTAATGTATCGACAGATTTATGAAAAACTTGTGCAAAAAATTCGCAATTTGTATGAGGTATGTACAAGCAAAAAACGCGCCTACTTTATATGAAAAGAATAAGCAGGCCCGTTATTCACCGCTAATTAGTCGCAAGTGAGATCTGTATTGCGATTCTTTATCTGTTGATAGGCTTGCATGCGATGCTCTGCTTGAACATAGGCGGTGGGAATTGGCAGTACAGTGAGTTGGAAATCAGGATACGACGTCTGGGTATCCTCTACGGGCGTGATGATGGCAATCTTTAAATCAGGATTTCGACGAAGGATAGAATGCGCCGTGCCTAAACCCTGCTCGGTGTGGAACTTGCCTGCGATGTGCATCACCTGAGCTGTCGGGTGGTTTTGTAAATAATCCACCATGCTTTCTGCCATCGTTTCATCCCAAGTGAGCTGAGCTGCGTACTGTTTTTCAGTTTGCTCTTTTGAACCGTGGTGCATTGATTCCATGAACTTCGCTTTGTAGGGAGAGGCTGAGGTGTCAATTTGGTGTGCAACCTGAGCCCGCTCTACTGGCGTTAATTTATCAAGGTATTTGATTCCCACTTTGCCGATACAACGTACGAAAGGTTTAGGCGCATTAGCGGCAATGACATTCAACTGCTGTGATTTTGCAAATTCAACCAGTGGGCGGTAGTCACTTTGGTAGTTTGGCCACGCTCTGGTCTGAGAAATAAGGTATTGTTCGCCGATTTCTCCTGCTAGATAGCGGTTCAGTATCTCTTGTTCATCGCGTGAAAATTGTTCCATAGACAAGGCTACATGGGTGTTTTCGCGGCTGAGTTGTGCCAATAGCTCGGTTTGGAAGCGATGAATGGCTGGGTGTGTATGCCACTCACCGACTAAAATGATATCGGCATTTTTTATCTCATTCGGCAGCGAATTGAGATTCAATGGTTTGCCGCTAGGGGTAGATAATTGGTAGTCATAAAAGTGAGCAATGGGCTTCGGCTGGTGCGAAGCACAGCCAAAAAGTGGTAATAGTAGAGCCAGAGAAGTAACTAAGCGCATGAGTGTCTCCATTTTGAATTTGGCATAATAATGGAGACACTGTGGATTTGCAATATAATGAGAATTATTATCAACTAACTTTGCGGTAAACGCTGATCATAAAATCGGCCTCACAATTAAATTGCTCAGCTTGCTTTAATTGCGCTCTTAGCTCATCACTGGCCCGCCATGCAAACGGCGTCATCTGTAATAAATCAAAAGCATCGTTACCGCTTAATGCCATGGTGTAGTGCAGTTTTTGTTGCTCTACTAATGTAAACCCAGCTATCTCTTCTGCGGTTTCATCATGCAGTTGAACATTAGGATAGATCCCTTCTTTTAACTGATAGAGGTGCCTTGCCGCGGGTGTAACGGTAATCACCACTCCTTGGTTTTGAATACAGCGGTAAAGCTCTTGCGCTTTACAGGGCGCATAAATTCGTAATATACCGGCTAGGGAAGCATCGTCAAAGGGCAAGCGGTGGCTGGAGGCAACGACAAAGTTGACTATAGGGTAGCGCTTTGCTGCATAACGTACGGCGATTTTAGAGATATCTAACCCATAGGTGACCGATTGTGTCGAGTGTTGTGCAAGCGTTTGAGCGACAAATTGGGTGTAGTAACCTTCGCCGCAGCCGATGTCTAAAAACTGATAAGAAGAATCTTGCAGATACTTACTGCACAACTGAGCGACCGTCTGACGCATCAGATCGTAATGTCCACCTTCAAGAAAACGGCGACGAGCTTGCATCATCTCTTTATTATCACCCGGATCTTTTGAGCGTTTATGATGTGCAGGCATCAAATTGACGTAGCCCTCTTTGGCTATATCAAATTGATGATTATTTTCACATTTCAATATTTGCTGCTGTTGCAACAGAGGTTGCTGGCAAAGGGGGCACAGATACGCCATGAAGATCTCGCTTGAAAAACAAAGGTGCCAGTTTAGCGTCTGCGGCTAGAAATAAAAAGGACAGCGTGATTTCACTGCCCTCAGCATGAGTATGATGACGGAAAATTCGCCAAAAAAGCTTAGTTGGAAAAAACCGTCGTGACGAGCTGATGGCTTTCACCTGGTTGCAAGGTTTTTCCAGCGGACAAGCAAGGGGCATGCAGTGTAGATTCAACACACAGCATCGTTTGATAACCATCGTCAGGCATATCGGCCATTGATTGAGCGCCTTGAGCCCATGGGTTCCACAAGACGGCAGAGTTGTGTCCAGAGTTTTCAACCACTAACGTGCGATTCAAAACAGGATCTTGGACCTGAATTTGTGCTTCAGGCGCGGTATAGACGCGATCAATCGTATCGGTGAGGATGAGTGTTGAACCACCTTGACACATTTTTGCATCTTGTAAGCTGTCTATATATTCAACGCCCATACCTGTAGTAGTGGTCTGGGTAATATTACCAACCTTGAGGTAGCTGTGCAGCGCTGCAGAAAACGTCCATGCTTTCTCATCCGTATTGGTCGTTTCTAAAGTGACTTTTAACTTGTCACCGATTTCAACATAAAGACGGGTTTTGAATTGAAATGGCCAAATAGCCAGTGTTTGGGGCGAATGGTCGAGCCCTAACACGATAATGACGCCCTGCTCGTTTTCTCTATGTTCAATCAATGCCCATTCATTGGTGCGTGCGAAACCATGGGCTGGTGCAGCAATACGGCCAAACCATGGCCAACAAACAGGGATCCCGCCTCTTAGAGCGGCTTTACCGTCAAAAATGGCCGTGTCACTCATCCAAATGAGCTCATCTTGTCCTTTAGGAGTGAATGAGATGACATGGCCGCCATGCAGTGTAATTCCGGCGGTCGCTTTGTCATGAATGACGCGAACAATTTTAACGCCCTCTTTCTCAACGATGGTGACGTTGTCAGAAAGATAAGTCAGGGTAGGGAGAGATTGCAGATCCATAAATTCGATACCTCATACCATTCCTACCGGATAAATAAGTGAGGAACGGCTCGGATTGTCTAACGCAGTCCCATTAATGAAAGGGACAGATACTAAAAAGGCGACACAATGGCCGCCTTTTTGTTCTCAACGAATTTCTTCGCTAAACACTACGATTATTTAGAAACGTGAGCGATTAGGTCTAGAACTTTGTTTGAGTAACCGATTTCGTTGTCGTACCAAGATACAACTTTAACGAATTTGTCAGTCAGTGCGATACCAGCTTTAGCATCGAATACAGATGTGTTGATTTCGCCGATGAAGTCTTGAGAAACAACTGCATCTTCAGTGTAGCCTAGAACGCCAGCGAATTCGTTTTCAGAAGCGCGCTTCATTTCAGCACAGATTTCTGCGTAAGATGCTGGGTTTTGTAAGTTAACAGTTAGGTCAACTACAGAAACGTTCGCTGTAGGTACGCGGAAAGCCATACCAGTCAGTTTGCCGTTTAGTTCTGGGATTACAACGCCAACCGCTTTAGCTGCGCCAGTTGAAGATGGGATGATGTTTTGAGAAGCACCACGACCACCACGCCAGTCTTTCGCAGAAGGACCATCTACAGTTTTTTGAGTCGCTGTAGTTGCGTGAACAGTAGTCATAAGACCAGACTCGATGCCCCACTTGTCGTTAAGAACTTTAGCGATAGGTGCTAGGCAGTTTGTAGTACAAGAAGCGTTAGAAACGATGTCTTGGCCAGCGTAAGAAGCGTGGTTAACACCCATTACGAACATTGGAGTCGCGTCTTTTGAAGGACCAGTTAGAACAACTTTTTTCGCGCCAGCAGTGATGTGCTTACGAGCGGTTGCATCGTCTAGGAATAGACCTGTTGCTTCAGCAACCACGTCAACACCGATTGCATCCCATTTTAGATCTTCTGGGTTACGCTCAGCTGTTACACGTACAGTTTTGCCGTTTACAACTAGGTTGCCAGCTTCAACTTCAACAGTACCGTTGAAACGGCCATGAGTTGAGTCATACTTTAACATGTATGCCATATAATCTACGTCGATAAGGTCGTTAATACCTACAACTTCGATGTCGTTGCGCTCTTGCGCTGCACGGAATACGAAACGACCGATACGGCCAAAACCGTTAATACCTACTTTGATAGTCATTATAGTTGCTCCACAACTTAATTTCTGATTAAAGATAACTGGTAGTAAAATTACAGAATCCAGTAAATGTCTGCAACAGATAATCGGACTTAACTTGTTTAAAGTCAAAAAAAAGCGACGCTTTTTTTCACAATTAATCGTAAGTGATTAAATTTTAAACTTTATACCGCTTCTGTTTACTTTCAGTTGGCGTAAAATACTTTAGCCTTCTAAGGCAGTTAGAAATCACATACCTACCATTTCATGGTGAGAAAGTATGTGCTACAAAGAGTGGAGTATGCAAGTTTTTGGCATAAAAAGTACCAGTGCAATATTGAGAAGAAGGGAAGTTTTGTAAGTGAAATCGAAGATTGAGAATAATGTTAAGCCTGATGAATACTGGCGTGAAAGACTAACGGATGATGAGTTTTATGTTTGCCGTCAACGCGGTACAGAAGCCCCGTTTAGTGGCAAGTTATTACATAATCGTGACACAGGTGTGTACGCGTGTGCCTGTTGCAGCAGCCCGTTATTTGTCTCCAACAATAAGTATGATTCGGGGTGTGGTTGGCCAAGTTTTGATGCACCGATCAATGATACTGCAATCCGCTATCTTGAAGATTTAACGCATGGAATGATTCGAACTGAGATCCGTTGTGCGGTGTGTGATAGCCATCTAGGGCATGTTTTTCCTGATGGACCTCAAACAACAGGTGAACGATTTTGTGTCAATTCAGTGTCGTTAATTTTCAACAAAAAGTGAAAAAGCGGTGAATTCATCACCGCTCTTTGTTTTATGATTACATTTTGTTAGTTGGCAAAGTCGAGAGGAATGAGCTCTGGTTTAAACTGTCCATTTTTGATCGCGTCAACGATTTTTTCGGCGATATCGTCGAGCGCATCAAATTTTTCTTGATCAAACCCGTACAGCAATTTGAGTTCTGTCTCTGAAGCAACCGGCACATTGAATGTTTTTCCTACCATCGCCCAAATGTAAGCTTTTTCTTTCTGTTTGAGAATTTGGTTGGTACTGGCAAGAGATTTGATAGCATCAAGGTTGATACTGCCTTTTGGGCTGAGTTCTAAGGTTCGATGGAGCAAATAGATTGCTTTTTCTCGATCCCGTTGAACATAAAAAGTAGCGAGAGCGTATTGCATTTCTGCTGTATCTAGCTCGGGTTTACCTTCACGTTGTAAGAATTTTCTTTGTGCACTTTTATCACCAATCTGACTCCAGAGAAAGTATAAGGTTTCCGCGGAGCTGGATGACTGAAGCTCTTTTTCTATCTGCTCTAAATCTTTCCCTGTATTGACGAGTGCTGAAAATCGACGTTGTTTCAGTTCCGTTTGATCAATAGCTTGAATTTGTGAAGCGAGCTCGAGACATTTTCGATAAGCTTGAACTAATCCGTATTCTTTAATCTTGTTGCTATCGCTTGGATTTTTAAGTACTTCAAATCGATGCCAGATGAGGTCCGTACGTGGAACTCTACATTGCCCATCATTTATATTGAGCCTTTCACAGCGCAAATTAGGATTATCTGCACATAGCTTGTCGGTATCTCTGTTATTCTCAAAGCAGCCACTTATAAGAAGTGATAGGCTGAGAATCATGGGCACTTTTATCAAATTCATAATATTAGCTTGTGATCAAATACACTTATTTATTGGGCTTGTCTTGACTCAATATCATGGCAAGTTATGTTTGTGACGAATTCGTTAATTAAGGATAGACCATGGATGCCGATCAACTCATTAACGCCATCACCCCCGAAGCTTACAAGCGATTAATGCACGCTGTTGAAACGGGTAAGTGGCCCGAAGGTACACCACTTTCACAAACACAGCGAGATTCATGCATGCAAGCTGTGATGTTGTATCAATCTAAGCATAATGTAGAAGCGGACCATATGACAGTTGCCGCCGGTGGAGAAATCAGTTTTAAGTCAAAAAATGAGCTTAAAAAGCGCTTTCAAAACGGACAAGACGATATTGTTCGAGTCAATCCAAACCACGAATGAGTCTATTTGACTTGTACAGAATACAAAAATCCCCAATTCATTGAGTTGGGGATTTTGTTAATGAAGGGAAAATATATTGTGGGTGCTTAAAGCTATAAGCTCATTTCACCACGTAATACTTCCTGCATTTTCTGCTTCACTTCTTCATAAGAAAGATTCTGGCTCAGTAAATAGTGAAGCTTGGCTAAAGCGGCTTCGGGTGTCATGTCGTAGCCGCTGATCACGCCTGCTTCTGCAAGTGCACAGCCAGTTGCGTAACCGCCCATGTTGACTTTACCTGCTAAGCATTGAGTTAAGTTCATGACGATGACGCCACGTTCTGAGGCTTCTTTTAAATGCGCTAATAGTTGCGCATTTTGAGGTGCATTTCCCACACCAAAAGTCAGCAAAATCATCGCGTTGACTGGCTGTAATAAGGTATTGCGGATCACTTCGTGAGAGATGCCAGGGTACATGGTAATCACACCGATCGGTTGTGGTGTAATGTTATGGACTCGGAAGGCTCCTTGCGGCTGTTCGCCAACTTTAACGTTACTGCTGATTTGAATATTGATCCCAGCTTCTAACAGCGGAGGAAGGTTCGGCGAGGTAAACGCATTAAAACCATCGGCGTGTGATTTGACACTGCGGTTACCCCGCATCAACTGATTATTGAAGAATAACGTCACTTCATTGATGGGGTAATTAGCGGCGATGTGCAATGCATTAAGTAAATTCGCTTGTCCGTCAGAGCGCAATTCGGCCAACGGAATTTGTGAGCCTGTCACAATGACGGGTTTACCCAAGTTTTCCAACATGAAAGAGAGTGCCGATGCCGTGTAAGCCATGGTATCCGTACCATGTAAAATCACAAAGCCATCGTATTTATCATAATTATCTCGAATATCGTTGGCGATTTGTTGCCAATCTTCAGGCGTCATGTCTGAGGAGTCAATCAGAGGGTCATATTCATGAATGGTGAACTCAGGCATTTCAGGGCGCTGAAATTCAGGCATACTTGCGAGTTGTTTTTCCATGAAGCCCGCAATAGGGACATAACCATGGTCGGATTTTAGCATGCCGATAGTACCGCCAGTGTAGGCGATGTAGATATGTTTTCTTGCCATAGCTAGAAATCACTCGTGTAGGGGAACAGAGCGGGGGATTATAGCGTATTCACTTAATATAAAAAGGGGCGCTCAACACAAAGCGCCCCAATGGTTTTTAGTCATTACAGATTGATATTGCTACTGAACTTGGCAGTTTAGGCAGAACGCATATTGCCCTTTCGGATCATTAAAATGGTTGAGTAAGCTGGCATCTTGCACCCATTGTTTTGCTACAGGTTGCAGCGACGCTGGCACTAGTGTTGATACATCAAAACCGAAGCGAACTTGCACTTGATTCATGATGTCTTGCAAGAACTGCTCAGCGGGTGAAAGGGGTTCTTCTACCCAATAAATATTGTAGGTCTCTAATTTTGCCAGTTGTGCTGCGAGCTTAATGGCATCATCAAAGTCACCCATTTGATCGACTAAACCATGATCCATCGCATCTTGTCCTGTCCATACGCGGCCTTGCGCGACCTGATCGACTTGTGCCAGTGAAAGGCCACGGTTCTCTCCCACCAAACTGATGAAACGCTGGTAACCATGGTTAATGCCCAGTTGCAGTGCGTCGGCCACGCCTTTTGTTAGCCCTGTGGTGACACCGACACCAGAAAAAGGTGAGGTTCCTACGCCATCGGTATAAACCCCCAATTTATTGAGTCCTTTTTCGAATGTGGTGATGACACTAAAAATACCAATCGAACCGGTTAACGTGGTTGGCTGCGCGATAATTTTATCAGCACTCATTGAAATCCAATAACCGCCAGACGCTGCAAGGCTCGACATTGAGACGACAATCGGTTTGCCTGCGTCTTTTAACGTTTGAATTTCATTACGAATAACTTCGGAGGCAAAGGCGCTGCCTCCTGGGCTGTCCACACGCAATACGACGGCTTTGACTTTATCATCGTTACGCGCTTGGCGAAGTAATGCGGCGGTGGTATCACCACCGACTGTGCCTCGTGGGTGATCTCCATCCATGATGGTACCACTAGCCACGATCACGGCTACATCGTCCATATCAGCGTTAAACTGTGGCCTAATGGTGGCTTGATATTCGTAGTAACCTACGGCGTTGTAGCTATCTTCTCCATTGCTGCCAAATGTTTCGGCGAGCGATAGGCGCATTTGTTGGCGAGTGGCTAATTCATCCACTAACCCTAATTTTAATGATAAAGCAGCGAGATCACCCTCACTCGCTTTTAATTGCGTCAGAAATTCATCCATTGATGGGTTTAACGTTTTCCCGTCAATCTTACGGTTGGTCGCTACGTCATCAACGTACGCTCCCCACAACTGCGTTAACCAGCGAGAGGCGGACTCTTTTGCCGCGTCGGACATATCGTCACGAATAAATGGCTCAATGGCTGATTTATAAGTACCGACACGGAAAACGTGCGTATTGACATCCAGCTTTTCCAGCAAAGTTTTGTAGTACATTGAATAGGCACTGTAGCCTTTTAGCATCACTGCGCCATCCGGTGCCAAATAGACTTTATCGGCGTAGCTTGCCAAGTAATATTGGCTTTGATTATAGAAATCTCCCACCGCGTAGATGGGTTTGCCCGTGGCTTTAAATTCGTTCAGCGCTTTAGCAATGTAACGTAGCTTAGTGAGGTTGGTTTCAGGCATTTCTCCAAGAGCGAGCACAATGCCTGTGATTTTCGCATCGTCTTTCGCATGGCGAATGGTCTCTACTACATCAAATAATACATTTTCTTTGGGTAAGTCTTTGCCAAAAAATGAACCAGTCATTGAATCCATCGGATTGATGTAAGAACTCTGTTCAACAATCGGTCCCGATAAGTTCATTACTAATGCGGACTCTTTTTCTATGGTAGGCAGGGGAGAATCGGCATGCACATACAAGAAATAAATCAGTGCAATACTGAACAAAAAGAACAGGTTGGTTAAGGCTAAACGAATAAAGGTAATGATTTTCCAAAAACCTTTAAATATCAAACCGATAAATCGAAATAGTGATTTCATTGTTTCTCCACTGCGGCTATTCGCAAGCGTGTTTAAATGAATCAAGGGATTAACCTTGAGATATTAATGGCTTACATCCTACGTGATCTAGTATACCCAAACAACCGCAAGATTGATCGGTGTTACAAAAATGTAAACACTTGTTTGATTTTTTTTGTGGGCAATAATATTCTGGTCAGACCATAACGCATAATTATAAAAGTGAAGTCGCCATGTACCCACATCTGTTAGAGCCTTTGGATTTAGGATTTACTCAGTTACGCAACCGTGTATTGATGGGATCAATGCACACGGGATTAGAAGAGCACAAGGAAGGGCTCCATAAGCTGGCCGTTTTTTATGAAGAGCGTGCAAAAGGTGGGGTTGGGCTGATTGTGACGGGCGGGTTTTCGCCTAATTTGCGCGGTCGACTTCACCCTTTCAGTGCTGAATTTAGCAAGGCAAAACATGCGCGTGCACACCAAGTTGTGACTGAGGCAGTGCATCGCCAAGGTGGAAAAATCGCCTTGCAATTGCTGCACGCAGGCCGATACGCAATGCACCCTTTTGCCCAAAGTGCTTCGGCGATTAAAGCACCTATTGCGCGTTTTGCACCGAGTGAAATGAGTGCTCGTCAGATAAAAAAAACCATTGATGCCTTTGCCAGTAGTGCTGAATTAGCTCACCTTGCAGGATACGATGGTGTGGAAGTGATGGGCTCGGAAGGGTATTTGATCAACCAATTTATCTGTAAACGTACCAACATGCGTTACGACGATTGGGGCGGTAGTTACGAAAATCGTATCCGTTTACCCATTGAGATAGTGAAAGCGATTCGCGCAGTGGTTGGTAAAGAGTTCATCATCATTTTCCGTCTTTCAATGCTGGATTTAGTCGAAGAGGGCAGCACTTTCGAAGAGGTTTTAATGCTCGCGAAGGCACTTGAACAAGCTGGCGTGACCATTATCAATACGGGCATCGGTTGGCATGAAGCGCGCGTTCCAACGATAGCGACTCAAGTACCCCGTGCTGCTTTTACTTGGGTAACGGAAAAAATCCGCCCACATCTCTCTGTGCCCGTCGTGACCTGTAATCGCATCAACACTCCAGAAGAAGCAGAAAAAATATTAGCAATGGGTCAAGCGGATATGGTGTCTATGGCGCGTCCGTTTCTTGCCGATCCAGAATTTGTTGCCAAAGCCGAGCAAGGAAAAGCCGCGCTGATCAATACGTGTATCGGCTGTAACCAAGCCTGTTTAGATAACGTATTTAAAGGCAAACGGGCCAGTTGCCTCGTCAACCCGCGGGCCTGCTATGAAACGGAAATGGTTATTCACCCTGCGGCTCAGCCGAAAAAAATGGCGGTGATTGGCGCAGGTCCGGCGGGGCTTGCTTGTGCGACTACATTGGCTGAGCGTGGGCATCATGTTGATCTGTTTGAAAAAAATGATCGCATTGGTGGCCAGTTCCGTTTGGCGATGCAAATTCCCGGCAAAGAAGAGTTTCGAGAAACCATTCGCTACTTTGCAAATCGTATTGATCAAACCGGTGTGCATCTGCATTTAGATACTGACGTCAATTTTGAGATGCTCGAACCGTACGATGAAGTAGTGATGGCGTCGGGTGTCGAGCCGAGAAAAGTAAAAATTGATGGTATTGATAACCTAGAAAAGGTGGTGGATTACCAAACGCTGATCCGTGAAAAAACACCCGTTGGTGAAAAAGTCGCGATTGTTGGTGCTGGTGGAATTGGTGTCGACGTCGCCACTATGTTGACTGAGCCGACAGAGCATACGCTTGATGATTGGCTGCATGATTGGGGCATCGATAAAGAGATTGCTTATCCCGGAGGTTTGTACCCATTTCCCGATTGTATGAGTGAAAAAACGGTGTGGCTATTGCAGCGCCGCAAAGGACGAGTAGGTAAAGGCCCCGGTAAGACCACAGGTTGGATCCATAAACGCACCTTAGAAAAGCGTGGAGTGAATCTACTGGGTGGTGTCGGTTATGAAAAAATTGCCGCTGACGGTTTACATATCACGCTTGACGGTAATCCTTTGCTGTTAGACGCCGATAAAATTGTGATTTGTGCCGGGCAAGAATCGGTACGTCCTTTTGAAGATAAATGGGCATCATTGGGTGAGAAGATGCATGTGATTGGTGGTGCCGATTATGCTGGTGAGCTTGATGCTGTGCGTGCGATTCGTCAGGGGGTCGAACTGGCGATTAAGTTATAATTTGTGGTCCAAGCTAGCCGGTGGTGTTATTACTTGGAGTGATCAGCCAGCAATCGTAAAACAACAAAAGGCGCAAATCGCGCCTTTTGTCTTTCCTATGTTCGTGAAGAACAGTCTTCGCTTTGCTATAAAATGACCGTTTTGTTGCCATAAACAAAAACGTGATCGTTGATAACTTTGTTCAAGGCTTTACTCAGCACATTTTTCTCAACATCCCGTCCAGCTTGCGCCATGTTTTGCGCGCTGAATGTGTGATCAACCGGGATTACATCTTGCTTAATAATCGGGCCTTCATCTAAATCATTAGTGACAAAGTGCGCCGTCGCACCAATGATTTTTACACCGCGCTCGTATGCTTGCTGGTAAGGTTTTGCACCAATGAATGCCGGTAAAAAGCTGTGGTGAATATTAATAATTTTGTGATGGTACTTATCGACAAAACCAGGAGTGAGTACCCGCATGTATTTGGCGAGGACCAAATAGTCGGCGTGATATTGGTCCAGCACTTCTAACAATTTCTGCTCATGTTCCTCGCGGTTTAGCCCTTCATGAGAAACATGGTGATACGGGATATCAAACTTTTCGGTCAGATTTTGCAGCGTATCGTAATTGCCAATCACTGCAGCAATATCGACATCCAAGCTGCCATCATAATTCTTAATCAAAATATCGCCCAAGCAATGTGCTTCTTTAGTCACCAAAATAACGATGCGTTTGCGCGAAGAATCAATCAGTTTACGCTTTGCGTGTGCAGGCAAGGCTTGGTCAAGGTCGGCTAGAAGGGTGGTGTCGTTAAAGTAGCCTTCCAATTCAGTACGCATAAAAAAGTGACCACTAATGTTATCAACATACTCATTGTTATGAATAATATTGAGTTGATGTTTATAACAAATGTTCGTGATTTTAGAGATAAGTCCGGGCGCATCACTACAATGAGTGAGCAGTGTTTTTCTTTCCATTATTAATTACTTCCGTGCATGATTTTTTTCGTTCTAAAAACTAATTCGTGAGCGTGTGAACGGTGAGGCGCCCCGCAATATAAGGGCTATAATTAATCTATTATTAAGTTGGTTTCAATATATAAACGGGTTCACCGTTAGGCTTTTACTAATTTTCTTCCTCACAGAGTGTCTTAAGGCGGTATTTATGGATAGAGAACTCCTCGCACGAAAGCTGTATATGGAAAGAGTGAGTGCATTGATGGGAGACCATCAAATTGACGAAATCATTTTGGAAGACATGTGGGAGAACCGAGCGTCACCCGCCGAGGCGGCAAAAGCAATGACCCAAACGGAGAATGGGTACGAAGGACCAGCTTGGTTATCTCGTTACCTCAATCGCAAATAGAACACACCTAACTGGCGCGGGTTGCACTTGGATTCGCGCCAGCTCATCAAACCTGACATAATGCCCCGCAACGAACACTTACCCCCACTTTTTGATGATTGCAAAAACCTTCTCTTCACAAGGCGCATTAGGTAAAGCCATTGCCGGTTTTCAAGCTCGACAAGCGCAAATTGACATGGCTGAAGCGGTCGCTAAGGCGATTGCCCAACAATCGCAATTAGTGGTTGAAGCAGGGACTGGTACAGGCAAAACCTTTGCGTATCTGGTGCCTGCGCTGCTCAGTGGTAAAAAAGTCATTATCAGTACGGGTTCTAAAAACCTACAAGAGCAGCTTTTTCATCGTGATTTACCCTTGATGATTGATGCGCTCGGTTTCTATGGCAATGTTGCGCTATTAAAAGGCCGAGCAAACTATCTGTGCCTTGATAGGCTGAGCCGCCAAATGGTGGAAAGCCACACCAACCAATCTGATCCACAGCTATTGACTCAATTAGTGAAAGTGCGTCGTTGGTCATCGGAAACCAAAAGTGGTGATTTAGGCGAATGTGAAGAGTTGCCTGAAGACAGTGCGGTCATTCCAACCATCACCTCAACCAACGACAATTGCCTTGGCAAAGAGTGTCCAAGTTACGTCGACTGTTTTGTCTCTAAAGCGCGCAAAAAGGCGATGGATGCCGACGTTGTCGTGGTCAACCATCACCTTTTTCTGGCCGATCTGGCGATCAAAGAAACCGGGTTTGGTGAGTTGATCCCCGAAGCCGAGGTCTTTATCTTCGACGAAGCGCATCAGTTACCGGATATCGCCAGCCAATATTTTGGTCAATCAGTCTCCAGTCGCCAAGTTCAAGAGCTGGCGAAAGATATTGAAATCGGCTATCGCACTGAAGCAAAAGATATGCGCCAATTGCAGAAAGTGGGCGATAAACTGGTGCAGTCAGCGATGGATTTACGCATTGTGTTGGGTGAACCCAGTTTTCGAGGCAACTGGCGTGAGGCGTTAGCTTCACCATCGATTTCGCGAGAATTAGCGCGTTTGCGAGACAGCTTAGATTTTGCTATCGATGTGTTAAAACTCGCGTTAGGTCGCAGCCAGTTATTGGATACCGCATTTGAGCGCGCTAACTTAATTAAAGGACGAATTGATCGAGTGTGTGATGTCTCTATTACCGGTTATTCCTATTGGTATGACACCACGCCGCGTCATTTTAGTTTACACATCACCCCACTTTCGGTGGCCGATAAATTTCACGAACAGGTGCAACAAAAGCAGGGCGCATGGATTTTCACCTCCGCAACTTTGGCCGTAAACGACGATTTTAGCCATTTCACTCAGCGTTTAGGACTAAAGCCCCAAGCTCAGTTTTCATTACCAAGCCCGTTTGACTATCAGCAGCAGGCGCGGCTGTGTGTGCCACGCTATTTACCTGAACCCAATAGCCCAGGCCTTGCCGATAAATTGGTGCGTATTTTGTCGCCAGTGATTGAGCAAAACCAAGGCCGCTGCTTCTTTTTATGTACTTCCCACAGCATGATGCGCGAGTTAGGTGAACGTTTTCGAGAAGTGTTAACCGTGCCAGTGCTGATGCAAGGGGAGACGAGTAAACAAAAAACGTTGGCCGAATTTATGGAATTAGGTAATGCCTTATTGGTCGCGACAGGGGCGTTTTGGGAAGGGATAGATGTTAGAGGTGACGCATTAAGCTGTGTTATTATCGACAAACTTCCATTTACCGCACCGGATGATCCGCTGCTGAAAGCGCGAATTGAAGATTGCCGAATGCGCGGTGGAGATCCATTTGCGCAAGTACAACTACCCGATGCTGTCATCACCTTGAAACAAGGGGTCGGGCGTTTGATCCGCGATAAACATGACAAAGGTGTACTGATCATTTGTGATAACCGTTTAGTCACCCGTGACTACGGTGGGCTATTTCTTGCCAGTTTACCGCCCATTCCACGTACGCGGGATTTGGACAAAGTAAAAGATTTCTTAAGTCAAATTTTAGTCACGACACCCGTAACTATTAACAACAATTAGAGATAGTAATGAGCGCAAAGATCCTTGCCTTAGACACAGCAACAGAGAACTGTTCTGTTGCTTTAATGATGAACGGCAAACTGTACGTTCGCAGTGAAGTTGCCCCTCGCGATCACACCAAGAAAATTCTACCCATGGTGGATTCCGTCCTCAAAGAAGCGGGCATCACCTTACAGGAACTAGACGCGCTAGCCTTTGGCCGTGGTCCGGGCAGTTTTACCGGAGTACGGATTGGCATTGGAATTGCACAAGGTTTAGCATTCGGCGCTGATTTACCTATGATAGGTATTTCGACCCTGGCAGCGATGGCGCAAGGCAGTTATCGTTTACAGGGTTACCAGCAGGTGGCGTGTGCAATTGACGCCAGAATGAGTGAGATTTACTGGGGTCGTTATACACGTCAAGAAGATGGCTCTTGGCAAGAGATAGATGCAGAGTGCGTCATTGCTCCTAATACTCTTGCTGAGCAAATCAAAGCTGACAGCATCACTTGGGGCTGCGCTGGAACGGGTTGGGCGGCTTATAAAGAAGAGTTAGATACGTTGCCTATCTCGTGTCAAATGGGGGAAGTATTGTACCCAGATGCACAGGATATGGTGTTTCTTGCTCAGTATGAGTTTGCTAAAGGAAACACGCTAACAGTGGAAGAGTCGAGCCCTGTTTACCTGCGTGATAACGTGGCTTGGAAGAAGTTACCGGGCCGAGAATAATCAGTTAAAGGCAAGGCGTTGCATTCGTCTTGCTCTAATTGAATAGGAACAGTATGGTTTCAATTAACGGTTTACCTCCTGCGATAGTGCCCGGTAGCAATAGGGCTAATCGCGCAAATAAGAACAATGGGGTAAAGAAAGGCGATGTCAAAACCGGAGTAGGCCAACCTACTAAGGTGGCGAATGCTGTTTCTCATTCAATTCGTCATGTCGATCCATCAGAGATTCATCAGGCTAATCTGGAATACGATCTTCCTGAAGGTCGATCAAGAAAGGCGATGGAAGAGTACATGGACGTGATGAACCAAGCAAAAAAAGAGGAACTTGCTCAACTGCTTGGAGTCGATATCTACATCTAATCCAACAAGGTCATTATGATGCGATCTTTTTCCACTTCTAAAACGCTACTGCTGTTATCGTCCACATTGTTGCTTGGTGCATGCTCAAGCTTACCGGATGATCTTCGTGCCAGTAGTGATGCCGTGATCACCGATTACGCCACTTGGGTCAATACGCCAACCAATGAGCAAGATGAAGTCCGGCTGGGCGGCGTCATCGCCAGTGTGACTAATTTGGCGGATAAAACACGGATTGAAATAGTCAATTTGCCAATTAGCTCATCAGGCCGACCTGATATCGACCGCGAACCGCAAGGGCGTTTTGTTGGCTATGTTGACGGGTTTGTTGACCCAGTGGCTTATGCTAAAGATCGTTTGGTGACGCTAGTGGGAACCAGCCTTGCTCCAGAAAAAGCCAAAGTAGGTGAGTTTGAATACACTTTCCCAACCATGGCCGTAAAAGGGCTACATTTGTGGCGAGTTGAAGAAAGAGTGGTCGTGAATGATCTCGGTACTTATATGTACCCTTGCCACAGCTTATATTGTCGTCAAATGTACATTGGTGCTCGTGAAGGGCGCGTGGTACAAGAAGTGAAATAGCGATGCAACAAAAACAGTACTCTCTTGCGCAAGGAATGATTGCGACTCAAGAGTTGGGAAACGCACAAACGGCCGACTTATCGGTCGTTTTTTTGCATGGTTGGTTAGATAATTCATCCAGTTTTCTTACCGTTATCAAAGCGTTAAGTCACCTTAATCCACAGTTACACCTTTGCGCAATCGATTTACCGGGACATGGCCTTTCAAGCCATAAAGCCGACGGTCATTTTTACCCATTTCATGACTATATTGATGATATTTACTCATTTTTGCTCAACTTATCGCCAAACAGGTTAGTGATCGTAGGGCATTCCCTTGGTGCTTTAATCGCAAGTTGCTATAGTGCCGCCTTTCCTGAGCAAGTCGCAGGATTAGTTCAAATCGAAGGAATGGCTCCATTGGCTGAATCGCCACTAGAGAGTGTGGCCAGGCTGCGCAATGGCGTACTCAGCCGCCAGCGGATCCGGCGTAAGCCTCGTCGTAGGTTACCGAATTTAGAATACGCTGTTGCTCGCCGAGCCGAAGTCAACCAGTTAGAAGCAGCCTTGATCCAACCCATCGTTATTCGAGGGGTTGAGCTGTGCAATGACGAGTGGTATTGGCGTCATGACCCACAGTTAAACAGCGATTCCTTGTATCGCATGTCGTATGAGCATGCTCAGCACATAATGGCGCACATCCAATGCCCACAACGTGTGATTCTCGGTACACACGGTTTTTCTGAGTTACGAGCCGCTCGAGGCTATTTCGCCGATGATCGGCAAGAGATGTTCACTATTTCTGGTGGTCATCATTGCCATCTTGAGCAACCTTCGCAAGTCGCCGAACTAATTTTTGGCTTAGTTAACAAAATTTAAACAAGTGTTTGAGTGTTTCGTGCTCAAGCGCTTTGGCTGTGCTGTAATAGCGCACATAAAAATATCGCCGTAGAGCAGCCGCCAATAACGAGGAGTATTACCGTGGAGAAACCTTGGCTTTCACGCTATCCAACTGACGTACCTGAATTCATCAACCCTGATCAGTACCTCTCTTTGGTCGAAATGTTTGAGCAATCGGTTCATAAATATGCCGATCAACCAGCCTTTATGAATATGGGTTCGGTCATGACTTTTCGTAAACTGGAAGAGCGCAGCCGAGCATTTGCCGCCTATTTGCAAAATGAGCTAAAGCTGAAAAAAGGTGATCGTGTCGCCTTAATGATGCCTAACCTATTGCAGTATCCGGTCGCGTTATTTGGCGTATTACGAGCCGGGTTGATTGCGGTGAATGTTAACCCGTTGTACACCCCGCGAGAGCTTGAACATCAACTGAATGACGCCGATGCAAAGGCGATCGTCATCGTCTCGAATTTTGCCAATACCTTAGAGCAAATTGTTGAAAATACCTCGGTAAAACATGTGGTATTGACCAGCCTTGGACAGATGTTACCTAGAGCAAAAGGGACGTTGGTTGATTTCGTTGTGAAATATGTGAAAGGGATGGTGCCAAAATATGACTTACCAGGTGCCATTTCCATGCGTAAGGCGTTGCACAAAGGTCGCCGTTTACAGTATGTGAAGCCTTTTATGTCTGGCGACGACATTGCATTTTTGCAATATACCGGTGGTACAACCGGTGTGGCAAAAGGGGCAATTCTGACCCACCGCAACATGATTGCGAATGTGCTCCAAGCAAAAGGGGCATATGGCCCAGTATTGGCCGAAGGCCGCGAACTGGTTGTGACGGCATTACCGCTTTATCACGTATTTGCACTGACCGTAAACTGTTTACTGTTCGTCGAAATGGGTGGGCGTAACCTATTGATTACTAATCCACGCGATATTCCAGGCTTTGTCAAAGAGCTGCAAAAGTACCCATTTACTGCCATTACGGGGGTGAATACGCTGTTTAATGCGTTGGTCAACAACGAAGATTTCCATGAACTTGATTTCAAAAATCTTAAGCTTTCTGTTGGTGGTGGCATGGCGGTACAGCGCGCGGTGGCCGATCAGTGGAAAAAAGTGACGGGTATCCACCTGCTTGAAGGTTACGGTTTGACTGAATGTGCACCACTGGTGACAGGTAATCCTTATGATTTAAGTGATTATTCGGGAGCAATTGGTTTACCCGTACCTTCAACCGAAGTGCGTATCGTTGATGATGAAGGCAAAGTGTTGGCTTATGATCAAGTCGGTGAGTTGCAAGTGCGTGGCCCACAAGTGATGCAAGGTTATTGGCAAAGACCGGAAGCGACGAAAGAAGTGATTGATGCCGATGGTTGGCTCTCTACAGGCGATATCGTCAAGTTTGATGAGCAAGGAATGGTCTATATTGTCGATCGCAAGAAAGACATGATTTTAGTCTCTGGATTCAACGTCTATCCTAATGAGATTGAAGATGTGGTTGCACTGCATGGCAAAGTATTAGAAGTGGCCGCTATCGGCCAGCCTCATGAAGTGTCTGGTGAAATCGTCAAGATTTATGTGGTTAAGCGTGATCCGAGCTTAACCAAAGATGAAATCATTGCCCATTGCCGTAAACATTTGACTGGCTATAAAGTGCCTAAGTTGATTGAGTTTAGGGAAGATTTACCAAAGAGTAATGTGGGTAAAATTTTACGCCGCGTACTTCGTGAAGAAAATGATGCGGCAATTGAACAAACAAAACGTGCCTAAGCATCAAGTCAGTATGAAAAAATAGTGCTAGAATGCCGACTCAAACCGTCGGCATTTTTATGTCCCCTCTAGTAGGGTTGCCCAAAGTGAGCCATTAGTGAACTACCAAATAATTACCCAGCCTAACGACCTACAACGTGTATGCCTTGCCGCGCGAGATGCCGATGTGGTGATGCTCGATACCGAGTTTGTCCGAGTGCGTACCTTTTACCCACAGCTCGGATTGATCCAGCTTTATGATGGTGAAAACCTCTCTTTAATCGACCCACTTGCCTTTGATGACATGGCCCCTTTTGTCGAGTTACTGCAAGACACCTCCGTGCTCAAAGTGCTGCATGCGTGTGGTGAAGATCTCGAAGTTTTTCATAATGCATTTGGCTGCACACCGTTTCCAATGGTCGATACTCAAGTAATGGCGGCCTTTCTCGGTCATGGACTGTCTACCGGATTTGCCGCATTGGTCAATGAATTCTTAGGGATTGAAATTGATAAAAGTGAATCGCGTACTGATTGGTTAGCAAGGCCTTTATCGCAAAAGCAGTTGGATTACGCTGCCGCCGATGTGTTTTATTTGCTGCCGATTTACGAGAAATTACTCGATAAAGTGACGCAGGCGGGCTGGTGGCAAGCGGCGCAGCAAGAATCTGAACTATTGAGCATCAAACGCATTAAACAGACTAATCCGGATTTGGCCTATTTGGATATCAAAGGGGCATGGCAACTAACACCGCAAGAATTAGCGATTCTCAAACCCTTAGCTACTTGGCGCTACGAAGAGGCGGTACGCCGTGATTTGGCGCTCAATTTTGTGGTCAAAGAGACAGATTTGCTGACTATCGCTCGTTTGGGATTGACGAGTGCAAGCCGTATGATTGATGAAGGGGCCGATCCGAGATCGATTCAACGCCACAGTGCCAAAATCATTGCATTGGTGAAAGCGGGCCAGCAGACTCCGGCTGATCAATACCCACCTAAAATCGACCCTTTGATGGACTATCCCGGCTATAAACAGTTGTTTAAACGGTTGAAAGATGAAGTCAAATCAGTGTCTCAAACTACGGGTTTAGCGACTGAATTTTTAGCCTCTAAAAAACAGCTCAACCAGCTATTGAGTTGGGTGTGGAAGAAAGAGAGAGATCCCGCGCAATTGCCGGATGTGATGCAGAGCTGGCGCTTACCTATTCTCGGTGAACGGCTCAACAAATTGGTTGAGTAAAATTGGTTAGTAAAGAGAAAGAGCCTGCAATTTTGCAGGCTCTTTTATCATAAGGATTACTTTTCTTCGTCTGGCAGTTTCACGTTCAATTCCAGCACAGAGATATCATCATCTTTGTGCTCAAAAGAGACTTCAACCATCGAAGGGTCAACCGCGACGTATTTGGCGATCACCTTGAGAATGTCTTCTTTCAATTGAGGCAAATAGGTCGGTGCAGGGTCATTTTCACTACGACGTTCGGCGACGATAATTTGCAAACGCTCTTTGGCAAGGCTTGCTGAGGTCGTTTTCTTTTGTGGTCGGAAAAACTCAAGTAGAGACATAATATTAACCCCCGAAAAGTCGTTTAAAGATGCCCTTTTTCTGCTCCGTTAGAAAACGAAACTCGACTTCTTGCCCTAATAAGCGCTCGACAGCGTCAGCATAAGCTTGGCCTGCGTCTGATTGATCGTCAAAAATAACCGGAACACCTTTGTTGGAGGCATTAAGCACCGCTTGGCTTTCTGGGATCACGCCAAGTAAAGAGATATGTAAAATCTCTTCAACATCTTCCACGCTCAACATTTCACCTTGTGTCACGCGAGTAGGGTTATAACGAGTCAATAAAAGGTGCTGTTTAACAGGCTCTAACCCTTGCTCTGAGCGCATTGATTTGGAATCCAAAATCCCTAAAATGCGGTCCGAGTCGCGCACGGAAGAGACTTCAGGGTTCGTCGTTACAATCGCTTCATCAGCAAAGTACAAAGCCATCAACGCGCCTTGCTCAATACCTGCTGGTGAGTCGCAAATGACGAAATCAAAGCCCATCGTATCGAGTTCATCCAAAACGCGCTTTACGCCCTCTTTGGTGAGCGCATCTTTATCACGGGTTTGTGAGGCAGGCAGAATAAACAAGTTTTCGGTGCGTTTATCTTTGATCATCGCTTGGTTAAGTGTCGCCTCACCGTTGATGACGTTGACAAAGTCGTACACCACGCGGCGCTCACAACCCATGATTAAGTCAAGGTTACGCAGACCGATATCAAAATCGATGACCGCTGTCTTTTTACCTTTTAAAGCCAAGCCAGAAGCAATTGCTGCGCTTGAGGTTGTTTTACCAACGCCGCCTTTTCCTGACGTTACAACAATAATGCGTGCCATTATGTTTTCCTTGTTAATTTTAAATCGTGAGCGTTTCAAAATGCAGTGAATCATCAACCATGCTGAGCATCACTTTCTTCTGCCAAAACTCACTTTCAATTTGATCGCTAAGCCAATAATTTCCAGCAATGGAGACCAGCTCTGCTTGTAAATCGTGACAAATAATTTTTGCTTCCGTTTGGCCGCTGGCACCGGCAATGGCCCTTCCGCGCAGTGAACCATGAATGTGAATTGAACCATCGGCGATCACTTCGGCCCCCGCGCTGACGTGATTGAGGATCACTAAATCGCTATCTTTGGCATACACTTGCTGGCCAGAGCGAATGGGCGTGCGAATCACCTTGGTTGGCGCGATTTGAGCAGGTGCTTGAGAAGGCGACTTGCTTGCCGCCATCACGGCAAAGCCGGCTTCTGAGGCTAAGTTTTGGCTGCGTTTATCACGGCAACCTGTCACACCGACCGGGATCATTCCCGCTTCAGTGATGCCTTGTTTAAGTATCGCAAAATCAATATCGCCAATCACTTTAGCAATATTGATCACCACAGGTGCAGAGGCAAAAAAAGCAGGAGCTTGGGCGACTTTTTCCTTGAGAAACTCAACGGTATTGGCAACTTCACTGTCGCAAAGGTGTAACACTGACAAAGTAAAACTGCTACCTTTTAGGTCAGGAGTATTCGACATCTTATATTGACCTCAATAACTAATGGCTTCACTAGAAAGGGCGTTGCCTGAAACTAGGGTTGTCATGTTATATTCCCTGACTTAGCTCAGCAAGTTATCTTGCGGTCAAATGTTTGTTTTAATCTCAAATTTGGTAAAAGTTTAACGTTTCTAACTTAATTGGCTCGAAAAGCCAGTTTATTACAATAAAAGGTTTGTCATGCTTTGCTCTATCTACAAAAGCTCTAAAAAAGAAGGTACCTATCTCTATATCCCCAAAAAGGATGACTTTTCACAGGTTCCTGACACATTAATGGCGATGTTCGGTAAACCTACTTTAGTCATGGTAGTGAAACTGGAAGGGCGTACACTTGCCCAAGTGAACATTGAAAAAGTAAAAGAGTCTCTAGAAAATGAGGGCTTTTTCCTACAGTTACCGCCACCGCCACAAAATTTATTAGAACAATATAAGCAGCAAAAGGCTCAGCAAAAAGATAGCTAAGTTTTCAGCTCAAGGAGGACGATTTGAGAAAGTTATTGTCAGTCGTATTGGGATTAAGCCTCTCCACGCCATTGATGGCGAATGAGGTTAGTTTTGAACACTATGTGGAAGGCTTGAAGCAGCAAGCACGAAATGAAGGCATTTCAGAGCAAATTTTAATCGATGCGTTTAAAAATGTGGAGTACAAGCCACGTGCTGTGACGGCCGATCGCAATCAACCAGAAAAGAAACTGACGCTGGATGAATATATCCCACGCGCGGTTCCAGAATGGAAAGTGAACCAAGCAAAGGCGCTGTATGAAAAGCACTATGCAGAGCTTAGCCGTATTGGCGAGCAATATGGCGTACAGCCGCGCTTTATCGTGGCTTTGTGGGGCGTAGAAAGTAATTTTGGTGCGTTGACCGGTGGTTTTAGTGTTATTGATGCGCTGACGACTATGGCTTATGACGGTCGTCGAGAAGAATTTTTCCGCAAGGAGACGATGGCCGCGTTGCAAATTCTACAGCAAGGTCATATCCAAGCTGATGAGATGAAAGGTTCATGGGCTGGCGCGATGGGACAATGCCAGTTTATGCCGAGTTCGTTTTTGGCGTTCGCTTCCGATGGTAATGGCGATGGCAAAAAAGACATTTGGCGCTCAAAGGAAGATGTATTCGCGTCGACGGCCAATTATCTCAGCCAATCGGGATGGGATGATAAATACACTTGGGGCCGTCAAGTTAAAGTTCCGCATGGCTTTGACCGCACTTTAGAAGGGCGACAGCCCGAAAAAGGGAAATCATTGAGAGAGTGGAACAAGCTCGGTATTACCCGTTACGAAGGTAAACCACTGCCTAATTTAGACAACGTTCAAGCTTGGCTTATCATGCCAGATGATGAAAATGGCCGCGTTTACTTGGTATACAACAACTATAATGTGTTGATGAAGTGGAACCGTTCATATTATTTCGCCCTCGCGGTGAGCCATTTGGCGGATAGAATTACCTATTGATTTGAACCTTAATTGAACGCAAAGGGCTCATCATGAGCCCTTTGCTATTTCTGGAGAGCGTGTGCTAGTTGAACGTGCAGGGCAAATGGTGATATTTGCTGCGTTAATCAAACATCAAGGCTTTACCGCTGCGGCCAAAAGCTTAGGCGTATCAGTATCGCATGTTAGTAAGCAGTTGGCCTTACTGGAAGCCTCGCTCGGGGTGAAGCTCGTTCAGCGAACCACCCGCAGCTTCACCACAACCGAGGCTGGAGAGGCTTTTTATCGCCATTGTATTGCGGTCGTTGGGTTGATGGATGCTGCGCAGTCTGAAATGGAAAGCCAGCGTGATGAGGTGTCTGGGCTGATTAAGCTTGGTCTTTCACAGTCGTTTGGTTCTTTGCACATTTTGCCAGCACTGGAGGCGCTTCGTCAGCGTTATCCAAAACTGCAAGTGGAAGTGCATTTGTTCGATTATCGAGTCGATATGCTCGAAGAAGGGCTTGATTTGTGGGTGACCAACAACGAACATTTGCCGGAAGGGTACGTGGCGCAACGTCTCGCCGATTGCCAATTTGTGCTGGCGGCGTCACCGGAATACTTATTAAACCATTCACCCCCTCAGACACCCAGTGATCTGTTAGGTCACAACTGTCTTATCTACCGCAGTTGGGAGCGAGATTACACCAGCTGGTCGTTTGCCAATCCAGAGCAAAAGGTCAACATCAATGTGTCGGGTAACTATTCGGTGGATTTAGCCGAAGCCGTCCGTGACGCCGCCGTGGCAGGGTGGGGTGTTGCTTACTTGGCGACTTATTTAATTCGAGATGAATTTCGAACCGGTAAACTGATCCAGTTGTTGCCAGATTGGCACGCAAATCAAAACATGCCTTTTTATGCGGTTTACCCGAGCCGACAACATATGCCGAAGAAAACCTCAGCCGTGATTGAATTTATCAAGGCTTTAATCGGTACACCTTGCTACTGGGATACTCAGTTAGAGCCTTACATCCGTTTGACAAAAGTGTAATGAGTACGAATTATTATTTCCAAACTCAGAAACATCTTTTCTATATGGAAAATATAAGCCTAGGCAATCGTTTAGCTTGTTACAAATCAACAGCTTGAAACAAGAGGGTTAAGGCTGCTATTTTTAAGCACACCTCTGTAACATTTGCGACTTGCGCATTCGTTTTCGCACGATAGAATGCGCGCCTTTCCTATCCCCGTTATCTGGATTGACAGCAAATGAACTCATTACTTGGCGTCGTCGCCATCTTATTTACGGCTTGGCTACTTTCTACCAATAGAAAAAACATCCAACTTAGAACCGTGTCGCTCGCTTTTTTATTGCAAGTAGGCTTTGCACTATTGGTTCTGTATGTCCCTATGGGGAAAGAAGTGCTCAACAGTGTCACGGGTGCGGTATCGAATTTGATCAATTATGGGCAAGAGGGAATTGGCTTTCTCTTTGGCGGTTTAGCCAATGGTAGCGTTGGTTTTGTGTTTGCGATTAATGTGCTTGGCATCATCATTTTCTTCTCCGCTTTGATCTCCGGTTTGTACCACATTGGTTTGATGCCTAAAGTGATTAATTTGATTGGCGGTGGTTTACAAAAATTATTGGGTACGGGGCGTGCAGAGTCACTGTCAGCCACGGCGAACATTTTTGTCGGCATGATTGAAGCGCCGTTAGTCGTTAAGCCCTATTTAAAGCACATGAGTGATTCGCAATTTTTTGCGGTGATGACGTGTGGCTTAGCCTCGGTTGCGGGTGGTACGTTAGTGGGCTATGCCTCACTGGGCGTTAACCTTAACTATCTTATTGCGGCGGCATTTATGTCAGCTCCAGCCGGTTTGTTGATGGCGAAAATTTTGGTGCCGGAAACCGAAGCGCAAAGTCAGCAGGTGGCCAACGAAGAGGTTGAGATACCAAAAGCAACCAATGTGGTTGAAGCCGTGGCTGATGGGGCAATGTCTGGGCTTCGTATCGCGGTTGCGGTTGGGGCAACGTTACTGGCCTTTATCAGTGTGATTGCGCTACTCAACGGCCTATTGGGCTGGGTGGGCGGTCTGTTTGGCTTAACCCTTAGTTTTGAATTGATTTTAGGCTACCTATTTGCTCCAGTTGCGTGGCTGGTGGGCATTCCATGGAGCGAAGCGATGACGGCAGGCTCACTGATTGGTAATAAAATTGTCGTGAACGAGTTTGTCGCTTTTATCCAATTGATGGACGTAAAAGATTCGCTCAGTGAACATTCTCAAGCGATTGTAACTTTTGCTCTGTGCGGCTTTGCCAATATTTCGACCATGGCAGTATTGATCGGTGGTTTGGGCAGTTTGGTGCCAGAGCGTCGCAGCTTCATCTCTCAATATGGTTTTCGAGCGATCAGTGCTGGCGTGCTGGCTAACTTGATGAGTGCTGCACTTGCTGGGGTTATTTTGTCGCTATAAACGTAGCGTTTCTATTGGTTACGAAAACCCACCATACATTTTGTATCTTCGATGCCGGCTAACAGAGCCGGCATTTTTATCCATCCATCTCACCAAAATAATATTGACCATATCAATTTCTCAACGACGTGTGATTAGGTGAGTTCGTGAAGTCCGCCGAAAAAGATTTGCAAGCGGTGTTGATGTTGAAATCATGCCGTGATTTTGAGCTGAGATAATTAAAATTATCAGTTATTTAGAGTGCAATTCTCGTCCTCTAGCTTATTAGTTATATACCCTGCCTACTTGATGTTGCCTTGTTTTTATCTCGCGTATTGCAGGCCACCACGTCAAGTTACTTGGGAACGGGTTAATTATTCATAAGCAAAGGAGAGAACAATGAGTTCTTATCTACTCAGAGCCGCCATTATTACAACGTTAGGGATAAGCTACCAAGCTCAAGCCTATAACTGTGATGGCTTGGGCTCTTGGGATACGGCCGCCATTTATACGTCCGGCGATAAAGTGACGCAATCTAACGCAGCCTATCAAGCTAACTATTGGACGCAGGGAAATGATCCTGCAAGCAATAACGGCCCCTGGGCATTTTGGCTATCACTCGGGCAGTGTGACAGCGGTGGCAATGTTCCACCCACGCTAAATCTCGTTTCTCCTGCCAATAATGCACAAATCCCACAAGGCAGCTTAATCACGCTGCAAGCCACGGCGTCTGATAGCGATGGTAGCGTGGCACAGGTTGAATTTTTGATTAATGGCGTGTCGATCGCCGTCATCACACAAGCGCCTTTCCAAACCGATTGGACTGCCGCTTTAGGCGCAACCCAAGTGACTGCAATTGCCACTGATAATCAGGGTGCGACTACGTCAACAGAGTCAACCATCTCGGTTACGCCTGTTGGTGGTTTAGTGCCTCCTTCCATCTCCTTAACCAGCCCAACAGGTGCTGAGCAGCTAGCGGCTGGTGACTCATTGACGCTAAGCGCTAATGCTACCGATTCGGATGGAACCGTCACGCAAGTTGATTTTTATGTGGATGGACAACTCGTCGCTTCAGATACTTCAGAACCTTATGCCCACGATTGGACTGCTGTCTCAGGCTCTCACACCTTTAAAGCCAAAGCGACGGATAATGATAACCAAACGACTCATAGCCAAGAGGTCGCCTTGGTTGTATCTGGAGGCTCAAGTGGTGGTTGTGCAGGTTTAGCAACCTATGTGGCGGGTAGCAGTTACGCTGCGGGCGAACTGGTGCAAAACAATAATCAAAAGTTCCGTTGTGATATCGCAGGTTGGTGCTCTTCCAGCTCAGCGTGGGCCTATGAGCCGGGCAAAGGAAGTTATTGGCAAGAAGCGTGGACAGGAATGGGCGCGTGCGCCACGCCACCTACCGTTTCATTGACAAGCCCTGCTGACAATGAAGTGATTCTGGCTGGTTCTACCATCCTGCTCAGCGCACAAGCTAATGATGCCGATGGCAGTGTAGTACAAGTGGAATTTCTTGTTGATGGCACGAGCCTTGGCGTAGTAAACCAAGCGCCTTATTTGGTTGAGTGGGTTGCGAGCAAGGTCGGAAGTACCACACTCAAAGCCATCGCAACCGATAATGACAATAATAGCGCTGAAAGTCAGATTAACGTTTCAGTAAGCGATCAAGCGTTAGTGGTGTCGTTAACATCGCCAACGTCAGGGCAAACCGTCGGTTTAGGTAAACCAGTCAATATTGCTGCCAATGCGACGTCACTCACTGGTGCTGTTTCTAAAGTCGATTTCTTAGTGAATGGAGCGGTGGTCGCAACTGATACCAGTGCGCCTTATGCCTACACTTGGACACCTACGGCTATCGGCGAATACACAGTGGCTGCGCAAGCTTATGATGCAGGCAGTAGTGTATTGTCAGACGCAGCTGCCGTGAAGGTGGTTGAACAGACACAGAAAAAGCACAAATTGATCGGTTACTGGCATAATTTTGTCAATGCTGCTGGCTGCCCAATGCGTCTCGCTGATATGTCTGATGCGTGGGATGTGATCGATATTGCATTTGCCGATAATGACCGCAACAGTAATGGAACCGTGCATTTCAATCTTTTCGCAGGCGATGCGCATAGTAGCTGTCCCGCCTTAGATGCTACCCAGTTCAAGCAAGATATGGCGGCTTTGCAAGCCAAAGGCAAAGTTTTTGTTTTGTCACTTGGTGGCGCGGAAGGCAACATTACGCTCAATACTGACAGTGATGAAGCGCACTTTGTTGATAGTTTGACGGCGTTGATCAAAGAGTGGGGTTTTGATGGTTTGGATGTTGATTTAGAAAGTGGTTCTAACTTAATGCATGGCTCGCAAATTCAAGCGCGCTTGGGCCGGGCATTAAAGCAAATTGAAGCCAACATCGGCGGTGATATGTACCTGACCATGGCACCAGAACACCCTTATGTTCAAGGCGGAATGGTGGCTTATAGCGGCATTTGGGGTGCGTATATTCCTATCATCAATGAGGTTCGTGACACACTCGATCTACTTCATGTCCAGCTCTATAACAACGGTGGGTTACCAAACCCTTATCTACCGGGTGCAGCACCTGAAGGTTCGGTGGATATGATGGTCGCTCAATCAAAAATGCTGTTAGAAGGGTTTGATTTGGCCGATGGTTCACGCTTTGAACCACTGCGTGACGATCAAGTTGCAATCGGTTTGCCTTCTGGCCCGAGCTCTGCCAACTCTGGGCAAGCGCCCACGCAAAACATTCTTGATGCGTTGGACTGCTTAACCAAGGGAACCTCTTGCGCGACGGTGAAACCGAGTTTCAACTACCCTAACTACGGTGGTGTGATGACATGGTCTATTAACTGGGACGAACACGACGGCTACAATTTCTCTACGCCAATAGGCAACAAACTAACGCAAATGAATAATGCCCAATAAAGGCTAAGTTGGTTTATAACGCAAGAACCCCAGCGCAGTGCTGGGGTTCTTTTTGGCTCGCTGATCATAGCTATCAATAACCACTAGCAATAATCAATAACAAGATCAGTTATTGGGGTGAAATTGTTCGCACGCCAACAGGGTGTTTTCAATCAAACTGGCAACCGTCATTGGCCCGACACCACCCGGAACAGGGGTGATCAAGCTTGCTTTGGTGCGAGCTACATCGTACTCGACATCGCCAATCAGTTTGCCTGACTCCAAGCGGTTGATGCCCACATCAATCACCACGGCACCTTCTTTAATCCATGCACCGGGAATAAAATTGGGTTTACCAACAGCCACCACCAACAAATCAGCTTGGCGAACATGGTGCTCTAAATCTTTAGTGAAGCGGTGGCATGTGGTTGTGGTGCAACCAGCCAGTAGCAGCTCTAACGTCATTGGTCGGCCGACAATATTGGATGCGCCCACAATCACTGCATGCTTACCACGCAGTTGAACGTTATAGCGCTCAAGCAAAGTGATGATCCCTTTGGGCGTGCAAGAGCGCAGTTTAGGAATGCGTTGGGCTAAACGGCCCACATTGTAAGGGTGAAAACCATCGACATCTTTTTCAGGAACAATGCGTTCAAGCACATGGGTTGTGTCAATCCCAGCAGGTAAGGGCAGTTGCACTAAAATGCCGTCAATTTCAGGGTCGGCATTGAGCTTATCGATTAACGCCAGTAGCTCCTCTTCACCTGCAGTGGCCGGAAGATCATAGGATTTAGAAACAAAACCCACCTCTTCACAAGCACGACGTTTGCTGCCGACATACACTTGTGACGCAGGATCTTCTCCCACCAGCACCACCGCTAGCCCCGGAGCTCGAAGACCCACTTGAGTGCGAGCTTTTACCCGCGCCGCTACTTCAGAGCGAACCGTCTGGGAGATGAGTGTCCCATCAATATTTTGAGCAGTCATGGCTTTCCTTACACATTGGTCGCAAATATTTTTGGGCGCATTGTCGCAGATATTTAAAGTAACATCTATAAGCAAACGTTTGCTTTGTTCTGTTTTTCGTCACATGGTTAGCGAATGGCAGTTTTTTAGGCATTTGAAACAGAATGCTAGAGAAAGCGATTGATTTACGGAGTTCAACTCGTATAATCCTGTCCCTGTAGCGCGCCCTTAGCTCAGCTGGATAGAGCACGTCCCTTCTAAGGATGTGGTCGTAGGTTCGAATCCTACAGGGCGCGCCATTTATTCAAGAAAGCCCCGATAACTCAAAAAGTTGTCGGGGCTTTTGTTTTTCATGTTCATCCGTTCGGTTTTTTACTCCGATGGTACTTTTGTGCAGAGTGTTGATAATTTCATCGCTTTCATCTTATTACATCTTGCTCCTACTGGCCTCGCAAAGCGCACCTTCTTAGCTATCCCACGAATATTTTGTGCCACACTCTATGTGAAATTTAATTCATATGGAGGGTGCGTAATGAATCTAACCAAATCTTCTTTAGTGACATGGTTTATCTGTTTTAGCCCAATGGTGGTAAGCCATCAGTTGTATCCTGATGTCGATACTCCACGGCTTAACGAAGCGCAGCTTGCAGAGAGTCAACTGCCATTTTCTCTGATTAGCGATGATGAGTTTGTTTTTCGACCTCATCAACGTCCTTTCAATATTGAAGATTTTATTGGTACCCATCAGCTACATTGGCTTGAGCTTGTCGAGTCAGTTAGCCATTGGGCTGGGGCAACGGGGGTTGATCCTCGAGTGTTATTGACCACTTTAGCGTTATTAGAACAAGAGAGTGCTTTGGATCAAAGCTTGGACGATAGACAGCGGCAGATCAAAGATATTGCGAATCAACTGTCTCAGCGTTTCTATCACTATCAAGAAAGTTCATCGGCTCTTCAATACAATGCTGCGACGTTAGCGGTCATGCAGCAATTGAATCGGGTGGATGATTGGGCATTATGGAAATCGCAATATGAGCTTTGGTTTGGTGCTTTCAGCGAACCACAAAACACACCAGCTCCTATGCGTATGGGAAACCTCATTGCTTCGCCTAGTGAGGGGTTTATGCAGTGGCCATGGCGCAAAGGGTATCAGTGGATACCTAACGGTACGCATGCGCACAGTGGTTCAGGCTTTCCGCTTTCTTCAATCGACGTTTCTTACGATTGGCCAGCTTGGGGCGCGCCAACTTACAGTGTAACGGCCGCGCATGATGGCTACGTGTCGGTGATGTCTCGGTGCCAACTGCGCGTGACGCATCCAAACGGTTGGGCGACGAACTATTACCATATGGACGGAATCCAAGTCGCGAATAATCAGTGGGTGACGAAAGACAGTAAGTTGGGTGTTTATGCTAACCAGCGTTCCATTGCTTTGTGTGAAGGTGGATCGTCCACCGGTCCTCACTTGCACTTCTCATTGCTTTATCAAGGGCGTTTTCAATCTTTACAAGGTGTGAGTTTTGGGCCATATAAGGTTCAGACTGGGCGATATAGTTACGATAATCATTGCCAATATACATGGCTGTATGACCAACGTAAGCAGCAGAAAGTCTGCTTATGGCAACCTATTTATAATTAAGGTTCACGCTGAAATGTTGTGATGGAAAATGTTGGTGCAAGGTTCTCTTACACCAACATTCATTTTGTGCTCAACCGATTTGTTGTGTCGTGAGCCGATCACTGACTTATCGTTCTTTAACGACGAAACGAACGGTTACGTGCGGAACGCTCTTTATGGGCAGAAGCCGCTTTAGCCTGTGAGTTTAAAATGGAATCAACCGTCAGCTCCATTGGCTCTTTAGGTTTGAGGCCATGTGGGAAAGTGCGCGCGCGCGGTGGCAGATCATATTCTTCAGCTGAAGCGCGTGGCATACGTTTAAAGCGATATAGGTAGAAGTTTTCTACTTTCTCTCTCGCCCAATCGGTTTTATTGAGATATTTCACGCTGCTGGCAACCGATGGGTTGGTATGGAAGCAGTTAAAACGCATTGCCGTATCGAGAATATCCCAACCGTAAAAATCCACTAGTTCTTGCAGTAATGTTTCTAACTTAAGACCGTGTAATGGGTTATTTCTTTGTAATTCAATTCTTTCTTCTTCAGTCATCATAACGAGTTCCTAAGTAGTTCACTAACCGAGGCCAGCAGGGGTGTATGGTTTTCGTTGGTTTTTTATTCAAACAACGTGGCATCACGAATGATCATCTCTTAACACGCTAGTTGAAGGGGCCGCATTCTAACAGAATTCAGTGACCCTCCCTAAGATTATCGTGCGGAAGATCAGCGTTGTTTGATTGGTCAGATTTTTCTGCGTTCAATAAAAAGGATATAGCGCTTAAAGAGCTTGGATTGCCGTCTTTACACAGATTTACTTGTTACTTCATCTACTTTACGTTGTGCTTGTTACTCTTAGATAACCTTTCTATTTAAGTGGTTATTGTGATGAGCAGAGTAAGCAAAACGGTATTGATTGTGATGGTGGTTGCCTCGGTATTATGGATGCAAGCCGAGCCAACGCTTTTTGTGTCTCAAAACCTCTTCAAGTGGCGATCGGCTTTTATACAGTGGTCAGGCATTTTGGCCATTGTGGCGATGTCATTGGCTATGGTGCTGGCGCTTCGTTTGCCCCTTGTTGAACAGTGGACACAAGGAATCGATAAAGGTTATCGGATACATAAATGGCTGGGCATTTCGGCCACGTTGCTTGGTTTATTTCACTGGCTTTGTTACCAGATACCGAAATGGATGATCGCACTTGAGCTCCTGACTAAACCTAATCGGCTCAATGGCTCTGGCCCACAGGGGAACTTGTCGGGTTTTGCGCTTTGGGTAAAAGAGATGCGCCCGATTGGGTTAGCCATTGGCGAATGGGGGTTCTACTCATTATTGCTGCTGGTGGGTGTATCACTGTGGCTAACCATTAAATACAAACCGTTTCGCTTATCGCACCGTTTGATGGCGGTGGTGTACCTTTTGCTAGCTGGGCATTCGGTATTATTGTTGAAAAAGGCGTATTGGGGCTGGCCGATTTATTGGTTAGTGTTGATGTTTATAGCGCTTGGCTCCGCGGCAGCAATCTACAGTTTGCTTGGATTTGTGGGCCGAAATGCACGTTATTCAGCGAAGATTAGCGCATGCCACTACTGCGCAGCGAGCCAAACGTTAGATTTAAGAATTAAGATGGAGAAACCTTGGCCCGGACACAAAGCAGGGCAGTTTGCCTATTTGAGTTTTGTTGGCGAAGAGCCGCATCCGTTTACTATTGCTTCGTACAATGAGGCTAATGAGATGCGATTTTTGATCAAAGAGCTCGGCGATTTTACCACTGGCCTTTATAAGAGAATTACCGTGGGTGAGCCGATTGAGGTCGAAGGTCCATATGGACGATTTGAGTTTTATAGTGATAGGCCACAAGTCTGGATTGGTGGCGGTGTCGGCATCGCTCCATTTATGGCTGGGTTAGATTATTTACACACGGTAAAAGCGCATCCGGCTACTTATCTGTTCTTCTGCTGCCATCATGCAGAGCAAGCCCTGTGTGATGAGCTTAAGCAGAAAGCATTGCGTGCAGGTGTCTCCCTCACAGTGATTGATTCAAGCATTGCGCCGCATTTGTCTGCCGAGACTATTGCTCGCCAGTGTGGTGATTTAAGTGGTTTTGAGTTTTTCTTTTGTGGCCCTGTTGCGTTTTCACGGACTTTAAAACAGGCGTTGAAGCCTTACCATGTAGACGTTGAAACTCAGTTCCATGAAGAGTTGTTTATGATGCGTTGAGTATTTGTTGTGAAATGGCCAAGCCCCATGTTTTCTAAGAATTACAGCACGAATGACAGCATGAACAACAGATAGTGACCTTGCGAAAAAGAATAGATAAATCAAGTCACTTACTTGAATAAAATTCATATTGCACTTCAATGTTATTCACTATGATCTTGCTCACAGTATGCTTCAATGGCACTGACCAATAAAGCATTATGGATACGATATTATGAGCAAATTAACCCTTCTTGATGGTGGCATGGGGCGTGAATTAAAAAGAATTGGCGCTCCTTTTTCTCAGCCACTTTGGAGCGCGCAAGCGCTGATTGAATCTCCACAACATGTTCGTTTAGCTCACCAAGGATTTATTGATAGCGGTGCCGACATTATCACGGTGAATAGCTATGCGTGTGTCCCTTTTCACTTGGGCGAGTCACTATATCAAACCGATGGTGCAAGGTTAGCGAACTTAGCCGCGCAGATTGCTGCGGAAGTAGCACAACAGTCAGAACGTCCGATTTTAGTGGCGGGTTCTATGCCACCGGCTATGGGAAGCTATCGGCCTGATCTCTTTCAAGCCGAAGTCGCACGAGCGATTTCACTCACTTTGTATCAAGCACAAGATCCTTATGTGGACGTCTGGTTAGCGGAGACGATTGCCAGTTTAGAAGAGTTGAGCATGATTCAATCGGTGTTTGCCTCATCAACCAAGCCTTGCTATTACGCACTGACTCTGAAAGATGACTCTAATATCGCACAATTGCGTTCTGGGCAGTCAGTGTCTGAAGCCGCAGAACAAATCTATTCTGCGGGTGGGGCGGGTATTTTCTTTAACTGCTCAATACCCGAGGTGATGGCTGATGCCATTCAACAGGCGAAAATGGTGTTGGAAGGCCGAGCGCAAAAGATTGAAATCGGCGTTTATGCAAACAGTTTTACGCCGATTAAATCGGATCACGCCGCTAACGAAACCGTACAAGCCATGCGTGAGTTTAGTGCAGAAGATTATCTCGCATTTGCCAAGCAGTGGTATGCCCTCGGTGCAACCGTGATCGGCGGATGTTGCGGCATCACCCCTCGCCATATTCAAGCACTTTATGAATGGAGGCGCAGTTTTGAAAAATCTTAATTATGGATTGGCTTTTCCTGCGATTGCGTTAGTGCTTGTTTTGTTAACGGTATCTGCGCTTTATCCAGCCACCTCTCAAGCGATGGCGGCGCAAGCTATGGGCTGGGTGAGCCACTGGTTTGGCTGGTTAGTACAGATGGCAAGTTTGGCGTTAGTGGTTTTTTTACTGTGGCTGGCGTGTTCGAAATACGGCCGCATTCGTTTAGGTGAAGAAAAAACCGAATACAGTAATTTTTCTTACGGCGGGATGATTTTTACCGCTGGCGTCGGGGCGTCACTCATTTACTGGGCGATAGGTGAACCGATGTATTACTTACAATCACCGCCGTTATTTGCTGAGCCTAATAGTTATCCTGCTGCGGCATGGGCCGTTACCTACTCTATTTTTCATTGGGGTATTACAGGCTGGGCGATTTACTGCTTTCCAGCGATTCCGTTTGCTTATGCATTTTATGTACAAAAAAAACGCACGTTAAAAGTTTCCAGTTTGTGTTCTTCGGTAGTGGGTGACCATCCTTTGGTGGCAAAAAGTATCGATCTATTGTCGATTTTTGGTACGTTGGCCGCGTTTGCTAGCTCGCTGGCCTTAACTGTGACCTTGGTCAGCGCTGGTGTGGCAGAGCTGTTACAGATTGAGAATAGCCTTGGCTTACAAGGCACAATTATTGTGCTTTTTGTGGCTGCGTTAGTGGTTGTGATGGGGGTTGGTTTTAATCAAGGCATCAACATGATTTCTAACTGGACAGTCAGCATGGCGGTGTTGTTTGCCCTGTTTGTATTATTGGCGACTCAACCTTCTTTCATTCTTAATAGTTTCACTGACTCACTGGGCGTGATGTTGGATAATTTCTTTAGAATGTCATTGTGGACAGACCCTGTTCAGCAAAGTGGTTTTGCACAAGGCTGGACTCAGTACTATTGGTTTTGGTATTACGCGTACTTGATTATGATGGGCCTATTCATCACGCGAATTTCTCGTGGACGAACGATTCGTGAAGTGGTTTTGTACACCATCTCGATGGGCGCTTTGGGCTGCGCATTTTTTATCTCCATTTTTGGTGGCTATGCGGTGTGGGCTCAAATGCTGGGCGGTTTACCCGTTCAGGGCTGGATGGCAGAAGGTGGCTTAACCTACGCAGTGGTTTCATTGATAAAAACCTTACCTGGGGGAAATGGGGTGCTTGGGCTATTTCTACTCATTCAGTTTTTATTGATGCTGACCACTATGTCCAGTGCGAGTGTTGCGACGGCGATGCTCACCACCAATGAATTGGCTTTGAATGGTGATCCTGATAATCGAGTAAAATTGCTTTGGGCCTGTGCGATTGGGCTGATCAGTTTAAGTGTATTTTTGGCTGGGGGAGGGATTGAAACCATTAAGTCGCTTTGTGTGGTCGCAGGCCTTCCTATGATGTTCATTTACGCCATCATGCTCAAAACCTTTTTACATACTTTAGGCATTTTGCCCAATCAGCATGAGCGGGAATCTGATCAAGAACCCGTGTTAATGAAAGTCACTTAAAGCAAGCCTTAACCTTATAGCCTTTAGCAAAACAAGCCAGCACGATGAAGATGCTGGCTTGTTGTATTGAAAGAAGACCAATGACTCTCTTTGAGGTTTAAATATTATTGAGAACCATGAAATGGGTCGAAAGTGGGGTGAAGTCGATCATCACATAGCTCTCTTGTTCGTTGACGAAGAGCGTCAGCGTTTGTTGATTTAGCGGGTCGAATAGAGTGTGCTCACCACAGGTTAACTGCCAATAAGTGGTCAATGCTTTAGGTAAATGCAGTTTTACGGTTTTGCCACTTGTGGCACTGAAGTTCGCTGCGATGATCAGCTTTTGTGACGGGTTAGAGCGAGCAAAGGCAAATAAGTAATCTTGTTGGTCGGAGAAGTGTTCAACATTGGCGGCGTACAGATCATGATATTCACCGGTCAGTGCGGGGCTCTGTTTGACTAAATTCAGTAATGTTGAGTAGAAATGGCGCAGCTGCTTCTCGCTCTCGTTTAATTGGCCACCATCAAATGCGCCGTTATTCATCCATTTTTGGTGTTGTGGAACACCGATATAGTCAAAAATAGAGGTGCGAGAAGGCTGGCCAAAGCCGGCATGTTCCGCTCCCGGTTCGCCCACTTCTTGCCCAAAATAAAGCAAGGTTGGTGAGCTGGATAAACAGGCTGAAATCAACATGGCTGGGCGTGCTTTATGTGCTTCCCCTGCAAATTCAGGCGAGGCAATTCTCTGCTCGTCATGGTTTTCCAAGAAATGCAGCATGTGATGCTCAATGTCGCGCAGTTGATATTCAATACGACCAATCTCTTTGGTAGAGCCGTGTCCTTGCATGATGGCTTTGAGACTATCGTAAAGGTCGACTTTGTCGTACAGATAGTCCATTTTCCCGATCTGGATGTAATCGCGGTATAAATTTGGCTGATACACCTCTGCCATTAAAAAAGCATCGGGGTTGTGTAGTTTAATTGCCGAGTTGAGATAGCTCCAAAATTCAATCGGTACCATTTCGGCCATATCATAACGAAAGCCATCCACGCCTTTATCGATCCAATAAAGAGCGATATCCCGAAATTTACGCCATGAATCCGGGACTCTTTTGTCTTGCCAGAAAACGGCGTGTTCAAGGTGAGATAGAAAACGGTATTGCTGCGGAAGTTCGGTAAAATCTTTGCTTCCATCCGGTTTGATGCCGTAGTTTATTTTGACGGTTTCATACCAATCATCGATGTTCGGCTTGGCCAAACGAGATCCATTGCCTGTCCATTTTGCGGGGTGTTCGTAAAACGGGGTGGCTAAATCTGGGTGGCATTCACCGCCCAACGGTAGCAATGAGGTGGGAATATCTGGCAGTTTAAAGGAGGTGTCGGGTAGGTAATAGAAGTTATTGTCCCTGGTGTATTGCACACTGGTATCATCATTTTCACCAAAATCATTGACTCCGACAGGGTTATTGAGCCCTTGATATTGGCGCGCCACGTGGTTAGGGACAATGTCGATGATGACTTTCATGCCCGCTTGGTGTGTACGCTTAATCAAGGCTTCAAATTCGTGATTACGCTGAGCTGGGTCGTCGGCTAAATCAGGGTTTATCGAATAGTAGTCTTTAATGGCGTAAGGCGAGCCCGCTCTACCTTTGACAACACTTGGGTGATCATTCTCTATTCCCCATGCACGGTAATCACCCACCAGTGCGTGATGTAAAACACCGGTATACCAAATATGAGTGATCCCAAGTTGATGAATTGCATTGAGTGCATCGTCAGTGAAGTCACTTAATTTACCGACGCCATTTTGTTCTTTCGTTGCCCAAGGTGTGTAGCAACAGTTTGTATTACCGAATAAGCGCGTGAAAACTTGATAGATAGTGTATTTGTTGTAAGCCATAACGTGTCAACCTAAGCGATGATGGGATGCGAGAAATAGGAGATGAGTTGCAGGCTAATAGAAGTTGATGAAGACAGAATCATCCTTGAGTAGTGATTTTGGGGCGTAGAGAGAAAGAAGGCGTAAAAGTGTGATGCGGGAATGGTTTAGTCAACAAAATCCCACCGGGCGGTGGGATTTGTAAAGAAGCATTATGCTTATGAGCGTTTTTCTTGTTTAGGGCGAGGGCTACGACGCGGTGCACTTGAGTGCTCGTTATCACGCTTTTTCAAGTGGTAATTTAAAATGGAAATAGGCACGTCTTTTTTCGGTGTGAAACCTTCAATTTCTTTACGCACAAGCAAATGTCCTAAGCGGCTTTCAATCATGCACAAGTTTTTAAAATCATCGCGTGATACGAGAGAAATTGCTTCGCCGGTTGCACCAGCACGACCTGTTCGTCCAATACGGTGAATGTAGTTCTCCGCAGGATAAGGCAAGTCGTAATTCACCACTCTTTCTAAGTTGTCAATATCAATACCGCGCGCGGCAACGCCCGTTGCAATCAAAAATTGCAGTTTACCTGCTTTGAAATCGGCTAATAATTTTTCACGAACTTCTTGGCTACGGCCACTGTGAAACGCCTCTGCCGCAATGCCCCGCTTTTCCAGTTGGCTCGCCAGCTTTGCCGCACCGTGTTTGGTTTCGATGAAAATCATCGCCTGTTGCCATTGGTTTTCAGTAATCAAATGGCTCAGTAGTGCAGATTTTTGATCTTTATCGACAGTGATAATCCACTGCTCAATTTGATTTGGCGTGCGGTTGTAACCAGCGACATCAATTTCAATCGGATCATTAATGGCTGATTTAGCCAACTCGCGCACTGGGCGAGAAAGGGTCGCCGAAAACAGCAAGTTCTGACGGTTTAGTGGTAGGCGATCAACAATTTTATTGATGTCTTCAATGAAACCCATGTCGAGCATGCGGTCAGCTTCATCCATCACCAACACTTCAAGCTCATCAAAATGAACGGCGCGTTGGCCATACATATCAAGCAAGCGCCCCGGCGTGGCGATCAAAATGTCCACCCCTTCAATCAAGCGTTGTTTTTGTTTTTGCGAATCGACACCGCCGTACATCGCAAGGCAGGTTAAGGGCAGATACTTTGCGTATTGAGTGACGTTCTCTTCCACTTGCAGAGCCAATTCGCGAGTGGGCGCTAAAATTAATGCGCGAACACGTTTGGCGCGCTGAGTTGTTCCTTGACTAAGCATCTGCAAAATGGGCAGTACAAAGCTAGCGGTTTTACCCGTACCGGTTTGCGCTGCCGCAATGACATTTTTACCCGTCAAAATGGCTGGGATTGCCTGTTCTTGAATCGGTGTTGGGGCAGAATAGCCGACTTCGTGAACGGCTTTTAAGATTGGATCGCTCAATCCTAGGTTGGAAAATGGCATGCGGGCTCTCAGAGTTAAAAAGTCAAAACAGTTAGCAAGCGATGGCTTTGCTCAGCGTAAGGCGCTACGTCCTAATACTTTGAGTGCAACTCATCGCAAATTCGGCGCATTCTAGCATGAACTCTTCAAATGCGGTGAGATACCTCAGTGTCAGCGATCGTCTCTTTATTCAGAATAGCGCCTCGTTGCCGAGTCACTAATATGAGATACCAATAAGATTGTTATCAATGAGTGCAGGGAGTTGGATTGGCATCACAGAGCTTTTAGAACAAGTGGGATCTATTTTCGATATATTAACCTTACTTATTTGTCAGGGAATAGATTCATGGAATATCAGCAGCTACCGATTCAGTATACTGTGGTGAGTGCGTTAAAATTAGTCCAAAAAAATTGGCTGACTCTCATGCTGCAATCTTCACCTTTTTTGGTGGTGAATCTCTATTTCACGATTGGTGTTGTTGACTTTGATGATCCACAACAGTTGTTTACATTAACGAATGTGATTGTTTATGTGCTTTATACGGTAACGGCGGCGATGGCGACAGTGCGCTTGCATCGTTTGGTTCTGCTGGGTGAAAAATCTTGCCGTTTGAGCACGATTTTTTACTTAAGTTCGCGTGAATTGCGCTTTATTGGATGGTGGGCCGCGTTAGGCGCTATGCTGTTTGCCATTCTAATCATACCCATGTTTATCATTGGCTCGCTGGCAAATATAGTGACTATGCCAATGTGGTTAATCCAGCTTTGTACCTATGCCGCAATGCTGCCTATTGGCTGGTTTATCTCCCGCTGGTCATTAGTTTTGCCAGCAACAGCACTAGATCATCAACCTAGAGGTTTGAGTGTCGCGTGGCAAATGTCAAAGCCCCACGCCAAAGCACTATTTGTGCTGATAGGTGTGATCCCCATGCTTATCAACGCACTACTACAGCCCTTGTTTAATCTACATTTTCTGCCATTGACATTACTATTGTCACTCGTCTGGTTAGTGGTTTGTGCGGTTGAGATTTGTGTGTTGTCGCTCAGCTTTCAGTGGATTGTGCAGCGAGAAGCGATTACCCAGAACCAAGAGTTACGCATTCCTGAATTTACCGCTTAAACAAGCCCTGTATTCACACAGGGCTTGATGAGGATTGAACGGTATTACTATTCACAAGGTGGTGATAGGTGGATTAACGCTAAGCCGCCTAATGAGGTTTCACGATATTTCCGATTCATATCTTTCCCCGTCTGGTACATGGTCTCAATCACTTTATCTAGAGAAATTAAGCATTTGCTGGTCCGTTTTAGGGCCATGCGTGAAGCGTTAATCGCTTTCACAGCTCCCATTGCATTGCGTTCGATGCAAGGGACTTGAACTAAGCCACCCATTGGGTCGCATGTCATACCCAATGAATGCTCCATGGCAATTTCAGCCGCCATGCAAATTTGTTCGTTGCTGCCACCTCTTAGCGCGGTCAACCCTGCCGCTGCCATTGAGGAAGAGACTCCAATCTCTCCTTGACAGCCTACTTCGGCCCCTGAAATAGAAGCATTGGTTTTGTACAAAATACCAATAGCGCCAGCCACGGCGAGAAAATCTTTCAACTGCTTAGTGTCAAGCTCTCGGATAAAGCGGTGGTAATACATTAATACGGCGGGTATCACTCCTGCCGCGCCATTGGTTGGCGAGGTAACCACTTGCCCTCCCGCTGCATTTTCTTCACTGACCGCGAAAGCAAACAGGTTAATCCAGTCCATGATCTCCATTGGGTCACTTTCAATCGCCGCGTTAGCTTCCAGCTTTTTGAGCAGTGCTGGTGCGCGGCGCGTGACATGCAACCCACCTTCGAGAATGCCTTCCGTTTCAAAGCCGCGCTGCATGCAGAGCGACATCACTTTCCAGATTTGATCGGCTTTGTGGTTAATCGTTTCAAGGTCATGAAATGCTATTTCATTGCGCAAAACGAGACTGCCTAAACTTAAGCCATGTTTTTCGGCTTTAAAGAGTAATTCATCAGCAGAAGTAAAAGGAAATTCGACCTCCACGGGTGCATTTGCACTACCGTGTTCCAACTCTTTGGCGGTAGCAACAAAACCGCCTCCCACCGAGTAGTAAGTTTCAAAGGCTAACGTTTCTCCTTGCGCTCCCAAAGCGGTAATCGTCATACCATTTTCATGTAAGGGAAGATTAGTATTTTGGAAGAGGAGGTCTGTTTTTAGCTGGAATGGAATGAGCTTTTTTCCCGCTAAATTAAGCTCACCGTGTTCAATAGCATGCGCTAGCGCTTGATTGGCGCTGGTGATTTTGATGGTGTCAGGCTTATTGCCCAGCAGACCTAATATCACGGCGCGATCAGTGTGGTGGCCACGTCCTGTAAGTGATAATGAACCGTAAAGGTCAATCTGCACTCTTGCCACTTGCGTTAAATCAGCAATGATTTGGCTAAATTGATAGCCTGCAATCATTGGCCCATTGGTGTGTGAGCTAGAAGGGCCCACACCAATTTTAAAAATATCAAAAATGGATAACATCGACTTCACCTTGAATGTGACCTGTAATAGGTGACAACTTTGCCTAATAATACCCTAGTCTAGAGCTCAAGTATTTGCTAACGTGCAAAAGTCTAACCAAAAACCATATTATGAGGACTTCGCATGTCGATTTGGAATGAAGTAACACTGCACACTCGCTATGGTGAATTACCCTCGGCTTTTTATTCTCCAGTGAACCCAGCGCCTTTAGACAATGTGCGTTGGGTTGCTTGGAATGCCTCACTGGCTGGCGATTTGTCTTTACCAACACAACCTAATGATGAGCTACTGCACAGCCTGTCTGGCCAAGTTATTCCCGCGCAATTTAAGCCATTAGCGATGAAATACGCGGGCCATCAATTTGGTATTTATAACCCTGATTTGGGTGATGGCCGTGGTTTACTACTGGCCGAAATCGAGAGTAAAACGGGCGAAGTGTATGATCTGCATTTGAAGGGTGCTGGACTTACGCCTTATTCGCGTATGGGGGATGGCCGCGCCGTACTGCGCTCCACTATTCGCGAATACTTGTGTAGTGAGGCGATGGCGGGTCTTGGGATTGCGACCACAAGAGCATTAGCGATGATGAGCAGTGACACGCCTGTTTATCGAGAAAAACAAGAGCGAGGTGCGCTGCTGGTACGTGTAGCGCAGAGCCATATTCGCTTTGGCCATTTTGAACATTTTTTCTATACCAACCAATTAGCAGAGCAAAAGCAACTGGCTGATAAAGTGATTGAGTGGCATTACCCTGATTGCCTTACACAAGAAAAACCTTATGCGGCCATGTTTAGTCACATTGTTGAGCGTACTGCTAAGATGATTGCTGATTGGCAAGCGGTTGGATTTGCCCATGGTGTGATGAATACCGACAATATGTCAATTCTCGGTCAAACCTTTGACTACGGTCCTTTTGCTTTTCTCGATGATTATGAACCGACTTATATTGGCAATCACTCCGATTATCAAGGCCGCTACGCGTTTGATCAGCAGCCGCGTGTGGCGTTGTGGAACCTGTCCGCTTTAGCTCATGCATTGTCACCGTTAGTGGAAAGAAGCGATCTGGAAGCGGCACTCGCTCAGTTTGAAGCGCAGCTCGGCCGTTATTTTAGCCAGCAAATGCGTCGTAAATTGGGGTTGTTGACCTCTCTGCCCGGTGATTCGGTGTTGTTTGAGCAAATGTTTGAGTTATTAACCAAAAATCACACCGATTACACTCGCTTTTTCCGGCAACTATCCAACTTGGATCGAGAAGGGGAGCAACCTGTATTGGATCTCTTCATTGACCGCGCTGCCGCTCAGTCTTGGCTTGAACAGTATCTGGCTCGTTGTGAGCGAGAAATCGACAGTTCGGGGAACGCGATTTCGATTGAGCAGCGCTGCGCAGAGATGAGAAAAGTGAATCCGAAATATATTTTGCGTAATTATTTGGCTCAACAAGCGATTGATAAAGCAGAACAGGGTGATTACCAACAAGTGCACCAATTAGCACAATTGTTAGCCAACCCTTATGCCGAGCAGCCGGAAAAGAGTCATTTTGCCCAGCTTCCTCCTGAATGGGGGAAAAAAATGGAAATCAGTTGTTCCTCATAAGTAACGCATTTTGTGATCTCTATCTAGACAGAATTCAAACTTTACATAAATATCAATAATCAAAAAAATGACCTATAGCTACACTAGGCCGATCAGTTGAAAATATGGATAGTGGACATGCAGGCAAGAACGCGCATTCTAGTCGTGGATGATGACGAAGAGATTCGGCAATTATTAGATGAGTACTTGACGAAGTCTGGTTTTGATATCGTCACCACCGCGGATGGCATCGAGCTATTAGCCTATTTGGAACGTAACAGTTATCCCGATCTTATTTTGTTGGATGTGATGATGCCCGGAGACGATGGTTTTACTTTATGCCAAAAAATCCGTCGTCATTCGAACGTTCCTATCATTATGTTGACCGCGGTTTCTGATGAAACTGACCAAATCATTGGTTTAGAAATTGGCGCGGATGATTATGTGGCGAAACCTTTCAACCCGCGTCAGTTAATGGCGCGCATCAAGGCTTTGCTGCGCCGGGTACAAGTCAATGATGAAAAAACAACCGATGCGCTGCCCAAACAGATTACGTTTGGTGATTGGCAACTCGATACCTTGTCACACCGAATTACACATCTAGAGCGTGCTGATGAGCATGACTTGTCGGGCAGTGATTTTGCACTACTGATGCTGTTTTTAACCCGGCCTAAGGAAGTGCTTGATCGCGATACCATCTCATTTGCTACTCGTGGACGTGAAGCGCTCCCTTTTGAGCGAGGTATCGACGTGCAACTTAGCCGTTTACGTCAGCGATTGGGTGATAGTGCAAAATACCCTCACTACATTAAAACCATGCGTGGCAACGGCTATATTCTGGCCGTTCCGGTCAGTTACGGCCATTAAAAATGACGCTAAGACGTCTCTTTTCACGCTTAAAACCCAACTCTCTTGTCTCACGAACACTGCTGCTGACTTTGTTGGCGGTGGTGATAGCGCAGGGCATCGCAACGGCGATTTGGTACAGCCAATCTAAACAAAAAGAGTTGGAAGGGATAAGTTCCGTTTCTTCTAGCATGGCAGGTATGTTTGCTTCCACCGTGACCTTTTTTCAATCACTACCCGTCAAATATCGGCATATCGTGCTGGATCAAATTCGCAATATGGGGGGAACCCGTTTTTTTGTCTCATTCAATAAAGAGCCATTGACTGTGGAGCCGATTATCGATACGCCGCTCAAGCGAGCTTCAGTCGATGCGGTGAGGGAAGTGTTGCAACAAAAGCTCAATAACGTTGAGAGTATTCAAGTTGAATTTACCAAACCAGAACATTTGCGATTACTAAAAAACGATATTTTTCTCAGCGACTTACCCAAGTCGTGGGCCTACCATACACTCACACTTGAACCGCTAAACCCGCCAGTGCTGGTGGTGCAAATCGAACTCTCAAGCCATGAATGGGTTTACGTGGCGGCGCTACTTCCCGCTCCATACGTGAAATTGGATGACACTCTACTAAGAAAAGAGCAGATCTTATTTCTCTTTTTTTCCACCACCATTTTGTTAGCGTTGACCTACTTGCTTATGCGCCGCCAAGTTCGGCCACTGAGAAATTTAGCCAAAGCGGCGAATGAGATGAGTATGGATATTGCCCAGCGTCCCTTGCGTGAAGAGGGGGCGACAGAATTGATCACAGCGACCCGCGCATTCAATCGTATGCAGCAACGAATTCGACGTTACGTGGCCGATAGAGAGCATCTGTTTTCGGCCATCTCTCATGATTTAAAAACACCCATCACCCGCTTACGCCTAAGGGCTGAATTGCTCGAAAGCGATGTTAAGCGGGAAAAATTTAACCGCGATCTCGATGAGCTAGAGATGATGGTTAAAGGGGCATTGCAGTGCGTGCGAGATACCGATTTACACGAAAATAACAGCAGTATTGATCTCAATGAGATGATTCAGACGATTGCAGAAGGGTACAACTTAACTCGCCAAGTGGTCCATTTTACGCCTACACAGCTTGAACCGATAATCGCTAAGCCTTTAGCTATTCAACGAGTATTGACAAACTTGATTGGCAATGGCGTGAAGTATGGTCAGCAAGTGTGGGTGAAGTTGGAAGAAAATCCAGAGTGGGTGATTATCACCATCCAAGACCAAGGCCCGGGGATCCCGATAGATAAATTAGAAGCGGTCTTTGAGCCCTATTTTCGCCTTGCCGATGATGATCAAGGCCACGGTCTTGGCCTTGGAATATGCCGAAGTATTTTACATGGACACGGCGGAGATCTCATTTTACGCAATCCAGCTCATGGTGGTCTGGAAGCACAAGTCTTTATCCCACCTACCTTAGCGGTGTAGTGTAACGCTTTCGTTACGTTAAAATTACGGTTTGTTTCAACGAAAAAAATTTTCTTTGATTAGACTAGTAGGTAAACGATCAGCACTTTAATGGTTAATAAAAGTTTGCGAATCAGGTTGCCGAATCAAAACCAAGGAAGATGATGATGAAATTTCATAACACTCTGCTTGCTTTATCTTTCCTCTCTGTCTCTTTCATCCCTTCGACTCACGCTGGTGAAGTGGAAGTACTCCATTGGTGGACTTCCGGTGGTGAAGCCAAGTCGATAGCTGTGCTCACCGAAATGTTGGAGCAGCAAGGCCATAGTTGGAAAGATTTCGCTGTCGCAGGTGGTGGTGGTGAAAGTGCCATGACGGTATTGAAAACGCGCGCGGTGTCGGGTAACCCACCGTCGGCGGCTCAAATTAAAGGACACGATATTCAAGAATGGGCGGGGCTTGGTTTTCTCACGAATCTTAATGATGTAGCCAAACAGGGTGGTTGGGATGAAGTCGTACCACCGATGATCACCAATGTCATGAAGTGGAATGGCCAGTATGTGGCCGTGCCAGTTAACGTGCATCGCGTCAACTGGTTGTGGGTTAACCCTGCGGTACTGGCTAAAGTGGGTGCTAAAGTGCCAACTACGTTAGACGAGTTTTTTGTTGCGGGCGATAAGATCAAAGCCGCGGGTTATGTGCCACTGGCGCACGGTGGCCAACCTTGGCAAGACGCGACGGTTTTTGAAACGGTGGCGTTGAGCGTTCTTGGCTCACAAGATTACGTGAAAGCGTTTGTTGAGCTCGATATGGCTGTGCTCGCGGGCGAAAAAATGGTTGACGTGTTCAGCCAGTTTAAAAAAGTTCATGACTACATTGATGTTAACTCTCCAGGCCGTGATTGGAACGTTGCGACTTCAATGGTGATAAATGGTGAAGCGGCGATGCAGATCATGGGCGACTGGGCAAAAGGGGAGTTTACCGCAGCGGGCAAAGTTGCGGGTAAAGATTACCTGTGCGTTGCCGCGCCAGGTACGGCCGATCAATTTATCCATAATGTCGATAGTTTTGTCTTTTTTGAGCTAACTGATGCAGACAATAAGCAGGCGCAAAAAGCGCTAGCCGCCACGATCCTAGATCCTAAATTCCAAGAGGTATTTAACCTCAACAAAGGCTCGATTCCGGTACGCACAGATATGAATATGTCAAAATTTGATCAGTGCGCGTTGGACTCAATGGCGGCCTTTAAAGCGACGGCTAAGTCCAACAACCTTGTGCCCAGTATTGCCCATGGTATGTCGACAACCAGCTATGCCCAAGGCGCGATTTTTGATGTCGTAACGAACTTCTTTAATGATCCGAAAGCGGATCCAAAACAAGCAGCACAAAAACTAGCGAAAGCGGTGAAAGCTGCAATGTAGCCCTAACCCCCAGAGTGGGTAGGTTTTTTAGCCTGCCTGCTCACCCTCTTCTTGTAGCACACCACTTTCTGTGTGCTACTAACATAATCTGTCGGTTCTAACCAATTAGCGCGCTCTCCGATAAAGAGCTCGGGGGGAGTGCCCAAACTAGGCTTGCTGTTTGGGCGGAGGGTGCGCTTCCTTCCTGTTTCACATTTTTTTGTCATTCTCATCGCCGCCCTTTGATGGATTTAGCTGGGTGTCATTTCTCACCCAAAATTCATATTCCTTGGGTCATTTTCTACCCATTTTTGCTTTCTATCATAAGATTCTATGGGTTGTTGTTAACTGAATAGTTGGCGACACCTTATGGTTACTGGCTTGTTAATGGAATGTGTCATGTTGGCTTGTTAATTGCCTTATAGAAAACAACCAGCACCCATTGATGGGGCTGATATGTTCAATCAAGGAGAATAATAATGTTAAAGCCACTGACTTTGCTGACCGCTTCCATTCTTGCTGTAACCAGTTTTAATGCGGCCGCAAATTGCGACCCCGGCGAAATCGTCATTAAGTTTAGCCACGTCACGAATACAGATAAGCACCCTAAAGGTATTGCGGCTTCGCTGCTTGAAGAGCGTGTTAATAAGGAGATGAATGGTAAGGCTTGCCTACAAGTTTTCCCTAATTCAACCTTATACGATGACGATAAAGTATTGGAAGCCATGCTAAACGGCGATGTGCAGCTAGCGGCGCCTTCATTATCAAAATTTGAAAAATTCACCAAAAAATTCCGTATTTTTGACCTGCCATTCCTATTTGAGGATGTGGACGCAGTTGACCGTTTCCAAAACTCGGCTGACGGTGAAAAACTGAAAAATTCAATGACACGTCGTGGTGTAAAAGGGTTGGAGTTTTGGCATAACGGTATGAAACAGATGTCAGCCAATAAACCTCTACTCGTTCCGGCGGATGCAAAAGGATTAAAGTTCCGTGTACAAGCATCTGATGTACTGGTGGCTCAGTTTGAGCAGCTTGGTGCAAACCCGCAAAAAATGTCTTTTGCTGAAGTGTATGGCGGTTTGCAAACCAAAGTTATTGATGGTCAAGAAAATACCTGGTCCAACATTTACGGTAAGAAATTCTTTGAAGTGCAAGATGGTATTACCGAAACCGATCACGGCATTTTGGACTACCTAGTGGTGACGTCAACCAAGTGGTGGGACAGCCAGCCAGCCGACGTGCGTGACCAGTTCGCGACCATTTTAAAAGAAGTCACTGAAGCGCGTAATGCGGAATCAAACAAAGTCGAGCTCCAAAATAGACAATACGTGTTGGAAGCCGGAGGCGTGATCCGCACTCTCACACCTGAACAGCGCCAGCAATGGGTTACAACGCTGAAGCCTGTGTGGCAGAAATTTGAAAAAGACATCGGTTCAGATTTGATTGAGGCAGCGCTGGCTTCAAACAAATAATCAGCCTCCAACCCCACCTTGCGTGGTGGGGTTGGACTCAACGCGTTTATTGCTCGTCTCATTGATAACTAACCTGAAGCCGTGCGGTGACCTTGAGTCAATTCCGATAATTACTATGAGAGCGATGTATCACATGGAACACTCTTTTTTCTCTAAAGTCGGCCGATTTACCGATGCGATTGAAGAAATGCTGATTGCATTCTTCTTGGGCTCGATGACCTTATTAACGTTCGTTAACGTTGTTTATCGCTATGTTTTTAACGGCAACATTTTATGGGCATTGGAATTAACCGTGTTCATGTTTGCATGGATGGTACTGGTTGGTGCGTCCTATGGGGTAAAGAAACACTTTCACATCGGAGTTGATGTGGTCATTAACATGGTGCCTGCAACCATGCGAAAAGTGTCTGCACTGGTCGCGGTGGCTTGTTGTTTAACCTTTTCTATTTTACTGCTCATCGGTTCGTGGAATTACTGGTATCCGTTTGCGACTGAGCGTGCTTGGTATGAAACCGACGATATTCCTATGCCGGAAATGCTGCAATTTCTTTCCGATTGGCTCAATGAAGGGGAGCGCTATGAAAAAATGCCGCGCTTTATTCCATACATGGCATTGCCTATCGGGATGGGATTACTCACTTTTCGCTTTTTACAAATCGCCTATCAAATTCTCAGCGGTAAGTTAGACAGAATGATTTCTGGCCATGAAGCCGAGGAAGATCTTGAAGCGCTGAAAGCGGAAATGGCACAAGTGAGCGAGACCATGTTAGAGCCGAACCGCGAAGCGACCCCGCCTATTGATTCTCGCAAGGAGCGTTAATTCATGGATATTTTACTGCTGTTTGTTATGGTCATCGGCTTTATGTTAGTCGGTGTACCCATTGCTATCTCGCTCGGATTATCCAGCGTTCTGTTCCTACTTTGGCACTCCGATACTTCTTTAGCGTCAGTGGCTCAAACCTTGTTTAACGCTTTTGAAGGCCATTACACTTTGCTTGCGATTCCATTTTTTATTTTGGCTTCCAGCTTTATGTCAACCGGAGGTGTGGCAAAACGCATTATCCGTTTCGCTATCGCTATGGTGGGTTGGTTTCGGGGAGGGCTTGCGATTGCTTCGGTAGTGGCCTGTATGATGTTTGCGGCGCTGTCTGGTTCTTCGCCTGCTACAGTGGTGGCGATCGGCAGTATTGTTATTGCCGGAATGGTTAAAAATGGCTACAGCAAAGAGTTTGCTGCGGGGGTTATTTGTAATGCTGGTACATTGGGCATCTTGATCCCACCTTCGATTGTAATGGTCGTGTACGCAGCCGCGACCGATGTATCGGTAGGGCGCATGTTTTTAGGCGGTGTGATCCCAGGTTTATTAGCGGGTTTGATGCTGATTGTTGCTATCTACATTTTTGCACGAATTAAAAACCTGCCGAAACAACCTTTTGTGGGTTGGAAAGAAGCGATCTTCGCCGCCAAAGATGCCAGCTGGGGTTTGTTGCTGGTGGTGATCATCCTCGGCGGGATTTACGGTGGTATCTTTACGCCAACCGAAGCGGCTGCGGTGGCAGCGGTATACGCTTTCTTGATTGCCAATTTTGTTTACAAAGATATGGGGCCGTTCGCCGACAAAGAAAATACCAAACCTGCCTTGGTCAAAATCGTGCAAGCCTTTTTCCATAAAGATACGCAAGCGACTTTGTTTGATGCAGGCAAACTGACCATCATGCTGCTGTTTATTATCGCCAATGCATTGATATTGAAACATGTTCTGACCGAAGAGCGCATTCCGCAAATTATTGCTGAATCGATGCTTTCTGCCGGTCTCGGGCCTATAACATTTTTGATTGTAGTCAACATATTACTGCTACTTGGTGGTCAGTTTATGGAGCCATCAGGGCTGCTGATCATTGTTGCTCCATTGGTCTTCCCCATCGCCATCGCACTCGGTATTGACCCCATTCACCTTGGGATCATGATGGTGGTGAACATGGAAATAGGGATGATCACACCGCCCGTCGGGTTAAACTTGTTTGTCACTGCAGGGGTTGCCAAAATGTCGATGATGAATGTGGTGAAAGCGGCGCTACCGTGGGTGGCGATTATGTTCCTATTTTTGATGATTGTGACCTACGTGCCTTGGATTTCCACTTGGTTACCAACCACCTTAATGGGGCCGGAAATCATCACTAAGTAACCAAAATGCTGACCTGAAATTTCTATGGCTGCGGCATGTTATTAGAGCTCTATATTTTATAGAGCTCTTTGTCTAATCCGTAACGCTGCATTTTGTCGTACAACGTTTTACGCGGTACGTTGAGCCTTTCCATTGTTTCATTGATACGCCCACCACACTCAATCAATGCTTGTTCGATCACGGATTTTTCAAATTCGGCCACTTGTTCGACTAAATGGGTGGGTAATTTTTGTGATGGCTCGTTGTCGCCTAACTGAACCAGTTTCCCCAATAGCACATAGCGCTCTGCGGCGTTGCGTAGTTCGCGCACGTTTCCCGGCCAGTCATGGCTGATTAAGCGCTGCATTTCAGGTTGAGAGAGTGCGGTTGCCGCTTTACCGTAACGAGCCGCGGCCACTAACAAAAAATGATGGAAAAGCGCAGGAATATCCTCTTTACGTTGGCGAAGTGGTGGAATATCTAATGTGACAATGTTTAAGCGATAGTAGAGATCTTGACGAAAGGTGCCTGCTTGAGCTGCTTGCTTTAAATCGACTTTTGTTGCGGCGATGACTCGAATATCCAGAGGGATCAAGGTATTGGATCCAACTCGTTCAATGACTCTTTCTTGCAATACGCGTAATAAACGAATTTGCGCCTGCATCGGCATTGATTCAATCTCATCCAGAAATAAGGTGCCGCCTTGTGCATGTTCAAATTTGCCAATGCGTTTGGTTTCAGCGCCAGTAAAGGCGCCTTTTTCATGGCCGTAAAGTTCACTTTCTATCAAATTTTCAGGCACTGCGCCGCAGTTCAGTGCGACGAAATTGAGCTCGCGGCGAGAACTCTGCTCATGTAACGAGCGAGCAACCAGCTCCTTTCCTGTGCCAGTTTCGCCAAACAGTAGAATGTCAGCCTGAGTGTCGGCGACATGAGTGATGGTGTCCCTTAACGCTTGGATGTTGCCAGTATTACCGATAATGCGTGGTCCAAGAGTTTGGCTCGCTTTTAAGCTGCGTTTTAGCTGCTGATTTTCTAACGTTAAGTGGCGTTTTTCTATCGCACGGTGGATGGTTTCTATCAAGCGTTCAGTAGCAAAAGGTTTTTCGATAAAATCGTATGCGCCATCGTGCATCGCTTGTACGGCCATCGAAATATCGCCATGTCCTGTGATCAAAATAACAGGGACCTCAGCATCTTGATGATGAATCGAGTTGAGTAAGCTCTGGCCACTGAGGCCAGGTAAGCAAATATCACTCACCACCACAAGAGGCAGCCCGTCGGCTTTGGCCGCCAGTAAGGCTTCTTCCGCACTGGAAAATAACCGCGCTGTGAGGTCGGCGAGCTCGAAACTTTGCGCAATGGCGATACGGATATCCGCCTCATCATCGATAAAAAATACATCACACATTGGTTGTCCTTAACTGCTTTTTATCTTTAAACCATACTTTGTCTGTAAATCACGCGCTTGGCGTAACGATCGGTAGAGAGACTGAAAATCGCGCCCCACACTGCGGTGAACTGGTCATCGTTAACTCACCGTTCATGCTTTGTATTATCTGCTGTGAAATCGACAAGCCTAAGCCTAAGCCATTTTTTTTCGTGGTGAAAAACGGTTCGAAAAGATGGGCTATTTTTTCTTGTGTAATTCCCGGGCCGTTATCATCAATATGGATCAACACTTGAGAGGCCTTGCACTCAGTGCTCAAACGAACGCATTTTTGATGCTGTTCCTCAAGGGCCTGTATCGCGTTGGTTAGCAAGTTAATCAAGACTTGTTCTAGTTGGATTGGATTGACACGCACCCAAAGATCCATTGTGGGTAATTCCATCTCAAACTGAATCAAATTCGATTTAAATTGCGGTTGCATCAACTCTTTTGTCGACAAAATAATCGGTAATAATTGCGCGTTCACTTTCTCATCGGTGTTACTTTTTCGCGCAAACGATTTGAGCTGTTCACTGATTTTAGCCATGCGTTCGGTGAGCGCTGAAATGCGAGTCAAGTTGTCATCGGTCCGTTCCGGCTTACCATTGGCTAAAAAACGCCGCCCATTGTCGGCAAAACTGCGGATAGCGGCCAGTGGATTATTCAGCTCGTGACTAATACTGGCGGACATTTGCCCAAGCACAGCCAGTTTCGCTGCTTGGATCAATTCATCTTGAGTTTGGCGTAACATGCTCTCTGTTTTACTTCGCTCCGCAATTTCCGCGTGCAGTGCAGAGGTTCGCTCCATCACCAGAAACTCTAATTTTTGTTTTGCTTCAGACTGTAACTGTTCGATTTGGCGCTGTTTGAGTTGGCGGTGATGAACCAGTAATAGCCCTAAGTAGACGATGGCAAACAGCATGCTGTTGATCAGAGTAAATCCAAAGCTATCCCAGAAAATGTTTATTTTGGGCGATAAAACCCGAATGTTTAGCCCGATACTGGGCAGCGGTTTGGTTGAAACGATGAAATCGCCTTTAATCCAAGTTTGATAAGGATTTTCCCATTCGGCAACGGATGCGCTGAAATCGCCGATCAATCCGAGTGAGCGAATGGAGGTATCAAGATATTGGCGGCTATTTTGAACCGCAATTCGATCGCTTTCGCTCAGCATGGCAACACTTTTAAACAGCCACTCCGGTTGGCTGGACATGAAAATAATGTTGTTGCTGTCGGTGGCGACAAAATAGCTTTGTTTGCTCTGCCAGTTTTCCTCAATCGCGGAAAGATCCATTTTCACTACCACTACGCCAATGACATCCGCGGCATAAACGATAGGGTAGGAGTAGTAATATCCTCGTTGCCCCGATGTTGATCCTAACGCAAAATATTGGCTCTCTTGCCCAGTTATGGCCGTTTTAAAGTAAGGCCGCCAAGCGAAGTTTCGGCCAATAAATGAATGAGTGAGGTGCCAGTTACTTGCTGCGATCGTGTTGCCATATTGGTCGATGAGGTAGGTGTCAGCGGCTTGAATCACTTCATTGACCTGTTCTAAATAGCGATTAGTGATTTCAATTTGGGCGCTATTGCTGGGGCTGTGTAAAGCGTCAATGAGTTCTTTATCTTTGGCTAGCAATCTTGGGATATGTGCATATTTATCAAGTTTTGTGGCGATGTGGCTAGAGAATCGCTCTAGCTGAGCTTGATGTTCAATCAATAAACTTTGATAGTTGTGCCGCCAAACAAAATGCGCCCCAGCCGCGGTAGACAAAAGGAATAACGTTACAAAAATAAGGTTTACTCGGTGAATATGTAGCATCCTTTCTCCATGTTCAGCGGCGCGACAATGGCAGTTCTTTTGCGAGAGATATCCATTTTTGCAAGTGATAATGCTCCCAGCATTGACTCATAATTCTACTGGTTTTCCTTTGGGTGATGTTTAAAAAGAGCGCAATTGTGGGGTGCAAAACAGGAGCAAGATCTCTTTTTACGCTTTCGGGGTAAAAAAAGCCTCGATTCCCTTGAAAAAGCCTTTATTGTCCCCATTTCAAAACTGTGCTTTTTCACGTTGGTGGAATTTTTAGCACTTAGAAAGCAATTTAGGGTACGGAATCATCTCTCTGCGGTGATTGGCTCGACAGCACTGATTCTGGTCGGTAGAATGTCGCGTCTAAATTTTCTGTCCTGAGACTAATCAGAGATACCTTTTGTGATGCATTAGAGTCTCTAAAGATATCGCTTATTAGTCCAATATTGGGTCTTTTGGCCAATGTTGATGCTGGTTTTAATATAAGTGTTCGGATAGAGCACAACACAAGGATGCAGCCAAGCACAAGGCATCGCCTAAGTTGCGGCTCATATTGCTCAGAAATACTGGGCCAGTTTTGAGGTTTATAAATAATGCAAGTTACTGTTGAAACGCTAGAAGGCCTAGAGCGCCGTCTGAATATTACTGTTCCTGCTGCTAACATCGAAGATGCAGTTACAAAAGAGCTACGCAATATCGCTAAGAATCGTCGTTTCGATGGTTTCCGCAAAGGCAAAGTGCCTTTGAAAATGGTTGCGCAAATGTACGGTAAAGCGGTACGTCAAGACGTCATGGGCGAAGTGATGCAACGCCACTTCATTGAAGCTATCGTAAAAGAGAAAATCAACCCAGCAGGCGCACCAACATTTGCACCAGTTTCTATCGAAGAAGGCCAAGACCTTGTTTTCAATGCAACTTTTGAAGTATATCCAGAAGTTGAGTTAAAAGGTCTAGAAAACATCACTGTTGAAAAACCAGCGGTTGAAGTGAAGGAAGAAGACGTTGCTGAGATGCTAGAAACGTTACGCAAGCAACAAGCAACGTGGAAAGAAGTAGACGCAGCTGCGGAAGCGGGTTCGCGCGCGACGATCGATTTCGTTGGTTCTATTGATGGCGTTGAGTTTGAAGGCGGTAAAGCTGAAAACTTCCCTCTAGAAATGGGTGCAGGTCGCATGATCCCTGGTTTTGAAGACGGTATCGTTGGCAAAACCAAAGGTATGGAATTTGAAATCGACGTTAACTTCCCTGAAGATTACCACGCGGAAAATCTAAAAGGTAAAGCGGCGAAATTCGCAATTAAAATCAACAAAGTTGAAGTGCGTGAATTACCAGAGTTAAACGACGAGTTCGTTGCCAAATTCGGTGTCGCTGAAGGTGGCGTTGAAGCGCTGAAAGCTGAAGTTCGCAAGAATATGGAACGTGAACTTAAGCAAGCAGTAAAAAACCGCATTAAAGAGCAAGCGATTGAAGGTCTAGTCAAAGAGAACGATATCAATGTTCCTTCTGCACTGATCGATCAAGAGATCGACGTACTGCGTCAACAAGCTGCACAACGTTTTGGCGGTAACCCAGAAGCGGCCGCTCAACTACCACGTGAATTGTTCGAAGAACAAGCAAAACGTCGCGTAGTGGTTGGCCTACTTCTTGGTGAAGTGATCAAGTCTGAAGAGCTAAAAGCTGACGAAGATAAAGTGAAAGCATTGATCGAAGAGATGGCAACAGCGTACGAAGATCCAGCTGAAGTAATGGCATACTATTCTCAAAATCAGCAAATGATGAACAACATGCGTAACCTTGCTCTAGAAGAGCAAGCAATCGACGCGATCATTGCTAAAGCACAGGTTTCTGAAAAGGCTGTTAGCTTCAATGAGCTAATGAACCAGCAACCTGCTTAATAAGCAATATGTAGCGTAGGTGGTTGACTACAGGTTAACTATTCTGCTAACAATGGTCCGTGTGATACCCATCATTCGGGCCATTTATTTTAGGGACATAACAATATGAGCTACCAAGAAAAAAACGCAATGTCGCCAATTTTTGACGCGCTAGTACCCATGGTGGTTGAGCAGACTTCCCGCGGTGAGCGCTCATACGATATTTATTCTCGCCTACTCAAAGAACGAGTGATTTTCTTAACGGGTCAAGTTGAAGATCACATGGCTAACCTTGTTGTAGCGCAGCTGTTGTTTTTAGAATCGGAAAACCCTGATAAAGATATTTTCCTCTACATCAACTCGCCAGGAGGTAGTGTGACTGCTGGTATGTCAATTTATGACACCATGCAGTTCATCAAGCCGAATGTTAGCACTGTTTGTATGGGCCAAGCTTGTTCAATGGGAGCATTCCTATTGGCTGGTGGCGCTCCGGGGAAACGTTATGTGTTACCTAACTCACGCGTGATGATTCATCAGCCGTTAGGTGGTTTCCAAGGCCAAGCTTCGGATATCCAGATCCATGCTCAAGAGATCCTTACCATCAAGCAAAAACTCAACAAATTGCTTGCTGAGCATACAGGCCAACCGCTTGAAGTTATCGAGCGTGATACCGACCGTGATAACTTTATGTCTGCTGACCAAGCTGTGGAATACGGTTTAGTCGATGCAGTCTTGCGTCACCGTGGCGAATAACAGTTCTCAGAATTGTTTAACGCATTTTGGCGTAATTTGAGTTACACTCAGACGATTAAAAGTAAAGGCTAAGAGGTTAGCGAATGACAGACAAAAGCAAAGAGAGCGGTAGTAGTAAACTGTTGTATTGCTCTTTCTGTGGCAAAAGCCAGCACGAAGTTCGCAAGCTGATCGCCGGTCCTTCTGTTTACATCTGTGATGAATGCGTTGATTTATGTAACGACATCATTCGTGAAGAGATTAAGGATGTTCTGCCAAAAAAGGAATCTGAGGCGTTACCTACGCCGCATAAGATCCGTGAACATCTTGATGACTATGTGATTGGCCAGGAACATGCAAAAAAAGTGCTCGCAGTGGCCGTATATAATCACTACAAGCGTTTACGAAACGGTGATAAAACGAGCGATGGGGTTGAGTTAGGTAAGAGTAATATTCTTCTTATTGGCCCAACAGGTAGTGGTAAAACACTGCTTGCAGAAACATTAGCTCGCTTCCTAGACGTACCTTTCACAATGGCAGACGCCACCACATTAACTGAAGCAGGTTATGTCGGCGAAGATGTTGAAAACATCATCCAAAAGCTGCTGCAAAAATGTGATTATGACGTTGCAAAAGCGGAACGTGGTATCGTCTACATCGATGAAATTGATAAGATTTCTCGTAAAGCAGAAAATCCTTCAATTACACGAGATGTCTCAGGTGAAGGGGTTCAGCAAGCGCTGTTGAAATTGGTGGAAGGCACTATAGCTTCAGTTCCGCCGCAAGGTGGCCGTAAGCATCCACAACAAGAGTTTTTACAGGTAGACACATCCAAAATCCTCTTTATCTGTGGTGGTGCATTTGCGGGCCTAGATAAAGTGATTGAACAACGTGTTGCGACAGGTTCAGGTATTGGCTTTGGTGCGGAAGTTCGCTCTAAAGATGAAACCAAAACTATCGGTGAGTTGTTCAATCAAGTAGAGCCTGAAGATTTGGTAAAATATGGGTTGATCCCTGAATTTATCGGTCGTCTTCCCGTAACGGCTACCTTGACAGAGCTGGATGAAGAAGCTCTGATTCAAATCTTGTGTGAGCCGAAAAACGCGCTGACGAAACAGTACGCAGCCTTGTTTGAGTTAGAGAACGTTGACCTAGAGTTTCGTGAAGACGCATTGCGCGCCATTGCAAAAAAAGCAATGAACCGCAAAACGGGCGCACGTGGTTTACGCTCTATATTGGAAGGTGTACTACTCGAAACCATGTATGAACTGCCATCGGTAAACGATGTCAGCAAAGTGGTTATCGATGAATCAGTCATTAATGGTGAATCACAACCGCTACTAATTTACAGCGGAAATGAGAGCCAAGCGGCTGGCGCAGAGTAAATCTCAATCAGAAATATTTAAAGGAGGTAGCAAATACCTCCTTTTTTTTATTCTGTTATTGAATCCAGTGAGTTAGCCCCCATATACTCGGTAATCAGTTGAAGCGGAAGAGAGAATAATATGAACTTGGAACGTTCCGAGCGTATCGAGATCCCCGTACTACCTCTACGTGACGTGGTGGTTTATCCTCACATGGTCATTCCTTTGTTTGTTGGCAGAGAAAAATCCATCCAATGCCTTGAAGCGGCGATGGATAACAACAAGCAAGTGTTACTTGTGGCACAAAAGCAAGCGGAAACCGACGAACCGAAAATTGAAGATCTTTTTGAAGTCGGGACAGTTGCAACGATTTTACAACTTCTGAAATTACCTGACGGTACCGTGAAAGTGTTGGTTGAAGGCCAACAGCGAGCGAAAATTGATCGCTTCATCGAGCGTGAATTTTTCTCCGCAGAAGCGCAGTATCTTGTCACTCCTGAGTTGGATGATAAAGAGCAGGAAGTCGTCGTTCGCAGCGCAATCAACCAATTTGATGGTTTTATCAAACTCAATAAGAAAATCCCGCCTGAAGTATTAACGTCGTTAAATGGGATTGATGAAGCAGCGCGTTTGGCTGATACCATCGCCGCTCACATGCCATTGAAATTGATTGAAAAACAAAAAGTTCTCGAAATTGTTGATGTCAGTGAACGTTTGGAATTTTTAATGGGACAAATGGAAGCGGAGATCGATCTATTACAGGTTGAAAAACGCATTCGTGGTCGCGTTAAAAAGCAGATGGAAAAATCTCAGCGTGAGTATTACCTCAACGAGCAGATGAAAGCGATTCAGAAAGAATTAGGTGAGATGGATGACGCACCTGATGAATTTGAAATGCTGAAGAAGAAGATTGACGATTCCAAAATGCCGCAGGAAGCGCGCCAAAAAACGGAACAAGAGCTGCAGAAATTGAAGATGATGTCTCCAATGTCTGCAGAAGCAACCGTTGTGCGTAGCTATATTGATTGGATGGTCAATGTTCCTTGGGCAAAACGTTCAAAAGTTAAGAAAGATTTGGCAAAAGCTGAAGAGATTTTAAATGCCGATCACTACGGTTTAGATCGTGTCAAAGAGCGTATTTTAGAATATCTCGCGGTACAAAGTCGTATCAACAAGCTGAAAGGGCCAATTTTGTGTCTTGTTGGTCCCCCGGGCGTTGGTAAAACGTCTCTTGGCCGCTCGATAGCGGCGGCAACAGGTCGACAATATACCCGTATGGCGTTAGGTGGAGTGCGTGATGAAGCAGAAATTCGTGGTCACCGCCGTACTTACATCGGTTCTCTTCCGGGTAAGTTGATTCAAAAAATGGCGAAAGTTGGCGTGAAAAACCCACTGTTCCTGCTTGATGAAATCGACAAAATGTCTTCAGATATGCGTGGTGACCCATCTTCCGCATTGTTGGAGGTGCTTGATCCTGAACAAAATAGCACCTTTAACGATCACTATTTAGAAGTGGACTATGACTTGTCTGATGTCATGTTTGTTGCGACATCAAACTCAATGAACATCCCAGGTCCGCTGCTTGACCGTATGGAAGTTATCCGCCTTTCCGGATATACAGAAGACGAAAAGCTGAATATTGCTAAACGCCATCTAGTGACTAAGCAAGTTGAGCGGAATGGTTTGAAGCCTCATGAAATTGTTATCGAAGATTCAGCCATCATTGGTATTATCCGTTATTACACACGTGAGGCGGGCGTACGAAGCTTAGAGCGAGAGATTTCAAAAATTTGCCGTAAAGCGGTGAAGAAAATCTTGTTGAATAAAGACATAAAAACCGTGGTAGCCAACCAAGAGAATTTAAAAGAGTTTCTAGGTGTGCAACGTTGTGATTTTGGCAAAGCCGACGACAGTAACCAAATTGGCCAAGTTACGGGTTTAGCATGGACAGAAGTAGGCGGTGATTTGCTGACTATTGAAACCGAATCAATGCCTGGCAAAGGTAAGTTGACGCAAACTGGTTCTCTAGGCGAGGTGATGCAAGAATCCATTCAAGCTGCGATGACGGTGGTTCGCGCACGCGCCGAGAAATTAGGGATTAACGCTGATTTCTATGAAAAGCGTGACATTCACGTTCACGTGCCAGAAGGCGCAACACCAAAAGATGGCCCAAGCGCGGGTATTGCTATGTGTACGGCGCTTGTCTCTAGCTTGACGGGTAATCCTGTGAAAGCGGAAGTCGCGATGACGGGTGAGATAACGTTGCGTGGTGAAGTATTACCTATCGGCGGTTTGAAAGAAAAACTGCTCGCAGCACATCGTGGTGGTATCACCACCGTATTGATCCCAAAAGAGAATGAGCGTGATTTGGAAGAGATCCCTGCAAATGTGATTGCTGATCTAAAAGTCATTCCCGTTCAATGGATTGATGAAGTTTTGAAGATCGCACTTGAACGAGACCCTTCTGGGGTTGAATTTGAAGCTAAAAAATAGTGATGTGCAGCAAAAATAAGTAAAAGATCACGCTGATAGGCTTAAAAAGGCTTGTCAGCGTTTTTTTTGGGCGCTAACGTAAGCCCCTATAGCTTGCAGCCCAGATGTAATAAGGCTTCAAGCTAGTTTGGGAACTTAATGGAACGAAAAGTCACCGTTAAAAAATAATAATGGGTGACGCAAAGGGGAATCACAGTGAATAAAACACAATTAGTAGAAAAAATCGCAGAAAACGCTGACATCTCTAAAGCATCGGCAGGCCGTGCTCTTGATGCATTCATCGAAGCCGTTAGTGGCACTCTTCAATCTGGCGATCAAGTAGCGCTTGTTGGCTTTGGTACATTTAGCGTTCGCACTCGTGCAGCGCGCACGGGTCGTAACCCTAAAACGGGTGAAGAGATCCAAATCGCAGAAGCAAAAGTACCTGCTTTCAAAGCAGGCAAAGCGCTTAAAGACGCTTGCAACTAATCAAAATCGTTATTTTTTGCGGCTTAAGCGCAAAATTAATTCGAACCTTTTGAAATTATGCGCATCCTACTGATGCGCATTTCTTTTTCTGATATTATCGCGCTATTCAATTTTTAGGCTGAAGTGTGAAGCTTCTTATCCGGAGAGCAGTTAGATTATGATGGATCGATTACGCGAAGGCGTGAACAGCATCGCGGTGAAAATTATTCTAGGAATGATTATCTTATCATTCGTATTCGCAGGTGTCGGTAGCTACTTGGTCAGCGGTGGCAGTAATGCTGCGGCTAAAGTTGGCAATAGTGAGATTGGCCGTGGTGAATTTGAACAAGCGTACCAGAACGAGCGCAATCGCATGCAATCCCAATTAGGGGATTATTTTGCTAACTTGCTCGCTGATCCTCAGTATGTCGAGTCATTTCGTAAGTCAGTGCTTGATCGTATGGTTAACGATTTATTGTTGGAGCAGCATGCACAATCACTAGGTTTACGAGTGAGCGATGATCAGGTTCGTAAAATGATTTTAGACATGCCTCAATTCCAGACAGGCGGTAAGTTTGACCAAGAAATCTATCAAGCGGCTCTTCGCCGTGCAGGTTTCTCTGCTGAAAGCTTTGCAGAATATCTACGTCGTGATCTTATCCGTAACCAGTTACTTAGTGCTATCCAAGGTAGTGAATTTACGTTGCAGGGTGAGGTTAATCAGCAAAGTGAACTGATCTCTCAAACCCGTGATATCCGTGCGCTCACATTGTCACTCAGCGACTTTGCTAAAAATGTTGAGTTGAGTGATGAAGAAATTACTCAATATTATCAACAAAATGCAGAGCGCTATACCCGTCCAGAGCAGGTTAAAGTGGCTTATATCGAGCTTTCTGCCCAACAATTGAAAGACCAAATTGTAGTGTCTGATGAACAGGCCGAGCAGTACTACCAAGAGCATTTAGACAAATACTCCACTCAAGCACAACGTAAAGTAAGCCATATTTTGGTTCAAGGTGATGATAAAACTAAAGCACAGGCAATTCTCGATGAACTGAATGCTGGCGCTGATTTCGCGACTTTAGCGAAAGAAAAATCAGAAGACGTAGGAAGCGCAGAAGAGGGTGGTTCGCTAGGTTGGATTGAACATGATGTGATGGACCCAGCTTTTGAACAAGCAGCCTTTGCTATCGAACAGATAGGGGATATCACAGGGTTGGTCAAATCTGAATTTGGCTATCACATTATCCGTCTTGATGATGTTAAAGCCCCTATCGCACAGCCCTACGCACAGGTTGCCTCTGAAATCAAAGCTGAAATGGTAGACCAAAAGGCCGCTGATCAGTTTTATGAGTTGCAGACTAAGCTAGAAAAAGTGGCATTTGAATCACCTGACTCTCTGGATGAAGCAGCAAACGCTATCTCAGCTAAGATTCAGAAAACCGATTTTATTTCTCAGCAAGATGCGCCTGAAATTCTTAAAAATCCAGCTGTTCTTCAAGCTCTTCTAAGCCCAGAGGTAAAAGAAGATAGGCTCAATTCTGAGGTATTAGAAGTTGCCCCAGAACATGTTATCGTTGTTCGTGTTGATGATGCTCGGGAACAAATAGTTCTTCCTTTGGCTGAAGTGAAAGAGCAAGTGGTTACTCAGCTTTCTAAAGTCAAAGGCGAACAACAAGCGATTGAGTTAGCCACAAAATTGATTGATACCCTAAAGCAAGGTGACCAATCCTTATTGGAACAGCGTGGGTTAAAATTTGCTGAGTTGGAAATGATTGATCGTAGCTCTCCATTGGCGAGTACGGTGTTTTCTCTCCCTAAACCCGCTACAGATAGTGTGGTTTACGGTCAAGCGAAAGCAATGAACGGTGATATTGTTCTTGTTGAACTACATAAGGTTGAGGCTAAAGTCACACCTCAGTACAACGATCAAATTACGGCTCAGTTAGAGCGCATCGGTAGCCAACGTGATTTGGCTGCGATACTTACAACTTTGCGTAAAAATACAGACATTGAATATTATGTTGTGAGCCAATAAAGGCTAGTAATGTAATTGATATGAAACTCAAAATGGGCTGCTTATGCAGCCCATTTCAATTTCTACCTTTTTGATTCCCTCTCATTTCCAAGCTCAATTAATATTGGTACCCATTAATAAACAAGGAAATGTTCATATGAAATTGAAAACAAAACTCGGGTTGTTACTTCTAAGTATCGTATTGCCTCTTTCACCGACATTAGCAGAAGAAAAGGTGGTAGAAACGCACCAAGGCATTGAAATTACGGTTAATATAAATCAGGCTTCCGCTGAGGAAATTGCTACTTTGTTGAAAGGTATTGGACTTAAAAAAGCACAAGCGATTGTTGAATATCGTCAACAAAATGGCGATTTTAAAACCAAAGAAGATCTGAGCTTGGTGAAAGGCATTGGTGCCGCTACTGTCAGGCAAAACGCTGAGCGTATCATTTTATAAAAGTCTCTATCAAAAGCGTCGCCCCCTAAAAGCGACGCTTGTATCACTGTGAAATTTCAGTCATATCACCATTCCTTCCTAGCGCCTGTAACGGATAAGCACTATAATTTGTCGCCGACAAAAGCGAGCAAGCAAGCCGCATAAAAACTAAGTGGAGTAAATCATGTCCTCTCACACTCCGGTAATTACCGTAGATGGACCAAGTGGTGCAGGTAAAGGCACTCTTTGTATGTTGTTGGCTAAGAAATTAGGCTTTCATTTGCTCGATTCTGGAGCTATTTACCGCGTTCTTGCATTGGCGGCGATTCACCACGGTGTGGATACGGAGTCGGAAGAAGCGCTTGTTCCTCTGGCGACACATTTAGATGTCCAATTTATCGCAGAAGGCGACTTGGTTAGAGTGATTCTTGAAGGTGAGGACGTATCGAAAGAATTGCGCAAAGAAGAGACAGGAATGGCGGCATCAAAAGTAGCGGCATTGCCTAGAGTTCGTGAGGCATTATTACGTCGCCAACGAGCCTTTGCGAAAGGGCAGGGACTGGTTGCTGATGGACGTGATATGGGCACAGTTGTGTTTCCTCAAGCAGAAGTGAAAATATTCCTCGATGCCAGTGCGCAAGAGCGAGCCCAACGTCGCTTTAAGCAGTTGCAACTCAAAGGGCTAGATGTTAAGTTTGACGCCCTTTTAAGCGAGATCCAAGAGCGTGACGACCGAGATCGTAACCGCCCAGTGGCCCCATTACGCCCTGCAGAGGATGTGCTATTGCTTGACTCAACCTCAATGTCTATCGACGAAGTTGTAGAAGAAGCATTACAATATGTAGAATCTAAGCTGGCAGAGTAGTTCTGCTAGGTAAGAGCGTCGGTCGCAAGGATGATGACTGGCGAATTTAATAACCCCATGCGGTAGGATACCCATGGAAGTTTAATTATTGAAGATTAAATAAATGACTGAATCTTTTGCTCAACTCTTTGAAGAGTTTTTAAACGAAACACAATTTCAACAAGGTACAATCGTTAAAGGTACTGTAGTCGCTATCGAGAATGGTTTCGTTCTTGTTGACGCTGGTCTTAAGTCTGAGTCTGCTATCCCTGCTGAACAGTTCAAGAACGCTGCTGGCGAACTTGAAGTTGAAGTTGGTTCTGAAGTAGACGTTGCTCTAGACGCTGTTGAAGATGGTTTCGGTGAAACTCAACTTTCTCGTGAGAAAGCTAAGCGTCATGAAGCTTGGATCGTTCTTGAGAAAGCTTACGAAGAAGCTGAAACTGTTATTGGTATTATCAATGGTAAAGTTAAAGGTGGCTTCACTGTTGAACTAAACGGTATCCGTGCTTTCCTTCCAGGCTCTCTTGTTGACGTGCGTCCTATCCGTGACACTACTCACCTAGAAAACAAAGAGCTAGAGTTCAAAGTTATCAAACTAGACCAGAAACGTAACAACGTTGTTGTTTCTCGTCGTGCTGTTATCGAATCAGAAAGCAGCGTTGAACGTGACGAACTTCTTGAAACTCTACAAGAAGGCACTGAAGTTAAAGGTATCGTTAAGAACCTTACTGACTACGGCGCATTCGTTGACCTTGGTGGTGTTGATGGTCTTCTACATATCACAGATATGGCTTGGAAACGCGTTAAACACCCATCAGAAATCGTTAACGTTGGTGACGAAATCCTAGTTAAAGTTCTTAAGTTTGATCGTGATCGTACTCGCGTATCACTAGGTCTTAAGCAACTTGGCGAAGATCCATGGGTAGCTATCGCTAAGCGTTACCCAGAAGGTCATAAACTATCTGGCCGTGTAACAAATCTAACTGACTACGGCTGCTTCGTTGAAATCGAAGAAGGCGTTGAAGGTCTAGTACACGTTTCTGAAATGGATTGGACTAACAAGAACATCCACCCATCTAAAGTTGTTAATGTTGGCGACGAAGTTGAGGTTATGGTTCTTGATATCGACGAAGAGCGTCGTCGTATCTCTCTAGGTCTTAAACAGTGTAAAGCTAATCCATGGCAGTCATTCGCTGAAGCGCAAGCTAAAGGCGACAAAGTTACTGGTAAGATCAAGTCTATCACTGACTTCGGTATCTTCATCGGTCTAGACGGCGGCATCGACGGTCTAGTTCACCTATCTGACATCTCTTGGAACGTTCCTGGAGAAGAAGCGGTACGTGATTACAAGAAAGGCGATGAAATCTCTGCAGTTGTTCTAGCAGTAGATGCAGAGCGTGAGCGTATTTCTCTTGGCGTTAAGCAAATGGAAAACGACCCGTTCAACGCATATGTTGCTGATAACAAAAAAGGTACTCTAGTTAACGGTACTGTTACTGCAGTTGACGCGAAAGGTGCTACAATTGAACTTGTAGACGGCGTTGAAGGTTACATCCGTGCTTCTGAAGCATCTCGTGACCGTATTGAAGATGCGTCTCTAGTCCTAAGCGTTGGTGACAGCGTTGAAGCGAAATTTACTGGTGTAGACCGTAAAAACCGCGTAATCAACCTATCTATCAAAGCTAAAGATGAAGCTGATGAGCAAGAAGCAATGGCTACTCTGAACAAAGCTGATGAAGGTGCGTTTGGTAATGCTATGGCTGATGCATTCAAGGCTGCTAAAGGCGAATAATCTAACTCGCTAAAAGGGGCCGTAAGGCTCCTTTTTTTTCAGTTAGTGCCTACTTTGATAAGTAATGAGGGAAACTATGACTAAGTCTGAATTGATAGAAAGACTCTGTGCTGAGAAAACGCACCTATCTGCTAAAGAAATTGAAGACGCTGTGAAAGATATTCTTGAACATATGGCATCAACTTTAGAAAGCGGAGAGCGAATCGAAATTCGCGGATTTGGTAGTTTCTCTTTGCACTATCGTGAGCCTAGAGTAGGTCGTAATCCTAAAACCGGTGATAAAGTGGTGTTGGATGGCAAATTCGTCCCTCATTTCAAGCCAGGTAAAGAGTTACGTGAGCGAGTTAATGAGAATATCTAAAGCGATTTAGAGAGTATTCTAAAAAACGGCATACAGTTTAAGTATGCCGTTTTTTTAAGAAAGGAATCCATAATAGACATGGTTTGTAAGGCCATTTTCCTGCATAATCAGACCAGATCAATACTGGATAGGTAGTGGCATATGAAAATTATAAAAATCGTTCTAATTCTTGCACTTTTTTTGATTGCTTTAGCATTAGGGGCTCAAAATCAAGCAGTTGTGACGTTTAACTATTTGATCGCTCAAGGCGAATTTCACCTGTCTACTTTACTTGGCACTGTCTTTGTCTCTGGTTTTTTACTTGCTTGTTTGCTTGGCAGTAGCTTCTACTTCAAGTCTCAGTTGCAAGTTAGAAAGTTGAATAAGCAACTGAAAAAGCAAACAGCAGAGAACAACGCTGTAACAAGTAAAGCGTAGTGAAATAAAGGCTGACTTGATGTTAGAAATTCTCTTCTTGCTATTACCGATTGCCGCCGCCTACGGTTGGTATATGGGAAATCGCAGTGCTCAGCAAGACAAGCAGAAACACTCTCACCAAATTTCTCGTCAGTATGTGACGGGTCTTAACTTGCTGCTTTCTGATCAATCAGATAAGGCCGTTGACCATTTTATCGAGCTACTCCAAGTAGACAATGAAACGATTGATACCCACTTAGCGCTGGGCAACTTATTCCGTTCAAGAGGAGAGGTTGATCGTGCTATCCGCATCCATCAAAATCTCATATCTCGTTCAAGTCTTACTATTGACCAAAAAAATCTCGCCTTACAACAATTGGCAAAAGATTATATGGTGGCAGGCTTTCTCGACCGCGCTGAAAAAATATTTGAACAACTGATTGAAGAGCCCGAACACAAAGAAGCGGCGTTGCAACAATTGGTTTCTATTTACCAACAGACTCGAGAGTGGCATAAAGCTATCGATTACGCTTATGCGTTGGTAAAATTAGGCAGAAAAAGGATGCACAGTGTTATAGCCCATTTTTGGTGTGAACTTGCAATGCAAGAGAAGGCTGAAGGACGCGATAGCAAAGCGATTCAATATCTTAAAAAAGCGCTGTCTGAAGATCCGAAGTGTGTACGCGCAACGATCTCTTTAGGTAAGCTGTATCTTGAAAATGATGACTACCGTCATACAATCCAGTATATGCAAATGGTCTTGGAGCAGGACATTGATTTTATCGGCGAGGTATTGCCTACGCTTGCTGAATGCTATCACCATATTGGGAAAGAGGGTGAACTTGTTGAGTTTTTACGCGAGTGCATTATCAATGAAGCTGGAGTGTCAGCTGAACTGATGCTCGCACAGTTGGTGGCACAACATGATGGTGCTGGAGCTGCACAGGAACTTTTGACACGGCAATTGGTTAAAAATCCGACCATGAAGGGCTTCTACCGTTTAATTGACTACCATCTCATCGAAGCAGAGGAAGGTCGAGCGAAAGAGAGCTTGTCGACCTTGCAAAAATTGGTAGGTGAGCAACTAAAAGTAAAACCTCACTACCGATGCAGAAAGTGTGGTTTCTCAACTCATTCTCTCTACTGGCACTGCCCATCATGTAAGAATTGGGGTTCAATTAAACCTATCCGTGGTTTGGATGGTGAATAGAGTTCATGTACTGGAGTTACTGATCGACTCGAAAACTGCAGCTTATGAAAGCTGCATTTTTTTAGCTTAATTATTTTAGGAGTGAAAATGAAAGACCAGAGAGTAATTGTCGCGTTGGATTATGAGCAACAAGCGGAAGCGTTAGCTTTTGTTGATAAAATTGACCCCAGCAGCTGTCGATTAAAAGTGGGTAAGGAGATGTTTACCCTGTTTGGTCCCGATTTTGTGCGTGAGCTACACAAAAGAGGTTTTTCGGTATTCTTAGACCTAAAGTTTCATGATATTCCCAACACGTGCTCTAAAGCCGTACGTGCGGCGGCTGAGCTTGGCGTATGGATGGTGAATGTTCATGCCAGTGGTGGGGAGAGAATGATGTCGGCGTCTCGCCAGATTCTTGAACCTTATGGCAACGATAGACCACTACTTATTGCTGTCACAGTACTAACCAGTATGGAACAACCTGATCTTCGTGGTATTGGCATCGATGTTGCGCCTAAAGAGCATGTAATGCGTCTGGCTAGCCTAACTCAAAATGCAGGGTTAGATGGAGTGGTATGCTCAGCTCAAGAAGCGCACATGCTTAAGAGCCATCTTGGTCAAGAGTTTAAATTAGTTACGCCAGGGATTCGTCCTGTTGGTTCTGCAACAGGAGACCAAAGACGTATTATGACTCCGAGTGAGGCCATAAAAGCTGGTTCAGATTATCTAGTCATCGGTCGCCCAATTACTCAGGCAACAAGACCGGATGAAGTCCTAAAAGCGATAAATGATACGTTAATTTAAATTAATGTTTTCTTTACGTTGTTGTATGAAAAAGGTCGCTTATGCGACCTTAAAAATACTTCCTAATCAAAAATAATGGGCTACCATTTTTTCTTTTCACCAAACAGTGCTTCCATATCACTATTTCTCTCGTTATCTTCAATTTGTTGAAGATCCGTTGCACTTTTTGTTTGGCGTCGTTTTTCTAAGTCATCATACATTGACTGAAGTTTTTCACGAGCTTGATTGGAATAAGCATCATTTTTTGAGCTCAGAACATCGATCCCTTTACGCAATAGCTGAATCGCAGTTCCGGGTTGCCCACGAACGATCGAATCATTTGCCCGCTTAACAACATTTTCAATGTTGATTCGAATTTGTATTGTTTCTAGACGCGCATTTTCAGCGACGTAAGATTGTGTTTCAAAACGTCCTTTATTGTGCTCACTACGAATCGTGTCTCTTAAACGTTTCACTAGTTTAAGCATAATCAAAGCTTGTTTATCGCTGGTGGGTACTTTAAACGTTGTACTGTCACCACCTGGGTGGTTTTCTTGTAAATGCTTAATTTGCCCTTTCATATGCTCAATGCGTTGTGCCAACTGCTTATTTTTCGGGTCAAGCTCATACATACTAAGTAGGGCATCAAGGATACGGGTATTTAAACACACTAAGAGTTCTTTACTAAACGGCATGTGGTGTGCGTTGCCGATAAGGTCTTCTGTCGCATCAATAATGGCGATATATCGAGTCGACTCCTGCTTTTTAGCTGACTCGACCTTTACTTTGTATTGAAGCATGATGTTATAGCCAAGGACTAACACCAGCAAGACTGCTACAAGAGCAATGATTAAACCTATATTCATATAATCCGTATCTTTATTAGAATTCAGTGGCTAGCAATTAAGAATACACGATCCTTAGTTATCACTACACCTTCAAATTGACTATTTTTATTATTCCTGTTTTGACCCCTAAAAACTGCCTTTTATTGCTTAGATTGGGCGATAGTTGGCAAAAATTTAGTCAGCTACGCAAAATACTTACTTTTTTCTTCGCTCTTGAATCATCAAGCTTTGAATTGAGAGTGTTAAGCGTTATAACTAATAATTATAAACTATGATTGAAAGATCTGGATCTTTGATAATGGATTACGGGGCCAATAATGAAGTTACAGCAGTTAAAATATATTGTTGAAGTGGTTAATCACAACCTGAATGTCTCAGCAACTGCGGAAAGCCTTTATACCTCTCAGCCAGGCATTAGTAAACAGGTTCGTTTACTCGAAGATGAATTGGGTATTCAAATTTTTGAGCGTAGCGGTAAGCACCTGACACAAGTCACGGGTGCAGGTGAAGATATTATTCGTATCTCACAAGAGATCCTTTCACGTGTGGAAAGCATTAAGGCCGTGGCAGGGGAGCATACGCACCCTGAGATGGGTACGCTGAATATTTCAACGACTCATACACAAGCTCGCTACGCGTTACCTGATGTAATCAAAGGATTCACTGCGCGTTATCCGAAAGTGTCGCTACACATGCACCAAGGCACTCCAAGTCAGATGTCGGAAGCGGTTGCAAAAGGCACCGCTAATTTTGCGATAGCAACAGAAGCGCTTCATCTGTACCAAGATGCCATCATGCTACCTTGTTATCATTGGAACCGTTCTATTGTTGTGCCTAAAGATCATGCTCTTGCAAAAAAAGAACGGGTAACGATTGAGGATTTAGCCGCGTATCCATTGGTCACTTACGTGTTTGGTTTTACTGGTCGTTCAGAGTTAGACACTGCATTTAATCGCGTAGGGTTAACGCCGCGAGTTGTCTTCACCGCCACCGATGCGGATGTGATAAAAACTTATGTCCGAATGGGAATTGGGGTGGGTGTTATCGCAAGTATGGCGATAGATAAATCACGCGACACCGATCTTATCGCGATTGATGCCAGCCATCTTTTTGGTGCGAGCACGACTAGCATTGGGTTTCGCCGAGGCACATTCCTGCGCTCTTATATGTTTGACTTTATGGAACGTTTCGCGCCTCATCTTACTCGCCCTGTCGTCGAACGGGCTACCTCGTTAAAATCGAATATCGAAATAGAAGAGATGTTTAAAGACATTGAATTGCCAGTTCGTTAAGCAAATTTCGATCATTTAAAACGAAACACTTTCTAATTAAACCATCACCTCCTAGAATTGGCCTTTCTAGGGGGGATGTATGCGCGCGCTTTTCAAACATATCGATGCTTTTTTAATTGAAAACCAACGTTTTTGGCGATTTGAGCCCTTTCATCATAGTGGCTTAGACAGTTCACCTTGGAAACATTCAGACCATAGGCTGGATCAGTGGTTGCAAACGCTATCTTTGGACAGTATCGATAGCTTAAAGTCATCGCCGCAAGCGCTCATTGAGCAACTTCATCCGTATATCGAGGGGTTAAAAGAAGCGGATATCATGATTAGGCTTCAAGATGCCCCTCGTAATACTCAGCAAGCACTCAGCCCTTACTTAGAGCAGGGGATCCCTGGCAGAAAGCTAGAACAAATTCGTTTAATGAGCGAATCACTCCTCTCTAGGCATTCAGGAACGGAATGGCTAGAGTGGTGCGCGGGTAAAGGCTTTTTAGGTCGAATTATCGCAGCACAGTCAAAACAAAAAGTCACTAGTTTTGAATATCAGTCGCAGCTCTGCCATGCAGGACAAGCTTGCGCCGATGAACATGATCTTCCGATGCAATTTATTCAAGGGGACGCTTTTGAGCCGCAAGCGTTTGGCGTTTTCAATACCAATCAACATGCCGTCGCTTTACATGCCTGTGGTGATCTCCATGTTCGCCTACTTGAATATTCCGTTGCTCATCGCTTGCCTGCGATTACGTTTTCACCATGTTGCTACCATTTAATCAAAGCCGATAGCTACCAACCCATGTCCAGCTACGGTCGTACTTCTTCTCTTGCCTTGTCCAAAGAAGAGCTACGTATTCCGCTGCAAGAAACCGTTACGGGGGGAGAGCGGGTTCGCCGTCATCGTTTGCAAGAAATGACGTTTCGTTTGAGTTTTGATTTGTTGCTAAGATCTGAGCTTGGGCATCATCAATATTGCCCAATTCCGAGCCTCAAAAAATCACAACTAGCCGAAGGATTTTTAGCTTTTTGTTATTGGGCGGCGGCACAAAAAGGCATCGTATTACCAGAAGTGGATTGGCCTGCTTATGAACGTAAAGGCAAGCAGCGTTTTTGGCAGATGGAAAGGATAGGCTTAGTACAACAGGCATTTCGCCGCATGATTGAGCTTTGGTTGGTATTGGATAAGGCACTTTATCTTCAAGAGCAAGGCTATGAGGTGCAGATTGAGCAGTTTTGCGCTAGGAAAGTAACGCCACGCAATATATTGGTTCACGCTTATAAAAAATAAAAGCCAAGCGCATGACGCACTTGGCTAAGAATTGAGAGCTTTACCGCAAATTGTTATCGTTAGTTAAACAGAGCGATAGCTTCAGATGGGTCAAGATATTCAAGGTTGAAACTCTCGGCGACCTCTTTACAGGTGACTTTACCGTGTATCACGTTTAAACCTTCTAGGAATCCTTTATCCTCTAATAATGCACGTTGATAACCTTTATTGGCCAGTTTAACAATGTAAGGCAACGTAGCGTTATTCAAGGCGAAAGTTGATGTGCGAGCCACAGCGCCTGGCATGTTTGCGACGCAGTAATGAACGACGTCATCAACGATATAGGTCGGGTCATCATGAGTGGTAGCATGTGAGGTTTCAAAGCAGCCGCCTTGGTCAATTGCCACATCAACGACCGCAGAGCCAGGTTTCATTCTAGAAATCAGATCTTTAGTTACGAGTTTAGGAGCTGCTGCTCCGGGGATCAGTACTGCGCCTATTACTAAATCGGCTTCGAGGACGTATTTTTCAATCGCATCCTTTGTTGAATACACGACTTTAGCGTGACCTTGGAATTCTTCATCGAGTTTACGCAGCATATCAACACTTCGGTCGAGAATCGTCACATCTGCACGCATTCCGACGGCAATTCTGGCTGCGTTAGCACCGACTACACCACCACCAATCACCACCACTTTTGCTGGTGCGACTCCGGGTACACCACCCAGTAACAAACCACAGCCCGCGTGTGATTTTTCTAAACACTGCGCACCTGATTGAATAGACATTCGACCAGCGACTTCAGACATTGGTGCTAATAGTGGCAAGTGACCCATATTATCTGTTACAGTCTCGTAGGCTATACAGACAGCTTTGCTCTTGATTAGCTCCTCAGTTTGTGGAAAATCTGGAGCTAGATGTAAATAGGTAAATAAAATTTGGCCTTCGCGGAGCATTGCTCGTTCAGCGGCCTGAGGTTCTTTGACCTTAACAATCATTTCTGCTTTCGCAAAAATGTTAGAAGCAGTAGGAAGAATGGATGCGCCTACAGCGATGTAATCATCGTCTGAAAAGCCGATGCCGGAACCGGCATTTGTTTCAACATAAACTTGGTGACCGTGTGAGACAAGTTCGCGCACGCTTGCGGGAATCATGCCCACACGATATTCGTGGTTTTTGATTTCTTTAGGAACTCCAATGATCATCCTGACTCCTTAGGTTTTTTTGGTTGTTATAACTATATGTAGGGTTGTTGTTTCGAATTTGTGACTAGTATAGATGTGAATGTGTAAAATTTGATACTGAATATTAAAAAGTTGTAGTATATATTTTTGCAAGGAAGTAATAAGGTGGAATAAAAAATGGCAGACAACTATAAAAGGCCGTCCAAGGATTTAGACCGTATCGATCGCAATATTTTGAATGAATTGCAGAAAGATGGTCGTATTTCGAATGTAGAATTATCAAAACGAGTGGGTTTATCTCCAACCCCCTGTTTAGAGCGTGTACGTCGTTTAGAGCGTCAAGGTTTCATTACCGGTTATACCGCGTTGTTGAATCCACAATATCTTGATGCTTCGCTGTTGGTATTTGTGGAAATTACATTGAATCGCGGTGCACCTGATGTGTTTGAACAGTTTAATACTGCGGTTCAAAAACTGGATGACATTCAAGAATGCCATCTTGTTTCGGGTGATTTTGACTATCTTCTCAAAACTCGAGTCTCTGACATGGGGGCGTATCGTAAATTGTTGGGTGATACGCTATTGCGTTTGCCCGGAGTCAATGACACTCGCACTTATGTTGTGATGGAAGAAGTGAAGCAAAGTAACCAGTTGGTTATCAAAACTCGATAACGCCAGATTGTCTGAATAGTGGTACTTCTTTCCACATTCTGACGTTCGCCAATTGGGTTTTTAACCTTGATGTGGTTAAATCACACAACAAACCGAGCGGCTTTTGCCGCTCGGACTGTTTTCACCCAAACCAACGCATCAAGCCGCAATAAACCTTGAGTGTTGGCGTTAATCAGAATCTAGGTTTATGTTCAAAGAGAACCAAAATAAAGTTGAGACCATTATTAAGACCAGCGAAGAGCCTCAGTCTTCACGCCTCAATGGATCGCAACGTCTGAAAGAGTGCGGGCTTATTGTCGCTGTGCTTGCCTCTGTGCTTCTTTCCATCGCTTTATTAACATTTAGTCCCGCCGATCCTTCATGGTCGCAAACCGCGTGGGGAGGCGATATTGAAAATGCAGGCGGTATTATTGGCGCATGGATTGCCGATACCTTGTTCTTTATTTTTGGATCGCTGGCCTACCCAATACCGCTCATGATTACCGTACTAGCATGGGTTTTTCTGCGTAAAAGAGAAGAGAATGAACCCCTTGATTTTGTGCTGTGGGGAACGCGTTTACTCGGCTTAACCATCTTGATTTTGACCAGTTGTGGCCTTGCGGATATCAACTTTGACGATATTTGGTATTTTTCATCTGGTGGTGTGATTGGGGATGTCTTAACCAGTTTGGCGCTGCCAACGCTTAATTTACTAGGCTCAACCTTAGTATTGCTCTTTTTATGGGGTGCTGGTTTTACGCTGCTAACGGGTATCTCCTGGCTAAGCATCGTGGAATGGTTAGGCACGATGAGTATTTCTCTTGGCGTTGCGTTGATCAATCGATTACGTGGTGAGAAAGATGAAGATATTGCGCCCGTTTTGTCGCCAATGGAATTGTCGCCGCTTGAATCATCATCCGCAGACTTAGCCGTTGTTGAGTCTAGTTCGCCAAATGAAGAATATGTCAAATCAGCCCTCGATGCGTTTGGGGCCGAGCAATACACGCCTGCGGTAGAGGTTGAAGAAGAGCTGGAACAGACTCACTCGCCAAGACGTTTTAATATTCACATGCCAGCGGCCAAAACTCAGGCTAACACTTCTCCTGAATTCAGTGAAACTCACTCAGATGAGGCGCCATTTGATCGCAGCAAGCAGCTTAGTGCAACGATTGAAGAGTTAGAATCTGTTGCGTTGGAAGAGGATGACCTTGCTCTTTCATCGGCAGACTGGGTAGATCAAAGAGCTAATGGGCATCAAGCATTAGCCAGTGCCGACCTCGATGCTAGTCAAGAGGCTCAGCAATATGCATGGGCAGAGGACGAAGAGGTGAGCGATCCGTCGCTTACGATGACAGAAGTTGATCTTGATGTGTCGCGTGTTGAACCGGTTATTTCCAATTTGGATGTGCTGGATGAAGATGAATCAGATCAAGCGTTGGCTGCTGATCTTGATGTGATGTCAGAAGATGACGAGCCACCGTTAGGCCAGCAAGATAGCGATGTGACGGCTTTTCAGAACATGGTGTCTTCGGCTCAGGCCAATATGGCGGCCAAGCAAAATCCGTTTTTAATGCAAAAAGAAACTAACCTGCCTAAACCGACGGAGCCACTACCGACGTTAGAGCTTCTGTATCACCCAGAAAAGCGTGAACACTTTATTGACCGAGAGGCATTAGAGGAGGTTGCTCGTTTGGTTGAATCTAAACTCGCGGATTACAAAATCCAAGCGCAAGTGGTTGATATCTTTCCGGGGCCGGTTATCACTCGTTTTGAATTAGATTTAGCTCCAGGCGTAAAAGTGAGCCGTATTTCTAGCCTATCGATGGATTTGGCGCGTTCTTTATCGGCAATGGCGGTGAGGGTGGTTGAAGTGATCCCCGGTAAACCTTATGTTGGTCTTGAACTGCCAAACATGAGTCGTCAAACCGTCTATTTGTCAGATGTTATAAAAAGCCGTCAATTCCAAGAAGCGAAATCACCCACGACCATCGTTTTAGGGCAAGACATTGCAGGCGAAGCACTGGTCGCGGATTTAGCCAAAATGCCGCACGTGTTGGTGGCTGGTACTACAGGTTCAGGTAAGTCGGTTGGGGTCAACGTGATGATCCTCAGCATGCTTTATAAAGCGAGCCCAGAAGACGTTCGCTTTATTATGATTGACCCGAAAATGTTAGAGCTATCGATCTACGAGGGTATTCCTCACCTGCTAGCTGAAGTCGTGACTGACATGAAAGACGCATCAAATGCTTTACGTTGGTGTGTGGGTGAAATGGAACGTCGTTATAAATTAATGTCTGTGCTTGGTGTGCGTAACATTAAAGGCTTCAATGATAAGCTAAAAATGGCCGCTGCTGCTGGTCATCCTATCCACGATCCCTTGTGGAGAGAAGGTGACAGTATGGAGAGTGAACCGCCACTGCTGGAAAAACTGCCTTACATTGTCGTTGTTGTTGATGAATTTGCTGATCTGATGATGGTGGTGGGTAAAAAAGTAGAAGAGTTGATCGCGCGTTTGGCACAAAAGGCTCGTGCTGCGGGTATTCACCTTATTTTGGCCACTCAGCGCCCATCGGTTGATGTGATCACCGGTTTAATCAAAGCGAATATTCCGACGCGCGTTGCGTTTACCGTTTCGACTAAAACCGACTCAAGAACTATTTTGGACCAAAGTGGTGCGGAATCACTGCTCGGTATGGGCGATATGCTCTATCTACCACCGGGTTCTAGCCACACGATCCGGGTTCACGGTGCGTTTGCCTCGGATGAAGATGTGCATGCGGTGGTAAACAACTGGAAAGCACGCGGTAAGCCGAACTACATAGAAGAGATCACTTATGGTGACCAAGGACCAGAAGCCTTGCTACCCGGTGAGAAGATGGAAAGTGATGAAGAAGTGGATCCGCTATTTGATCAAGTGGTTGAACATGTAGTGGAAACGCGTCGAGGTTCAGTTTCAGGAGTGCAACGCCGATTTAAAATCGGTTACAACCGCGCTGCAAGAATTGTAGAGCAGCTGGAAGCACAAGGTATTGTGAGCGCTCCCGGCCATAATGGTAATCGCGAAGTACTATCGCCAGCGCCGCCGCGAGATTAATCACGGTCATTGTAGGCAACACAAACAAAACAGCGCCACCCATCATGCCATGAGCGGCGCTGTTTCAATTTAGCTAGCATAAACTCTCGCCAGCCTTGCTAACGGCTATTTTTCTTGCATCAGCCCCATCAGTGCTTGTTGCGTGTCAGATATTTGCTGCTGCGCGGATGGTGTACTGCCAATTCCCAATTGTTGTTTAGCTTCATCTTCAGAGAGACCTAAGTGGCAACACAGTAAATCAATCGCCATTTGATAGTTGCTCGTTTCAGCCATGATGCTGTCCTTTGTCCGTCGAAAATGTCTGTTTCCCATGCAATGTAGTCACTTTAGCTGGGACTCTCAATACGACCAAAGTCTTATGCGTTCAATTGCTCATCACGTGCTGTAAGGGTAGGTTAACCATCTTGCTATTCAATAACAGATTTTAGAAAACTCGGCGTCAGACATTAAATGTTTCAATTTATCGCTTAACCTTGTTTTTCAAATCTTAGACTATATGTATATGAAAAATTGTGTAGGTTCATGCTAGCGTCGCTTGCAGCCTACACTCATAATAAGATTTTCATTCGGAGATAAGTAATGAAGCGAGTCATGTTATTTCTAGCAACCAACCTTGCGGTGGTTCTGGTTCTTAGCCTTGTATTAAATATTGTTTATGCTGTGACGGGGATGCAGCCGGGCAGTTTATCTGGCTTGCTCGTCATGGCCGCGTTGTTTGGTTTTGGCGGCTCATTTATTTCATTATTGATGTCAAAGAGCATAGCTCTGCGCTCGGTAGGTGGAATGGTGATTGAAAGTCCACGTAACGAAACTGAGCACTGGTTATTGCAAACTGTAAGTCGTCAAGCTCAGCAAGCGGGTATTGGTATGCCAACGGTAGCAATTTATGATTCACCGGACATCAACGCTTTTGCAACCGGCGCTAAACGTGATGATTCTCTCGTCGCTGTTTCAACGGGGCTATTGCACAGCATGACGCGTGACGAGGCCGAAGCGGTATTGGCGCATGAAGTGAGCCACATTGCCAATGGCGATATGGTTACGATGACTTTAATGCAAGGAGTGGTTAACACCTTCGTTATTTTCTTATCGCGCTTTATCGCAAACATCGTGTCGTCTCGTGATTCAGAAGAGGGTGGTGGTAGCAATATGATGGTTTATTTTGGCATCTCTATGGTGCTGGAATTGGTATTTGGCTTCCTCGCGAGCTTTATTACGATGTGGTATAGCCGTCATCGCGAATTCCACGCCGACGCAGGTGCAGCAAAGCTTGTGGGTAAACACAAGATGATTGCGGCGTTAGAGCGTTTAAAAATGGGGCAAGAATCTCAATTAGAAGGTTCCATGATGGCTTTTGGTATCAACGGTAAACGTTCAATGACGGAATTATTGATGAGTCACCCGCCGCTTGATAAACGCATCGCCGCTTTGCGCAATAGTTAATCTAAGCTAACTAAAAAGAGAAGGCCAGCGAATTACGCTGGCCTTTTTGATCGTCGTAACTATTGGAATTTTAGTCTTTATTTTCTTTTTTGATCTTAATTCCTTGCAACCACGTATGCATTGAAAAGATACAAAGTTATACAAGAAATATTTTGTATAACTAAGTGACTTGTACTATTTTGTACATGTGAAGTTTTTGTATAACTTATGGAAACGTACAATGGATGTCGAATCGGTTGCTCAAGTTTATCGTCAACTCAACAAAGAGAACTTGCCTTTATTACGTCAGGTTTATCACGACAATGTCCTTTTTGAGGATGCCGCTCATCGAATTGAAGGTTGGCGTGCGCTATCGGATTATTTTGCTCGTTTGTATCAGAACGTAGAGCGTTGTGATTTTACCATCCATGATCACCAGCAAGTCGGTGACTGCGGCTTTCTCACATGGACTATGTCTTTGCAGCATTCTCGGCTAGCTCGTGGAAAACTTATACAAGTGCAAGGGATGAGCCATCTCAAGTTTCAAGACAACCAAGTTATTTATCACCGTGATTACTTCGACTTGGGAGAAATGCTCTATGAGCACATTCCGCTGCTGGGAAGTGTTATTCGTTCGATCAAACAGAGGTTAGGGCAATGAAGAGTGTACTTATCACGGGAGCCACTTCTGGTATTGGTTATCAGCTAGCTGTTGATTATGCAAAAACGGGTTGGCAAGTTATTGCTTGTGGGCGTAACCAAGCCAAGCTTAATCAAATGCATCAAGAGTATCCGCAGATCCAAGGCATTTCGTTTGATATTACCGATTTTGAGCAAACGAAATCGGCTTTATCGCAACTGCCTTTTACTCCTTCACTGTGGATCCTCAACGCTGGCGATTGCGAATACATCGATCATGGTCAAATGGATTCACTTCGGTTTAAGCGTGTGTTTGACGTAAACGTTTTGGGTTTAGCTCATTGCATTGAGGCGATACAGCATCACTTTGTTGCTAACCACCGTGTGGCGATCGTTGGTTCCATCGCCAGTGAAATCGCGCTGCCAAGAGCAGAAGCCTATGGCGCTTCTAAAGCGGCGGTTAGTTACCTAGCACGCTCGCTCATGCAAGATTGGCGAGCGCAAGGTGTTGCTGTGACGATGATCTATCCTGGGTTTGTTGCCACGCCTTTGACTGATAAAAATAGTTTTTCGATGCCAATGATGGTCAGTGCCGAGTATGCATCGCAGGCGATTCGCCGTGGGTTGGAAAAAGGCAAAACCACCCTCTATTTTCCGGCCCGTTTTACGAGCCTATTACGTTTGATTGGCAGCTTACCTTACTCATGGCAAGGCAAATTAGTTGCGGCATTATTTAAATAACGATCTGTTTTGTAATTAAAGGAATTGAGTATGAAAATCGCCATTATTGGTAGCGGTATTTCCGGGTTAACATGCGGTTATTATCTGCATAAACATCATGATGTTACCGTGTTTGAAGCCAATCATTACATTGGTGGGCATACCGCCACCGTCGATATTGAGCTCGATGGTCAAAATCATGCAGTTGATACTGGTTTTATCGTGTACAACGACCGGACCTACCCAAATTTCATCGCAATGATGAATGAAATTGGCGTAAAAGGCATTCCGACTCAAATGAGCTTCAGTGTGCGTAATGATGCGAATGGGCTGGAATATAACGGTCATACCGCAACTACGTTGTTTGCACAAAAGCGGAACTGGTTAAACCCTGTCTTTTATCGCTTTATTTTTGAAATCATTCGCTTCAATCGGTTAGCGAAACAGCAAGCAGAACAAGCGCATCAATCAATGCAAACCTTAGGTGATTTCTTATTTGAGCACCAATTTTCTGACTATTTTTGTGAAAATTATATTTTACCGATGGGAGCGGCAATTTGGTCATCTTCCTTGGCTGATATGCGGGTTTTTCCGTTAAGTTTCTTTTTGCGTTTCTTCCTCAACCATGGCCTGCTAGAGATCACTAACCGACCACAATGGTATGTGGTTGAAGGCGGATCGCGCGCGTACATCGAACCCTTGACGCAAGGTTTTAAAGATAAGATTCATCTTGATAGCCCAGTTACACAAGTCAAACGCAGCTCGGCGGGTGTCGAGCTCGTTGTTAATGGGCAATCACACCACTTTGATCATGTAATTTTTGCATGTCACAGCGATCAGGCATTAGGTATGTTAGAGCAACCGACAGAGGCTGAGCAAGAAGTGCTCGGCGTAATGCACTATCAAGCCAATGAAGTCACTTTACATACCGACACATCACTGCTGCCTAAGCGAAAAGCCGCTTGGGCAGCTTGGAACTATTGGCTTGATGGCAGTCCAGATCAAGAATCGCGTTTACCAGCGCTGACCTACAATATGAATATCTTGCAGCATATTAAAGGCGCTCATACTTTTTGTGTATCGCTCAACAGCGGTGACCGCATTGCTGATGAGAAAGTTTTACGACAGTTTACTTATCACCACCCGGTATTTACCACGCAATCTATTGCGGCTCAGCAACGCAAGCCTGAAGTCAACGGTGTGAATAACACTTGGTACTGTGGCGCTTATTGGCGCAATGGTTTTCATGAAGATGGCGTGACCAGTGCGCTGGATGTGGTGACACAGCTTGAAGCGCAAGCGCAGCAGTTAAAAGGCGCGGCGTGATGGAGACGGAGCCCAACAGTTGTTTGATGGTTGGCATGGTACGTCATCGACGCTTTACTCCGATTGAACATGCGCTCAATTATCCATTGTTTATGCCGTGTATTGATCTCGATGAACTGGAGCAACTGAGTGATTCAGTTTGGGGGTTTGGCGAAAAATGGTGGCACTGGGCGCGTTTTCAGCGCGCCGATTATCTTGGTGAAGGGGATTTAAAACAGTGCATACAAGATAAAGTTCATGAGCTGACGGGTGACCGCTGCTCTGGAAAGGTGATGGCAGTATGTCACCTTCGTTATTTAGGAATCTATTTTAGCCCGGTTAATTTCTACTATCTTTATGATCAACAAGGTGAATGGCAATACTTGCTGGCCGAAGTGAGTAATACACCTTGGAATCAACGGCACTACTACGCGGTGAAAGCACAAGCGGGAGAAGAGCAGCAACAGTGGCGTCATCAAAAGGCGTTTCATGTTTCTCCCTTCAATCCTATTGATCAGCAATATCATTGGAAGTTGAAGCCGCTTGGTTCGTCATTGAGTGTACATTTGGAATGCCATAAAGAAGGTAAAGTTTTCGATGCGACTTTATCGATGAAGGCACAACTATTTAATTCAAAAAATTTACTCAAGTTATTGATCAAAACACCCGTGATGGCCGTAAAAGTGACAATAGGTATTTACTGGCATGCTTTAAAGCTGTGGCTTAAAGGAGCACCTTTCTACTCCAATCCACATTCATAAATACGCAAGATCTACACAGAGACAGTGTCTAAATAACAATAACAAGGAGAACGCTCAATGCTTAATTCACAAGCTCTCGCGTTGCCCAAGCAACTGACAGGGTTGCAAAAGAGTGCAAGAAGCTTCATTTTTCGCTGTCTACAGCGTTTAGACGTCGGCACTTTAACCATCATTGAAACCTTTTCCAATGAAGGCGCGTCCAGTCAGGAGACTTTTGGTGTACTTAAAGAGCATCAACCCCATGCAACTATTGAAATACATCATCCTCATTTTTATGCTCGTTTATTAAAAGGGGGTAGTATTGCAGCGGGTGAAGCCTATATGGATGGTTGGTGGGATAGCCCGAATTTGACCAGCCTAATGGAACTGATGGCTCGTAATGTCAGTGCATTAGATGGCATTGAAGCTCGCAGTAGTGTGTTGACCAAACTTTTTTATAAAGTCAGCCACTGGCTCAATCGAAATTCAATCGATAAAGCCAAAGAGAATATTCATGCCCACTACGATCTAGGCAATGATCTCTACCACACCTTTTTAGACAGTAATATGCTCTATTCCAGCGCGTTGTTTCTGCATCCGGATGAAACGTTAGAGCAGGCGCAAATCAATAAAATGGAACGTTTGTGCCAGCAGTTGCAACTCAAAGCAAGCGACCACGTGATTGAGATTGGCACCGGTTGGGGTGCGATGGCGATTTACATGGCCAAAACTTACGGCTGTCAGGTCACGACGACGACCATTTCTGAAGAGCAGCATTACTACACCGCACAGCAAATAGAGCGGCAGGGGCTGGAGAGTCAAATCACCTTGCTTAAGCAAGATTACCGCCTGCTACAAGGTCAGTACGATAAATTAGTCTCGATAGAGATGATCGAAGCGGTCGGTAAAGAGTACCTCGACTCTTATATTGAAAAGTGCCAGTCACTGCTAAAACCCAATGGTTTGATGGCGATTCAAGCCATCACCATCGCTGATCAACGTTATGATTATTACAGCAATAATGTCGATTTCATTCAGAAATACATTTTCCCCGGCGGTTTTTTACCCTCAATTACCGCATTGACAACGGCGGCGACACAGCACAGTGATTTAGTGGTTCGCAACCTGTTTGATCTTGGTCCTGACTATGCGCATACGCTCGCTCATTGGCGTCACCGTTTTGAGCTTGCAAAACATCAGGTTTCACAACTTGGGTATGATGAGCGATTCACCCGTATGTGGCGTTACTATTTCTGCTACTGCGAGGGGGGATTTTTAGCAAAATCCATCAGCACTGTACATATGACTTTGCAAAGACCGATGTAATGAAGACGCTGTTTGCGGTCTCTCTTTGGTTTCAAGCGATCTGGTTTGTTGCTGTATTGGGGACAGAACGTTTGCAGTGGTTGGCATTGACCATGATGTTAGCCGCATTGATGTTTTCCTTGCGGCACTTCTCTTATCCTTTGGAAAGGGTGATTGCGTTAACCATGTTGGGTATTGTTATCGATACCCTTAATCAGTATTTCGGATTATTACGCTTTGCTACTAATGACTTTCCCATTTGGTTAATGGTGTTGTGGGGTGCTTTTTCTTGGTATGCCTCCCATTTAGTGGTGCTGCTGAAACGTTATCCATCCAAACTCATTTGTTTGGTGGTCGGCGTGTTAGGTAGTTTAAGTTATTGGGCGGCAGAACGTTTAGGCGCTGTACATTTTGATTGGCCATTGAGTTTGACTATTGCCATCTTGTGGCTGCAGTGGGTGATGATCGGTACATTGATACTTAGGATATTTAGCGATGATGTTAGCAAAGAGAAATAGGCTAAGAAAATTCAATCTGTTACTGATAGTGATTGCCTTTCACAGCTTGGTGAATAATGCTTTTGCGGCGGTGGCAGACGATAAACTGACCGAGTGGCAAACTTGGCCAGTGATTGGCCAAGCGAATTTAAGCTGGTTATGGCTAGATATTTATTCCTCGCAGCTTCGTACCCCATCAGGGCAGTACGAGCAAGGAAGCGATTTATCACCCCATCCCTTGGCGCTTGAAATTGAATATCAGCGCGACATCAGTAGTAAACAGCTGGTGGAATCGACCGCAGAGCAGTGGCAAAAACTCAAATTAACCGAGCAACAAATTGCACCGTGGCTGGTGCACCTATCGTCCATTTTCCCCAGCGTTACTGAGGGCGATCGCTTGATTTACACCTCCGATGGGCAGCAGGGCGCTTTTATTTTTCATCCTAAGAATGGTGTTCAAGCCCAGGTTGGTACAGTAGTCGACGAAGCGTTAAATGACGCCTTTCTCGCGATATGGTTGTCGCCACAGACGCAATACCCACACTTACGCAAGCAATTGATAGGAATGCAACCATGAAAGCGATAGCCAGACGCAGTTATCTGTTACTTCTACTTTGGTTAGTGGGGTGCAGCGCTGATCTCACTCAATACCAATCCACGCAACCTAAGTTTGATCTATTTGAGTACTTCTCTGGTCGAACGTTAGCATGGGGGATGGTGCAAGATTATACGGGGATGCAAACGCGTCGTTTCGAGGTTGCCATCGACGGAACAGTTGAGGGGAATAAACTCACTTTGGTTGAAGACTTCAATTTTGATGATGGTGAAAAAAGCCAAAGAGTATGGGTGATTGAACGTTTTGCTGATGAAAAATATATCGGTCAAGCGGATGATGTATTAGGCCAAGCCCAAGGGGAAGAAGTGGGTAACGCTTTGCTTTGGCAATATGATTTTTCCTTACCTTATGGTGATTCTACGCTAACCGTTACCTTTGACGACTGGCTTTATCGGCAAGATGAAAAGCGGGTGTTTAACCTGACTAAAATTAAAAAATTTGGTATCGAGGTCGGTAAACTAACGCTGTTCTTTGAAAAACAATAAGGCTCCTTTCGGAGCCTTATTGTGCTGATCATATGGCTTTGGAATTATCGCTGTTCTGCGCGTGGCGCTCTTGGTTTAGAGGTTTGAGCAAACGGTTTGCCTTTACTTGTCGGGCGAGAGTGTGCAGGTTTAGATGCACCGCCTTGGTTTTTCTTACCGTTGTCTGTCGCGCTGCTAGCGCGTGATTTGCTTGGTGAAGTAGCGCTCTCTTTACGCGGGTTAAGAGCATCAAAGCCCGGCTGAGTTTTGGTGTGTTTGGTTGCAAAACGGTTCGCTCCGTGACGGCCAGATTTACGACGCTGCGCAGGCGTGAGTGCATCGACATCATTCGCAGGCACTAAGCAGTTAGGTTTATCACCAATCAAATGCTTTTTACCCATGTTGATCAAGGCTTCACGGATAATCGGCCAGTTTAATGGGTCATGATAGCGTAACAGCGCTTTGTGCAGCCTGCGTTGACGCTCTCCCTTCGCGACAGTCACTTCTTCACGTTTTTTGTATTTCACCCGTTTGAGCGGGTTAGTCTCTGAGTAATACATCGCGGTTGCATTACACATTGGCGATGGATAGAAGTTCTGCACCTGATCACACTCAAAATTGTTTGATTTTAGCCACAGTGCCAAATTGAGCATATCTTCATCTTCCGTACCGGGATGCGCGGAAATAAAGTACGGGATGAGGTACTGTTTCTTACCTGCTTCAGCGCTGTACTTCTCAAACATCTCTTTGAAGCGATTATAGGTGCCCATGCCCGGTTTCATCATCAGATCGAGCGGATTCTTCTCGGTATGTTCTGGGGCGATCTTGAGATAGCCTCCTACGTGATGCGTGACCAATTCACGTACATATTCAGGAGATTCAATCGCCAAGTCATAACGCACACCAGAGGCGATCATCACTTTTTTAATGCCTTTGACTTTGCGCGCTTCACGATAGAGATCAATCGTATGTTTGTGGTCGGTATTGAGCTTATGGCAAATCCCAGGGAAAACACACGATGGGCGGCGGCAGTTCATCTCAGCTTTAGGATCACTACAACCTAAACGGTACATGTTCGCCGTTGGCCCACCCAAATCCGAAATGGTTCCAGTAAAGCCGGGAACTTTATCGCGGATCTCTTCCATCTCATTCAAAATCGACTCTTTTGAACGGTTTTGGATAATGCGTCCTTCATGTTCGGTAATCGAGCAGAATGAACAACCACCAAAGCAGCCGCGCATGATATTAACCGAGGTTTTGATCATGTCATAAGCAGGAATTTTACTTTTGCCATACATGGGGTGGGGCACGCGTGCGTAGCTCAGGCCAAACACGTAATCCATCTCTTCTGTGGTGAGTGGGATCGGGGCTTGGTTGACCCACAACTCACGGTCGCCATGACGCTGAATCAGCGCCCGGCCGGAATAGGGGTTGGTTTCTAAATGCAGTACACGGCTTGCATGCGCGTATAAAATCCGGTCATTATTGAGCTTTTCAAAAGCAGGCAAACGAACCGCTGTTGTCGCGGCATCATGGCGAGAAAGACGAATGGTGATTGGCTTTGCTTCGGCTTCTTTTTCTTGATTGGTTTCACACTGCGTTTCCACCGCGTAAGGGTTCACGGGAACAAACGCTTTACCCGGTTTCTCAATACGTGATGAGTCAATGATGGTGTAATGTTCAGGCTCAGCGGCCAGGTTCACGGCTGTGCCGCGAATATTGGTCATATCAGCGATATTATCGCCATTGGCTAAGCGGTGCGCTACTTCAACCAATGCGCGCTCTGCGTTACCAAACAGCAGTATGTCGGCTTTGGCATCAAACAGCACAGAACGGCGCACTTTGTCTGACCAATAATCATAATGGGCAACGCGGCGCAAACTTGCTTCAATACCACCGAGTACCAGTGGCACATCTTTATAGGCCTCACGACAACGCTGCGAATAGACAAGTGTGGCGCGATCTGGACGTTTGCCACCTTCATTATTGGGTGTGTACGCATCATCATGACGTAATTTTTTGTCAGAGGTGTAGCGGTTGATCATCGAATCCATGTTGCCGGCCGTGATGCCAAAAAACAGGTTAGGTTTTCCCAGCGCCATGAAAGCGTCTTTATTTTGCCATTGCGGCTGGGCAATGATCCCAACGCGAAAGCCTTGCGCTTCGAGTAAACGGCCAATGATCGCCATACCAAAACTGGGGTGATCCACATAAGCGTCACCCGTGACGATCACGATGTCACAGCTGTCCCATCCTAGGGCATCCATCTCCTTTTTACTGGTTGGCAGGAAAGGTGCGGTTCCAAAGCACTCTGCCCAGTATTTTTTATATTGATGAATAGGAGTGACGTTGCTGTGCATATTTTGACCTCTGATTAATGAGCCGCGCATTATAACGACTTGCACTGGTAGTATCTAGCGGAACATTGGCTTTGCGTTCTATTTATAAAGAAAATTATTAATAAAGTGAGCGGTAAGTGTGTCGGAGAGATACTAAGTGATATGTGATAAAAAGGATGCACCAATAGTAAAAAGGTCAACCAGTAATAAAACGGGTTGACCTTTAGACAAGAGTTAGTGGCTCAAGTAACGACGTCGAATCAATAAGGCGGCCAGCATTGACAATAAAGTCATTCCACCAGTACTACCGCCGCCTGAACCTCCTGAAAGTGGGGGTAAGGTAAAGGAGTAAGGCTTTTCATATTTCAAATTTTTGATGTAAGCCGCATCACTGCCGGTTGGTGTGCTTGATGTCTTTACGTATTCAAAGCGGATATCGTTGACTTCTTCATTCAAATATAACGTTCTGCTGCCACTACGTTCACCATCTTCGATTATGTAAGTGCTACCGTTCACTTTCACAATTAAGGAATCATAAATAAAAGTAGAGGAGACTTGGAAATCAAAACTTACTTTTCCTTTAGGGACGTTTTCAAGAAACAAAACCGATCTCGCTTTATCGTTCATAATGGCAGAACGTAGCCAACCATCTTCTTCTAGCCAAGGGTTTACATTCACACTAAGACTGCTATTGGGTACGGTAATTAACCCCTCTAGTGATTTTGAAGCAGGTTGTAGAACCGTATTGAGCTTTAGTGACGAGGTGACGGTTCCTAAATTTAGTGGGCTGTTAGTGTCAATCTCTAAGCGCACATCAGCAGGTATCATTGAATCAATGGTATAAGAAACATCAACATAACATTGGCTACTCGGAGCCAAGCCTTGTGAACAGTTTTCGGCTGTGATATTTGCAGAAGCTGGAGACAGTATGACGTTGTTTGCGGTAATAATCTCATCAGAGCCGTTTACAAAATTAAAGCGATGGGTATGAAGCCCATACTTAATCTCGTTTTTGTGTTGAGATTGTCGGAAAGAAACCTTTGATGTTCTTTGAGTCAGCCAATCATTAAAATGGTCGACTTTGGCATAAACGCCAGCCGCGTCTTGTAAGCCGCAACCACGCCCCCAACTAACGACACCATATTGAATAAAATTACCGCCGTCATTGATAAAAACGGGGCCACCGCTATCACCTTGGCAGGTATCTTGCGGGTAACTGCTCGCACAAAAAGCATCATTTTGTATATCTAAATAGCCGCCACCCAAAGTTCTGCACTGTGCAGTACCAATTAACGATATTTCGGCTTTACGCAAGATTTGAGAAGGATTGCTCGATTTATTCAACAGTTGGCTGTAACTCGTTGCCCCAAAGCCAATTATCTCTAAAGCCGTGCCAGCGGCTAGCGTATCAAGTGCACCAGTATTAGGGCGAGTGACTGCTTGTATTGGTAATGAGTTTTCTAATTCAAGAATGGCGATGTCGTTGGATCTTTCGTTATAGTCAGCATGAGTTTCATCATCATAAGCTTCATGATAATAGATTTGTTTGACTTTTACCCGGCGACCAGCATTAGTACGTAAGTCATACGCTCCAACCGTCACTTCAATATCCTCTGCATTGAGCGGGTTTTTTCCTGCTACGCAGTGAGCGGCGGTAAGTACATACTTATCACCCAAGTAGCTGCCACCACAAAAAGAGCTTTGAAGAGTTGAATAGTGTAAGGCAACCATAAAGGGAAAGCTACCCGCGTCAGCAGGAGTTCCATTGATGATTCTAGTTGATATTCCGGATTCCGTTCCAGAAGCACTGAACTGAAAAGATGTAAACAGAAGCGCTCCTAGCGCGACTGAAAAAAGGGGTTTGTTCATGAGTACCTCGGATTAGTTTTTCCAGCACCTCTTAGGTGTGGGAACGGTACCATATAGAGGCTGATGAATCTCGTCAATCAGTAATAATTATCATATCGACAAGATATATTAATCAGATAAGGCAAGTTAATGTATTTTGTTAGCTTATTTAATGAACAGGTCGGCTAATTTGTGTTCGTAATTTTATTTCGATGATGACAATTCTAGGCTACTCCTTTTGAGGTGTATTGATGTTCGGCGTTTTTTATATGGCTTGTCTGGCCTAAAATAATAAATAAGCAACTGCATTTACATCATTAGTGCTAACTCACGGCTTGTGATTAAGTTTTGCTCTATGCTGTGCCATTAATGGTAAATCATTTGAATGAGTTGGAGTCTATATGACACAGGTGAAGTCTCAAGAGCTACGAGAAAAGGCAGTGCTTCGAGAACGGCCAGTGGCTCGATATGATGCGATTGATTGGTCGTTTAACCTGACGACTTCCGAGTTTATTTGTGATCTGAAAGCGGCGAATGCGTTATTTCATTCCAGTGTTTCGATAGCCAATATCCAAGAACTCTTGCGTTATATGACGCCGAGCAAAGCTGCAGAGATGAAGCGCTGCTTCAAGTATGTGATTGAAAGTGGCAAAAGCCATGCTTTAAATTGCAACCTTGTTATTTCGGATCAGGCGTTAACTTATGTGGAGATTTTTATCGAGCGTACTTCTCTCACGCAGTTGCAAGGTACGATTCGACCGCTGCTCAAACTGGAATCATTGCAAGAGGTGGCCAAGCTTTTTGAAGGAGTGTTTGATAATACACATCATGGTTTGATCCTAACCGACGATCAAACGCGGGTTTTGGCTTGTAACCACTATTTTGAGCAGCATTCAGGTTTCAAACAAAATGAGCTACTTGGATTAAAAGCCAACCTATTTAATGCAGGCAAGCATTCCAAAGAGTTTTACCAATCGATGTGGCATGACATCAACACCAAAGATCATTGGAGCGGTGTCATTCTCAATCGTCGGGCATCTGGGCTGGTTGCACCACAAGAATTAACTATTCAAAAAATCGTACTGCAAGATGGTCGAGTGTTCTTTGTAGGGATGACGCTTGATTTAGCCGATAATCTTCACCGCGTAGCCGATACGGCACTTGGGGATATCGATCTTTTGACGCAACTGCCTACCGAACAAAAGTTTAAAGCCTTGCTCGAAACATATTGCATGGAGTACCCCAAAGGTCAAACACAAATTGTTTTGGCTTTTCAACCTGCGTTTGAATCAGATCGACACCATGTAGAAACTTTAATGCTTTCCAGTTTTTTGGCGCGCTGTAAAGAAGCTAAGTTGGTGGGCTATGTGGGAAAAGATATTTATTTAGTGAGTTTGAGTTGTTCAGAGTGCCAAAAAAACACAGATTTTCGTCTCATCCAGCATGCGATCCGCCGCTTTATGAAAGAGTTAAAGAACGAATCCAGCTCACATACCGCGATTATTAATGGCCGAATCGGTGTGTCTGTTTTAGGGTTCGATGCAAAAACGCCAGCTCGAATGGTGACGCATGCGATGCAAGCAATGCTTGAACAACATGCAGGGGAAGCTCGTAACATCAGTTTCTATCACAGTGAAATACATCAACAAGTGAAACGTAGAAAAAACTTGGAAGACAGAGTCGCTAAAGCGATTGCGCAGAAAGACTTGGAGATACACTACCAACCGATTGTCGATACTAAAACATGGAACATTGCGAAATTCGAAGCGTTATGCCGTTTTAAGCCTGTGCCCGATTTACCTTTTACCACGCAAGAAATGATTGGTATCGCGGAAGATCTGGATTTGATTGCCGAGCTTGATCGTTGTGTCAGTATCTTGTCTTTGCAAGATTTACCAAAGATAAAAACCTTGTTTGGCCAAGGTGTTGGGGTAACGATCAACCGCTCTTTCAATACCAAAATGGATGCGACGCAGATTTTAACCAATACCATGGAGATCATTGATCGCTACACGGATACGCCTCAATCAGTCACCATTGAGCTAACCGAAAGCGCCTATTTTGATAGTCAATCTCATCAGGTTGATGCCCTCAATGCTCTTCGATCGCGTGGCGTAACGGTTGCAATTGATGATTTTGGTACGGGTTATTCCTCTTTTACCTACCTCAGTGATTGCAATTTTGATTATTTAAAAATAGATCGCGAGTTTATCACAGACATTCAGGTCAATAGCAATAAGTACAGCATTGTTAAAATGATCACTGAGCTGTCGCATACACTCGGCGTGAAAGTGGTTGCTGAAGGGGTGGAAACAGAGCATGAGGTTTGGGTGCTTAAATCATTGGGTATTGACTACATACAAGGCTATATTTTTTCAAAACCACTACCGCTTAAGGAACTGGTTCGGGCCAAGGAGTATCGTAACCGTTTTGCGTATTCAGGCGCTAAAGTGGAACAAGAGCGAAAGCCCAACTGTTTGCTCAATCTGTTCAAAGAGGGGAAACCACATTTGGATCCCAGTGAGCCAATCTCTCTTGCTTATCAGTATATTAAAGCGACTAAAGTTGATGTGCTGCCAGTCGTCAATCAAGGAGAGTGTGTCGGCATCGTCGATGTAGCCTCACTCAATTTATATCTGACGCCGAACATGGGGACCGATCTTGAAACCACGCGTGAAGCGGCCGTATGGCGTAAGCCCGTGAATCAGATCATGAAATTTCATTTCACTCAGCTTGACGCGTACACCGAGCTAAATCAAGTGGTGAATTTGATCGAAAAAGGACATGATTTTCCATGGGTACTGGTCGATAACACTCGTTACAAAGGCTTATTGACTCAAGCGGACGTACTGAGGTATTTGGCCGAAAGTCAGTAACCTTCTCTGGGCATCCGCGCTTACTCTTTGCTATTATCGCGCCCAGATGTTTCCAGATGATGTTTAGATTATGATTCAAACCTTACTTTCTGTTTTTTCACCCATGCTGCTCGGTGCGCAAATCTTACTGACGTTAGTGCTGGTCAAAGGGGATATTTGTCCTGGACAACGTGGCCGTATTCATCGCGTCTTGCCAGCCATTGGTGTGCTTTGGTTGGCAGTGGCTTCACTAAAAATTGAAGCCTTTTTGGTCGTCTTTTCCATTTTCTATTTCTATTCACAAGTTCAAACCAAGAAAACTCGAGATGAAGGCCCGTTATGGGCACTGTATTTGGCGAATGGCCTTGCCTTGGCTTATGTCGCGATTCAGATATCAGAGCAGGGTCATTGGTCAGCTTCTATCGCCATGTTGTTGTTGGTTGGTTTGCTGGGCGCGAGTTTTTCACACCTTCTACTAACGATAGCGCGCTCGCGTTTACAAGCTTTCCATCGAGTTCTACCCGTTGTGGGCATTCTCTGCTCGATGGGGATCGCTTTATGCGTTGTGCCGCACGCGTACGGGTTAGATGATGAAACGTTGGCTCGAGCAACATTGCCGTTACTAACGACATTCGGTTTCATGATTGCAGGTATTATCGTGTGGTGCTGGCATATCCTGTTTGCCAAAAGCGCTGAGAAAATTCAATTAACGGCAGCCTTGTTATTGATGTTGGCTGCCAGTATTTGTTTTCAAGGTTTGTTTAATCTCTAGACCTGGGTCACTCTTTAGTGCGAATTTTACCGCTAGTCTTTAGTGGTCTCTTTGCTATAGGAGTGAGCCATGGATTTGAGTAACGTCAGCCGTTTTGATAGCAATATATTACTTGGCATCGTCAATGAGAAGCTACGCTTAGAGTGTGACAGCTTCGAAGAGCTTGCCAGTATGTATGAAATGGATAGAGAAAATGTAGTCGGTAAGCTGGATGTTTTAGGCTACCAATACGACCCACTGACCAACCAATTTAAAGCGAACCAACGCTAGTGCTAAGCAGCGTGCAGTGACAGTTAACCAACCGCACTGTCATTCAAATAGCCATGTCGATACGACGAATAGTTTAAGCCATCTTGATCCCGTCAAGGTGGCTTTTGCATTGTTGGCGCGCGGTGGCAAAAAAAGCTTGTAAATAGTGGCGATCTTTTTCGCTGTGGCGTGTTGCGGCAAATAGTCGACGCCATAAACCTTTTCCTAGTGGCTTGCTGATGATAAGCCCCTGCCTAGAGAACTCGCTGATGGCCCAATTTGGCAGTGCTGCCACACCTAATCCAGCAGAGACCATTTGTACTAGCATCAAAGTGTTGTCGGCTTGTTTCCACTTCGCGGGTTCAACACTAGCAGGTTGTAGAAAGTGTTTCACCACATCCAAACGCTGCTTTTGTACGGGGTAAGTGAGCATCGTTTGTGAGGCGAGATCCTCTGGTTCAATCACCGATTTTCCTGCAAGTGGGTGAGTTGTAGAGGTGATAAGGCGCATTTCAAAATCAAAGAGTGGTTCGTAATGTACCTCTGAGCGAGGCAAAATATCGGAAGTGATGACCAAATCAAGTTCGCCGGCCAGCAATGCGGGTAAAGGTTCAAAGCCAAAGCCGGACGAAAAATCTAACGTCACACTTGGCCAAGCAAGCTGATATTCGCGCAGCGCTGGCATCAACCATTGAAAGCAAGAGTGACATTCAATCGCCATGTGTAAGCGCCCATTGACGTCTTCTTTCAAACTGGCTAAATCATTTTCAGCTCTGGCCAGCTTTGGCAGGATCTCGTCAGCCAGTTTCAGTAGGATCTCTCCTTCTGAGGTAAATTTCACTGGGCGAGTTTTACGTAGAAACAGTGGCCCGCCAATGCGTGTCTCGAGATCTTTAATCTGATGTGAAAGGGCCGATTGCGTCAAATGGAGCGCGGTAGCTGTTGAGGTGAGTGAGCCGCTGTCCCTTAAAGAAACTAAAGTCTTCAGATGCTTAAGTTCAATCATTGCCATTATTTTCCTTCATTCCTTTGAGAGAACGGTAGTTGATACCAATATCGTGGGTCGCATCAACACGGTGACCATTCTGCTGTTCTGAGCTAAGTTACGCTTTTAATATGGAGCTGTAAACATCTAGACGTCTATTTATCTTGATGTCAATTAAAGCTCTCTGCAATCAACATGAATTTTTTTAATAAACAAGTTGAATAATTGCACCTTGTCTGTGGGTCAGTTTAGATGGATAGTCTAGCCATCCAGACATCTTTATCTTATGCGATAAAGAATCAGACACGATCAACAGCAAAAGGACTAGGGACATGACAACGACGACTCACATCTTAGGTTATCCACGCATTGGTGAAAAACGCGAACTGAAATTTGCGTTAGAAAAATATTGGCGTGGCGAAAGCGATCAAGCGCAGTTACTGCAAGTGGGGCATGACATTCGTCAGAAAAACTGGGCTGAGCAGCAACAAGCGGGTCTGAGTTTTTCAACCGTAGGCGATTTCGCTTGGTACGATCACGTACTCACAACCACATTGCTCCTTGGACACGTTCCTAAACGTCATAAAAACGGCTTTCCAGATTTAGATACACTCTTTCGCGTTGGACGTGGTCAATCACAAGCGGGTTGCGGCTGTAGCGGAAGCGCAGCTTCTGATATGACTAAATGGTTTAATACCAATTATCACTACCTTGTGCCGGAGTTCAGTCAAGACGATACGTTCGAAGTCAGCTGGCCTCAACTGTTTGAGGAAGTCAATGAAGCGTCGAAAGCAGGCCACCAAGTTAAGCCTGTACTGCTTGGCCCGCTGAGCTACCTCTACTTGGGTAAAGAGGTCGAAGAGGGATTTGATCGCCTGACCTTACTGCCTCGTTTATTGACCGCTTATCAAGCAATTTTAGCTAAGCTTGCTAAACAAGGAGTGGAATGGGTACAAATCGATGAGCCTATTTTAGCGTTAGAGCTAGAACCAAAGTGGCAAGATGCATTTAAGTTGGCTTATCAAGTGATCGCTGGTGATGTAAAACTGTTACTGACTACTTATTTTGATTCGGTGCTTGATACGCTCGATAAAATCATTGAGCTACCAGTAAATGGATTGCACATCGATCTCTCCGCTTCTGCCGATCAATTGAACGCGGTACTAGAGAAATTGCCAAAAAATTGGGTACTTTCGGCAGGTGTGGTCAATGGACGCAATGTGTGGCGCGCCGATCTTGCGACGTTATTGGCTCGTTTACAGCCAGTGAAGCAGCAACTTGGGGATCGTCTGTGGATTGCGAGCTCGTGTTCACTCTTGCATAGCCCGGTCGATTTAGATCTTGAGCAGCAGCTCAGTGATGAAGTACAAAGTTGGTTTGCATTTGCCAAACAAAAAGTGACAGAAGTTGCTTTACTTGGTAAGGCACTGGACGGTGATGACGCGGCGATTCTGGCCTGTGAAACTTATAGCCAACCGATACTTGCACGTAAAACGGCAACTCACGTTAATAAACCGCATGTACAGGCGAGAGTCAACAGCATAACGGCGGCACTCTCTGAGCGCAGTGCACCTTATTCAGAGCGCGCTCATCACCAAGCTGAAGTGTTAGGGTTGCCATTTTTGCCAACGACAACCATAGGCTCATTCCCTCAAACGAGTGAGATCCGTCATCAGCGCAGTGCTTACCGTCAAGGTAAACTGGCATACGCTGATTATATCAATGCATTGAAAGGGCACATTGCCGATGCAGTAAAACGTCAAGAGGCACTTGATCTCGATGTGTTAGTGCACGGTGAAGCTGAGCGTAACGACATGGTGGAGTACTTTGCTGAAAACTTAGCCGGTTTCCAGACTACGCAATTTGGCTGGGTGCAAAGTTACGGCTCACGCTGCGTAAAACCGGCTATCGTGGTGGCCGATATTGAACGTGAAAAACCGATTACGGTGGAGTGGTCTACTTATGCTCAATCATTGACTGCGAAGCAAATGAAAGGAATGTTGACTGGGCCTGTAACGATTTTATGCTGGACGTTTCCTCGTGAAGATGTTTCTCGTCAAACCATCACTCAGCAGTTGGCTTTTGCTTTGCGTGATGAAGTGGCAGACCTGCAGCAAGCGGGCATTAACATCATCCAAATTGATGAACCTGCGATTCGTGAAGGGTTGCCATTGAAGAAGCGTGACCATCAAGCATATCTGGCGTGGGCGGTTGAGGCATTTAAAATTGCGGCGGCGAGTGCGAAACCCGAAACGCAGATCCACACTCACATGTGTTACAGCGAATTTAATGAAATCATTGACTCAGTAGCGGCACTGGATGCCGATGTGATTACGATTGAAACTTCTCGCTCGAATATGGAACTGCTCAAAGCGTTTGAAGAGTTTAACTACCCGAATGAAATTGGCCCAGGTGTGTACGATATTCACTCGCCAAACATTCCCTCTCAAGAGTGGATTGAAGGTTTGTTGCGTAAAGCGGCGGAAAAAATTCCAGCAGAGAGATTATGGGTTAACCCTGATTGCGGCTTAAAAACGCGCAATTGGAATGAAGTGGAGGCAGCACTGACCAACTTAGTGTCAGCAGCTAAAACGCTGCGCAAAGAGCTTAAACCCCAGCAAAGTTAAGCCACATTAATCTTGACAGAGGCCTCAAATGAAGCCTCTGTTTTTTACGAATAAAGTGGTGGTCATCACTAATAAGGGGAGGACTATTGTGCCGAACAAGTTGCTTTACTAATGAATTGGTCCACAACAAGTTGGCCCCGCGTATTGCGCATTTTAATTCTATAAGTTAAGCCGAGGTCGAGGTTAGCGCGTGTGGTTGAATCCGAGCAGTAGGTATTGATGCTGGTTTTCAACACTTGATCAATCGGCTTTGCTCCTTTTTGACCCTCATTGTAAATCATCATAATTTCCACCGTACTGCCTTTAGCACTGGCACGCATCACGGACAAAGGCCCAAATTCTAAGGGTAACTCAGCGCTAATCACATTCGCGCGATTACTGGCTACGGCTTCCAAATATTTTTGCTGATCACTATTCGAGCTACAACCCACCAGTACCAGCGTTGTAAACAGAGCACAGAGAATGACTTTCATCTTAAAACACTTTCTTGAAGGGTTTAACGATAACATGTTGATACACACCGGCAGCAACATAAGGATCGGCATCCACCCATGCTTGAGCTTGTCTTAAAGAATCAAACTCAGCGATGACCGTTGACCCTGTAAACCCAGCTTCTGCTGGATTCTCCGAATCAATTGCTGGCATTGGCCCTGCGGTTAATAGACGACCTTCATCTTGCAAGGTTTGTAAGCGCTCTAAATGTTGTGGCCGGACACTCATGCGTTTTTCCAACGAGTTTTCTACGTCTTGAGAGAAAATAACGTACCACATATTGATATCCTTATTGTTTGATAATGAAGTCGAGGCCTTACTGTACTGAAACTGGCGCGTATTGAAAGCAACCAAACTGAATTTCTGTGATCAGTTGCTAGGCTTAATCGGTCGAGGGCGGCCATCGGTATCAATGGCGACATAATTGAAGGTTGCTTCACATACTTGGAAACGATCTCCCACGCTGTCGTATTTGATGGGTTTTACCCATACTTCAAGATTGACGGACATTGAAGTGCGGCCAATTTTGGTGCATTCACCATAACAACACACCACATCACCTACCTTGACGGGTTTTTTAAACGTAATGCTAGAAACAGACACAGTGACAACGCGGCCAAATGAGATCTCTTTGGCTAAAATTGCGCCAGCCAAGTCGAGTTGAGACATGATCCAACCGCCGAAAATGTCACCGTTGGCGTTAGTATCTGCTGGCATGGCTAAGGTGCGTAGCAATAATTGGCCTCTTGGGGCGCTATTTTCCTGATTCATTTTTCGACATCCACAACAACAAAACAGCGACCAAAGTGGTCGCTGAAAAATAGGGACGGATTATACCAAAGACAGCCTGTTTTGCACTTAAAGAGTTCTCTGAATGAATCCTAGCGAGAAGGTTAGTGCAATCAGTGCTCGTGCGAGGAGGGTTTGCTCTCGGAAACTTGCTTCTCTTTTGGCAGGTGTTTGTAGATAAAAACACCCGTTAATAAGGTATAAACAAAAGTTGCGGCTAATAAGCCAAATACTTTGAAGTTGACCCAAACATCCAATGGCAGTTGATATGCAATGTAGATGTTTAGTACAGCGCAAACGCTGAAAAAGAAAACCCACGCCCAGTTGATTTTTGCCCATACGTGCTCAGGTAAGGTTAGCTCTTTGCCAAGCATTCCTTTAATGGCTGATTTGCCCATGATGTGGCTGATGGTCAAGCCCAAGGCAAAAACAACGTAAACAATGGTGACTTTCCATTTAATGAAATTGTCATCGTGAAAGAAAATCGTCATACCACCGAAGATAGTCACCATCAAAAATGTGATGATCTGCATTTTTTCAACTTTCTTATACAGTGCGTAGGTCAGGGCAATCTGTACCGCACTGGCCACGATAAGTGCCCCTGTGGCGACATAGATGTCGTACATCTTGAAAAGGGCAAAAAAGATGATAAGTGGTATAAAATCAATAAGTTGCTTCATTCGTATTTATGCTTCCGATTTAAACGTTGCGCACAGTCTAACCAAAACCGTGTCAGAGCTAAATAGAAAGAGACAATTCGAAACAAATTAACTAGAAATGGATCAGCGTTCCCAGCCGCTGGTTTCAAGTTGTGGTATTGCTCGTTTCATATCTTCTAAATAGCCTTCACTTTTTAAATTGGCGACAGCTATCTGCAATTCTTCATCTGTCATTGAAAAACAGGAATCTTTGCCAGTAATTAAGCCTAGATATTGGTGGTATTCAAATTCACTGAAATGGCCAATCCGATCGATAACCAATTCTCGGATCCCGTGGTGAATCAAACCATAATAAGTATCACGATGAATATCCATTACTCATACTCCAAGTCGATTCGTGCTAACGCCAAAAGTTTGCCGCTGCTATGTGGCACGAAAGAGGTGTCGTTTATTATAGCAATCGCAATGCCAACTTTATCGTCAGTCATAGGGCGCTTTAATGATTAACTTTAGTATGAGAACTGTTTTTTTTGCAAATTGCGACGCAAAAAGAAAGCCGCATAGAATGCGGCTTGTATTGGATCAATGATGCTCTGTGATGAGTTAGGCTTTTTGCTGCTTCAATGAGGCCTCAGTGGCTTCTTCTTCAATCAAAGCATCAACAATAACGGCACACGCGGCATCCCCTGTGATGTTGAGCGCGGTACGGATCATGTCGAAGATACGGTCAAGGGCGAATAGTAGTGGCAAACCTTCAATTGGAATTCCAGCCGCTAGCAAAACGGCCACTACAAGGAAAGAAGGACCAGGAACACCTGCTTGACCGACGGCGCCCAGTGTCGCTGTTACGATGATGGCAATGTAAGCGCCCATCGAGAGATCAATATTGAATAGCTGGGCAAAGAAAATCGCAACTAAACCGTAATAGATGGCGTTGCCAGACATGTTGATGGTGGCACCTAACGGCAAAACAAAGGCGGCAGTTGAGTTGCGTACGCCAAGGTCATGTTCTACGGTATCCATAGTGACAGGGAGTGTCGCCATTGATGAAGCGGTTGAAAGGGCTACGGCTTGAGGCTTTTTCATCGCAAGGATAAATTTCTTAGCCGACGTCTTGGTTAAGACCTGAATCATCAGCGGGTAAGCAATAAAGCCGAAAATTAAAATGGCCGCGACATAAACCAAAAAGAGTTTAAACACCACCATCAGTGCACCAAAACCAAACGTGCCGACGGCTTCAGCCATCAAACCGAATACACCGATAGGCGCGATGATCATCACTTTATTGATCATCCACACCATGGCATCAACAATGGTGTTTACGCCATTGATGATCGGGTCACGTTTTTCTTTGCTCTGTTTAGAAATGGCAATGCCAAAGAACAAGCAAAAAACAAGGATTTGTAGAATGTTGGCATTATTCAGTGACTGGAAAACGTTGGTTGGGATCATACCCGTAATGGTTGCCCAAAAAGTAGGTAGTTCACCTTTTGCTGCATATTCGGCAGAAAACATACCTTCAACGCCCGAAATATCGACGCCGATACCCGGTTGGAAGACTTCGCCCATTACCAGTGCCAGCGTCACGGCGAGTGCGGAAGTGACCGCAAAAAAGCTGAGTGTGACAAAACCGACTTTACCCGCCGCGTGGCTATTACCAAGGCCCGCAGCACCGGAAATAAGCGCAACGGCCACCAGTGGGATCACCAGCATCTTAATTAGGTTGATAAAAATGACACCCAGTGGCGAAAAGATGGCCGCATCGTGTCCCATCATGGCACCAACGGCAGTACCAATGATCATTGCAATGACGACTTGCACGCCAATGTTGCTTAACAAACTCTTTTTGTTTAACACTTCCATAACCTCTGTGCTAATTAATTGTAAATTCCTAGTGTTACCCACTACATAAATATCAATCGGTGGATAAATATTTCGATTAGCTTTTTACACGGATATTTTACATTTAGCAATATGGTAACAAGGTAAATTGACAAGATTATTGATAGTTCATTGACATGAAACGTGGTTTTTTCAAAAAGAAAACGTTTGCTATTTGTTTTGTCAATTAAATGAGCGGTTGATTTGTGTTTTGTGAATGAATTTGGCGAGGTGTAAATGTTAAAAAAAAGATCGATTTCTTGGTTTGACTCAGAAATCGATCGGGTTGGTTCTTGCTGTAAACCAATTTATTTCAACGTTGCTGCTTTCATGCTGGAAACGAAATGGCTGAGAGTCGTTAACATTTCATCTGGCTGATTAAGTCGTTGTTCAATAATTTTCACCACTGCGGATCCCGATATTGCGCCAGCGGCACCGGCGGTGATGGCCTGTTTGACTTGCTCAGGTTCTGATATCCCAAACCCAAGCAATGCGGGTGGGGCATCAAATTGGTTTAGTCTTTCCAACAAGGCATGTACTGGCATATTGGCTTTTGTTTCTGCTCCTGTCACACCGGATCGAGACAGTAGATAAGTATAGCCACGGCCAAGTTTGGCGACCGCGGCTAGGGTCTCATCACTGGCGGTGGGTGGTGCGATGAAAATGGGTTGAATCCCGTATTTGTCTGCCGCCGCGACAAATTCACGGCTTTCATTAGTCGGAACATCGGCGATCAATACTGAATCCACACCTGCATTTTTACAGCGTTGGTAGAAGTTCTCGATGCCGCGTGAATAAACGAGGTTGGCATACATGAGTAGTCCGATAGGCAGGTCAGGATATTGCGCGCGAATTTTGGTGATCAACTCAAAGCAGATATCTGGAGTCGTCCCTGCATCCAGTGCACGAATATTCGCCCCTTGGATGGTTGGGCCATCAGCGAGCGGATCAGAGAAAGGGATACCGAGTTCTAATGCGTCTGCTCCTGCTTCCACTAGCGTTTGCATGATGCGCAGTGATTGCTCTGGATCTGGGTCCCCGATGGTCACAAATGGAACAAACGCACCTTGATTGTTGTCAGCTAAACGCTGAAATAGGGTTTGATAGCGATCCATTACAGCGCTCCTTTCTCTTCTAATAGTTTATGGACGGTGAAAATATCTTTATCGCCGCGACCGGATAGATTCACGACCAATAACTGCTCTTTTTCTGGCTCGGCATACGCCATCTTCACGGCGTAAGCAACCGCATGTGATGATTCCAGCGCGGGAATAATGCCTTCGTTACGTGCGATCGATTGGAAAGCATCGAGTGCTTCATCATCGGTAATGCTTTCGTACTCAGCGCGGCCTGTCGCATAAAGATGAGCGTGCTGAGGGCCAACAGAAGGGAAATCAAGCCCAGCGGACACCGAGTAAGACTCTTCCACTTGCCCGTTTTCATCTTGCATCAAAGGTGATTTCATGCCGAAGAAAATACCTGTCTTGCCGTGCTTCAATGGCGCGCCATGCTGGTGGGTATGAATGCCTTTTCCTGCTGGCTCAATGCCAATCAAACGGACATTCTTTTCTTCAATAAAGTCAGCAAACATGCCAATCGCGTTCGAACCGCCGCCGACACAAGCAAGCACCGCATCCGGTAAACGACCTTCGCGAGCCAAAATTTGCAGTTTCGTTTCTTCGCCAATCATGCGTTGAAATTCACGGACTATGGTTGGAAATGGGTGAGGACCCGCTGCTGTACCTAATAAATAGTGGGTGGTTTCATAGGTGGCAGACCAGTCACGTAGCGCTTCATTGCACGCATCTTTAAGTGTTGCTGATCCTGAATGAACGGGGATCACTTCTGCGCCCATCAGCTTCATACGAAACACGTTGGGGCTTTGGCGTTCAACATCTTTTGCACCCATATAAACGCGACATTTTAGCCCCAGTAGTGCGCAGGCCAACGCCGTTGCAACACCATGTTGCCCTGCGCCTGTTTCGGCAATAATTTCATGTTTACCCATACGCTTAGCAAGCAGTGCCTGACCAAGTACTTGGTTAGTTTTGTGTGCGCCACCGTGCAATAAGTCTTCACGTTTTAAGTACAATTTGGTTTTTGTGCCTTTCGTGAGATTTCGCGTCAAAGTTAGCGCCGTTGGCCGACCTGCATACTCTTGTAGTAACGTCATGAATTCAGCACGAAATTCAGGATCTTCCTGCGCATCAATAAAAGCTTGTTCCAATTGGTCAAGCGCTGGTACTAAAATTTGTGGAACGTATTGACCACCGTATTCGCCAAAATAGGCATCGAGTTTTGCCATGATTCGTATCCTTAGTCTCTGTGTTACTGCTGAGTGATTCAGCGGTAATGAATCTGTTGTTATCCCTTGCTACTTGACCTTGCGGCTGGGTGAGTCACTCGCTTTTCAAGCCAATGGGAATCGATTTAGTGTTAGTACTGCCGAATAGCGTCGAACGCTAGGGTTAGCTTGTGTAAGTCTTTTTTCCCCGGTTCGCTCTCAACACCTGAATTAAGATCGAGCCCTAAACAACCGATGTTTGCTGCTTGCTGAGCATTTTCAGGGGATAAGCCACCCGCCAACATGACATCGTTTACCTCGGTTAGTAATTGCCAGTCAAAACGTTGGCCAGTGCCGCCAGATTGCGTTCCTACTTTGGCATCGAATAAGTGACGGTCAATGTGGCGCTCAAGCTTGGTCGGTAGGCAGTCGCTCACGCCATAAGCTTTCCAGATTTCAATCTGGCTAGGTAAGTGAGCTCTCAATTGGTCAACATAGGCTTGATCTTCTTCGCCATGCAGTTGCACCGCAAAGAGTTTTAACGTCGTAGCAATCTGCGTAATGGCTTCAATAGTGTGATTTTGAAACACGCCCACGTAGCGTAGCGGCGCGCCGCTCATCGTCAAACGTGCATTGTCCAAGTCGACATAGCGTTTGGATTGCGGCACAAAAATTAAGCCACCAAACACGGCTCCAGCTTGATAGGCTTTGGCCGCATCGTCAGCATGAGTTAAGCCGCACACTTTGTTTTCGCCGAGCGTCACTTTACGTACCGCTAGCTCTAAATTTTCTTCGGCCATTAACGAGCTGCCGATTAAAAATCCATTGGCGTATTGCGAAAGTTCACGCACTTGTTGGTGAGTATAAATACCAGACTCCGAGATGATCATGGTTCCTTCTGGGAGTAAAGGTGCCAGCTGTTTAGTGCGATTTAGATCGGTTGAGAGATCGCGCAAGTTGCGGTTATTAATGCCAATAACTTTTGCTTGCAAGGCGACTGCCCGGTGCAGCTCTTCCTCATTGCTCACTTCGGTTAAAATACCCATACCCAATTGGTGAGCCACATTGGCTAGCGTTTGATAGTGTTGATCATCAAGGACGGACAGCATCAATAAAATGGCATCTGCACTGTAGTGACGAGCCAAATAAACCTGATAAACATCAACCATAAAGTCTTTGCAAATCACAGGTTGGCTTACTTGCGCGCGAACGCGTGGCAGAAATTCGAGGTTGCCTTGGAAATATTTTTCATCAGTCAAAACTGAAATGGCGTCTGCATATTGATGGTAAACCGAGGCGATATAATCCAAATCAAAATCTTGGCGAATGAGCCCTTTGGAAGGTGACGCTTTTTTACACTCCAAAATAAAAGCGGTTTTACCCGTATTTAACGCATCATAAAATGAGCGATCCGATGCGGTTAATAAATGTTCGAAGCTGCCTAATGGTTGCTGCGTTTTACGCTGCTCGACCCATTCATATTTGTCATTGACGATTTTGGCCAACACTTCAGCCATTTGAGTATGCTGGGTTGAAATGTGGTCAGAAAGTTGCTCAGGCATGGGGCTTAACCTCTTTGTGCCAGTTGTTGGACAAGCTGATAGGCTTTGCCCGAGTTCATTACACTAATAGCCTGTTGTGTATTGGCTTTGAGATCTTCTTGGCCAAAAAGACGCAGCAGCAGCGCCACATTAACAGCGACGGCAGCCAGTTGCGCTGGCGTGCCTTTCCCTGTCAGCAGGTTGGTGATAATGGCGCGATTCTCCGCAGGCTCACCACCTTGAATGGCTTCAAGTGGATAGCTTTCAACACCAAAATCTTTAGGTGTTAAGGTGTATTCGATGATGTGTCCATCACGAATTTCAGCCACTAAGGTTTCACCATGAATCGCCACTTCATCTAAACCACTGCCATGAACGACCGCTGCACGTTTCAATCCCATTTGTAACATGGTTTGGGCAATAGGCAGAACCAGTTCTTTACTGTAAACACCCATCAGTTCAATGTTGGGGCGAGCAGGGTTAATTAGCGGTCCTAATATATTGAAGATAGTGCGCGTTTTCATGGTTTGGCGCACGGGCATCGCATGACGCACGCCACCATGATATTGCGGCGCAAATAGGAAAGCGACGCCCAAATCATCGATGGCTTGGCGAGTATTTTCAGCGCTCATCGCAAGGTTAATACCAAATGAATCCAGTAGATCAGAAGAGCCTGATTTGCTCGATACTCCACGATTACCATGTTTGGCAATTTTTACGCCACAGGCAGCAGCAACAAATGCTGCGGTGGTTGAAATATTAAAAGTATTTGAGCCATCACCACCAGTGCCGACTATGTCTGCAAAATCATAGTCTGGCCTTGGAAACGGGGCCGCGTTAGCCAATAATGCTTTGGCTGCGCCAGCAATTTCATCGGGTGTTTCACCTTTGATTTTCAGTGCCGTCAATACCGCCGCCATCAAAATAGAGTCGAGTTCACCACGGATGATGACATCAAACAGTTGCTGGCTTTCTGCTTGCGAGAGCGACTGCTGCGCGTAAAGTTTATTAATGATGTTTTCCATAAAATATCCCTATAAATCCGTTAGTGGGTGCTTTTTTCTAAAGCCCAATCGATCGCATTGGCAAGCAATGCTGCGCCATGAGTAGTCATGATGGACTCTGGATGAAATTGAAAGCCGCACACTTTATCTTGCTCTTGCACCACGGACATCACGAGCCCATCAACCTCAGCCGTGATGGTTAAACTATCTGGAACCTCAGTAGCCACTAGGGAATGATAACGAGCAATGGCTAGTGGTGACGGTAGCTGTTGGTAAATACGGTGATGTTGGTGTTCCATCATCGAGATTTTTCCATGGATAATTTCGCCAGCACCCGCGACAGTACCGCCGTAAGCTTCAACAATCGCTTGGTGACCTAAACAGATGCCAATGATCGGCACTTTGCCCTTAAGGCGTTGGATTAATTGTGGCATGCATCCCGCGTCTGCGGGCGCGCCCGGTCCGGGGGAGAGTAGCAGCAGCGGTTCATCCAATTGAAAGACCGCTTGTTCAATGCTCTGTGCGGCGATGTTGTTGCGATAAACTGTCACCGTATGGCCGAGTGAGCGGAATTGATCAACAAGGTTGTAGGTAAAGGAATCAAAGTTATCGATAAAAATAATGTTGGCCATGTCTGCTACTCCTGATGCGCGGCTTGAATTGCAGAGATCACGGCTTGTGCTTTACCACGTGTCTCGTCGGCTTCCGATTGAGGGTCTGAATCATAAACGACCCCAGCGCCCGCTTGAACTTGCGCAATACCCTGTTCGACATAAGCCGAGCGGATCACAATGCAAGTATCTAAATCGCCTTCCCCGGTAAGATAGCCTACCGCGCCACCGTAACTGCCACGGCGGGCTTTTTCCACGTTACGGATAAGCTGCATGGCGCGAATCTTCGGCGCACCAGTGAGTGTGCCCATATTCATGCACGCTTGGTAAGCGTGCAGTGCATCGAGATCGCTTCGGAGTTGACCCACCACGCGAGAAACCAAATGCATGACGTGACTGTAGCGATCCACTTTCAATAAATCAGCGACGTGGCGCGTTCCTGCTTGTGCAATACGTGCGACATCGTTGCGCGCAAGGTCGACTAACATCATGTGTTCAGCGTTCTCTTTTTTGTCGCAACGTAGTTCAAGTTCAATGCGGCTATCTAAATCAAAATCAATTGAACCATCGGCGCGTTTACCACGGCGGCGAGTCCCTGCGATAGGGTAAATCTCAATCTGGTTGGTTTCGGTGGCGTATTTCAATGCGCTTTCAGGAGAAGCGCCAAACAGAGTAAAGCGTTCGTCTTGCATATAAAACATGTAAGGGCTTGGATTGCTCTCTTTCAGTTTTTTATAAGCAGCAAGTGGTGAAGGGCAAGGCAGGGTAAATCGGCGAGAAGGGACCACCTGAAAAACATCGCCTTTCACGACAAATTCTTTTAACGCTTGAACGGTCTTGCAAAACTCTTGGTCAGAAATATTCGTTGTCACGCTTACGTTAGCTACGGTTTTGGCTTGCGGTAGTAATTTGGGTGCGGCACATTGCTGCGCGATCTCTTGTAAACGAGTAATTAATGTTTCGCGCATTGTTGGCGTGGGGTTAAAAACACTGGCTTGCAACTGACAATGCTCAGTTTTATGGTCAATCACCAACAAGGTTTCTGCGATATAAAAAACGTAGTCTGGACACTGATTAGTCGTATCGGCATTTCCTAGCGGTTCGAAGTTGGCCACCAAATCGTAGGCAAATAAACCGCCTAGAAAGAGGGCATGTTTATCGTGATGACGAAGATCGAAACTGTGCTGCACGAGGCGTAGTGCATCAAAAGAAGAGGCTTCGCGTAGGCGAGAATCTTCGTCTAGCGTGTCGCATGGTGCTTGAAATTGAAGCGTTAAGGTATTTTGTTGTAACTGATGTTCAATATCCGTTTTAATATTACGCTGTAGATGTTCGATGAGCTGTTGACCATTGTCTGTCAATGCGTGAAAAGTGACAACGTGACCAAAGCAAGTGATGCGCACGGCAGCATCAACCAATAATAGACTTTTGAGATCCTGTTTTGAGTCGATCTCGGCGGATTCTAATAGCAAACAATCTGTTTTTGACTCACATAGCGTATGAAATAGACGTGTTGGATCTTGGGTATAAGGCACGGACATATTGATTACGTCAATTTGGCCTAAGTTTTTAATTTCAATGGTCTTATTCACAAGACCTCCTTGATGAATTTTAATGTTCCTGTCGTCCATACTCGCATAATCCTCTTAGAGACCCAATCATCACTTTGGGGGTTTCGCTGTTTTATTGCGCAATGTAATGTGAGCTATTCGACAAAATAAAAAGCCCGCTCATTGAGGCGGGCTTTGTGAATTCGTGTTCTATTTTAAAAGTACACGGTTGCCCACCAAGAACTTGTCCAAGTGTGCCACCAATTGAGCTCAGATGAAGCTGCGCTTAAATTGTGATTATGGTTTTGGTTAAATTCTTGTAACATGGTCAACCTCAAATACGTGCCTTGCATTTGTGTACTAGTTAACTAGTGCGAGAGTAAAAAGTCAAGCCTAAAAGATGGCCAAAATAAAATTATGAGAATTGATCTACATAGCCACACCACTTCTTCAGATGGCAGGTTATCGCCGCAAGCGTTAATCGATAGGGCGCTAAGCTTTGATATTGAGGTATTGGCGATCACTGATCACGATACGACTGATGCATTAACTATTGCTCATGACTATATTAATCAGCAACAATTACCCATCACCTTGATCGATGGCATCGAGATTTCCACGGTTTGGCAAAATAAAGATATTCATATTGTTGGGCTCAACATCGACTCAAACGCTCAAGCTCTGCAGCAGTTAATTGAGCAGCAAAAGACACATCGTGTGCAGCGCGCACAATTGATTGCACAACGATTGCAAAAAGTGACACGTGAAGGAGTGTTAGAAGAGGTGCAAGCCATCGCCGGAGAGGCACCGATTACTCGTGCGCATTTCGCAAAATGGCTGGTTGAACAGGGGTTTGCGAAGAACATGCAGCAGGTGTTCAAAAAGTTTCTCACCCGCGATAATCCCGGGTATGTACCACCAAGTTGGTGCTCGATGACCGATGCCGTTGAAGCAATACACGCCGCTGGTGGCCAAGCGGTATTAGCGCATCCTGGACGATATGACTTGACGACCAAGTGGCTCAAGCGCTTAATAACGGCGTTTGTAGAAGCGGGTGGTGACGCTATGGAAGTGGCACAGCCACAACAAGCGCCACAAGAAAGACGTAATTTGGCCGATTATGCCATACAATACAATCTATTAGCTTCTCAAGGCAGTGACTTTCATTACCCCTCACCTTGGATGGAACTGGGGCGAAATCTTTGGTTGCCTTCTGGCGTCGATCCTGTCTGGAAAGATTGGGGTTTAAGCCCCGTAGATAGACTCAATAATGAGGAATTACAATGAGCCAGTTTTTTTACGTTCATCCAGAAAACCCGCAGACTCGCTTGATTACTCAAGCGGTTGCCATTATCCGCAATGGCGGAGTTGTTGTGTACCCAACGGATTCTGGTTATGCACTAGGCTGCCAACTAGAAAATAAACAAGCATTAGAGCGTATTTGCCAAATTCGACGCCTTGATGATAAGCATAATTTTACCTTGCTGTGCCGTGATTTGTCAGAGCTCTCTTTTTATGCGCGTGTGGATAATACCGCTTTTCGCTTGCTCAAGAATAATACACCTGGCCCTTATACGTTTATTTTCAAAGGGACCAAAGAAGTGCCACGTCGGTTGATGAATGCGAAGCGTAAGACGATCGGTATCCGCGTGCCTAATAACCGTATTGCACTTGATTTACTTGAAGCGTTAGGTGAACCACTAATGTCCACCTCACTTATTTTGCCCGGCAACACCCATACAGAATCGGATCCAGAAGAGATTCGGGATCGTCTTGAGCACGCCGTGGATGTCATTTTAAACGGGGGTTATTTAGGTGAACAGCCGACGACAGTGATTGATTTCAGTGAAGATGAGATGGTGGTTGCTCGCGTGGGAGCGGGCGATCCAACACCTTTTGAATAGCTTTTGAGTAGGCCATCAAAACGAGTGCTTTTTGGCGTAGAATTTGAGATACTATGCGGCCGCGATTTTGGGGTCGCATTTTTTCATTCGACGTCTGTGAAGACGACACATAGGTAGATAAATGAGCGAAAAGTTACAAAAAGTTTTAGCACGAGCTGGTCATGGTTCTCGTCGTGAGTTAGAAGCTTTGATTAGAGCAGGACGTGTCAGTGTTAATGGCAAGGTAGCTATGTTGGGCGAGCGTCTAGAAGATGATAACGCGGTTGTGCGTATTGATGGGCATGCTGTTTCCGTTAAAGCACCAGAAGAGGTTATTTGCCGAGTGCTTGCTTACTACAAACCGGAAGGTGAGCTTTGTACCCGTCATGATCCAGAAGGCCGTCGGACGGTATTTGATCGTCTACCTAAAATTCGTGGTTCGCGTTGGATTTCAGTTGGCCGCTTAGATGCCAACACCTCAGGCTTACTTCTCTTTACTACCGATGGTGAATTGGCTAATCGCCTTATGCACCCAAGCCGTCAAGTAGAACGCGAATATTTAGTGCGTGTTTTTGGCGAAGTGAACGAACAGAAAGTGCGTAACCTCGTTAAAGGGGTTGAGCTAGAAGATGGCTTGGCACGCTTTGAAGATATTGTTTACGCTGGTGGTGAAGGTATGAACCATACTTTCTACGTCGCGATTAACGAAGGCCGTAACCGTGAAGTTCGTCGTCTTTGGGAATCTCAAGATACCACAGTGAGCCGTTTGAAACGCGTTCGTTATGGCGAGATCTATTTGGACAAAAAACTGCCACGCGGCGGTTGGATGGAACTGGATCTTAAAGATGTAAACTATTTACGTGAATTGGTTGAACTGCGTCCTGAAAAAGAGACGATGCTAGATTTGAGCAAAGACAACACTTCACGTACTCGTGAGCGTGCGCGTAGCCAAAAAATTCGCCGTGCCGTTAAGCGCCATGAAGAGCGCGTAACGACGACAGGCAAGCCTAAAAGTCGTACGACCAATGGTACAACGACGAATGGTAAAAAAACTAACGGTACGACAACCAATGGCCGTCGCAAGCCTGCTTCAAGTACCCGTAACAGTGGTGCAGATGGTAGCCGCGGCACTGGTCGGCCTCAAACTGGTAAAGCGAAAGCGCCACGTCGATAAGCGAAACTTTCTCGTTGCCTGTTAATTGATATTAAAATCCCGAGCTAAGCTCGGGATTTTTTCGTTTAAGAGATTGATAATAAACTAAAAATTAAAACAATAGAGTTGGTATTGAGCACTTGTACATGATTGACATCCATATGTTCCATATTTTCCGGTATTAAGTGTGTAGAGTGAAGAAACAGGCTACATGTGGCATGTATGGTATGGTTGACTAAATTTTAGTGATGCTACAATGTTACGATCATAAGCGGGTAGATTTGGAGTTAGTTAAACATGGATAGAGCAGGCATCTCAGCCGTTAAAGTGACACTTATCTACGCAACATTTGCCGTGCTCTGGATATTATTCTCGGATATGACAGTCGAATTATTGCTAGATAACGCCCAGTTGCGCGCTCTCGCTCAAACCTATAAGGGGTTGATGTTTGTCAGTATTACCGCCTTACTTTTGCTCATGTTGGTGCTTAGAGGTAACCGCTTACTAGAAAAGGCCAATGATATGGACAGCCTCACTGGGCTGCACAGCCTTAGTATGTTTGTGCGCACTCTCAATATAACGATCAAGAAATTAAAGTCTAATGAGCGATTTATTCTTTGTTACCTCGATGTCGACGATTTTAAAAGTATCAACGAAACTCTGGGGTTTGAGCGTGCAGATGCATTTTTGCAGGATTTAGCTCACGATATTAACGAAATGACTTTGCCCGGCTCATTAGTATCGCGCTTACATGCCGATCAGTTTGCCAGTTTTGTAAAGTTGAGTGACGCTGTAGATATGGATTCTCATGTTCGGAGCGTCCAACGTCTGTATACCCATCGGGCCAAGCAACACAATATTGAAACAACTTGCTGCATAGGTGTTGCCATTTACCCAGCCGATGGTATCAGTGCCAGAGAACTGATGGTTTCCGCGACTGAGGCTCTTAATGTTGCAAAGAAACAAAAGAATGCCATTCAGTATCATGACAAAACATTAACAGAAAAAGCGATGCAGCGCCGGCAAATGGTCCTCGACCTGCGCTTAGCGATCGACGACGATAGCTTAACGGTTGTATATCAACCTAAATATGACCTAAAAACATTAACAGTCAACGGTGTCGAAGTACTGATTCGTTGGAACCATCCTGTTAAAGGCGCTATCCCGCCTGATGTTTTTATCCCATTAGCCGAGGACAATGGCTTGACGGGCGCTATCTCCAAATTTGTGGTTGGAAAAGTATCACAGGAGCTGGGGCGTTCAGGAATATTGGGGACACAAATTAAACACGTTGCTGTTAATGTCTCCGCGACTGAGTTCAATAATGCTGATGAGATGTATGAACTCACGCGATTTATTCAGCAGCATGAGAATTTGAACTCATTCATACGCATTGAAATTACGGAAACAGCAACGCTTACCGATATGAAAAAGAGTGTTGAAATTATTTCTAATCTGCAATCTAACGGGATTACTTTTTCCATCGATGATTTTGGCACGGGTTATACGTCACTTGCCATGCTCAAAGATCTTACTGTAGATGAAATCAAAATTGACCGCAGTTTCGTCTCTGAAGTAGAACATGATGATCGCTCAAGAACGATAGTGAATGCCATTATTGCTATGGCGCAAAGTTTTGACATCAATATTGTGGCAGAAGGCGTAGAGACAGCCAACCAATTGAAAATTTTGCAGACAATGGGCTGTCAACAAGTGCAGGGCTACTACCTAGGACACCCAATGCCAGTGGAAGATCTTATTAACCATCTATCTTTGAATATTAATTAAAAATCTCACCTATAAAATGAGTAGTACGCTCAGTACTTATTAAGCTGATGAGGTACGTATTTAGCTAGTTTGGTTGACTGCCGCTTCTTTGCAAGGCCGCTTCTTCACCCTCATGCACTGACTCTCAAAACAAGAGGGCGAAGATTTTTCATACCAAGCTTCAGTTACCTAATTCAGCATAGTGTTCCTAAAAAAGATAAGTCTCATAACGAGCAAATGACAAACGATGGCTACAAGGTTTGCTGTAGTTGGAAATAGCGGCCTTGTTTGGCCAATAACGCTTGGTGGCTACCGTATTCCACTATTTCACCTTGTTCAATCAGGCAAATAGCATCCATTGTTTCTAACTCGACCAAGCGGTGAGTAATAAAGAGGACCGTTTTATGCGCAAAATGCTGTTGAAATAGAGCCAGAATTTGCTGCTCTGTTTGTTTATCCAAGCCTTCCGTGGGTTCATCGAGTAATAAAATGGAACCGTTATGCAGCAGTGCGCGCGCGATACCGATGCGGCGTTTCTCTCCACCAGAGAGCTGACGGCCGCCGTCACCCAGCCATGCGTCCAAACCTAGATCGTCCAATAGAGTATGTAAACCGACTTGCGTTAAGGCGTGAGCTAACTGTTGATCGTTTGCGCTTGGATTGGCCATCGCGAGGTTGTCTCGCAGCGTGCCATTGAGTACATCTACACGTTGGCTAACCACACTGATGGTTTGGCGAAGTTCGTTCTCATTCCACGCTGTTAAGTGGGTACCTGCAATAGAGACGCTACCTTGCTGTGGATCCCAATAGCGTGACAGCAATTGCATTAAGGTTGATTTGCCCGAGCCTGTTTGCCCCACTATCGCAACGCGATGCCCTGCGGGAATATGGAGATTAACACCGCGTAACACATCTTGGCTGCTGTCAGGATAGTGAAAGGTTACGTCTGAAAATTCAATATCGAATTGACCTGAGTGCTGAGTTAAAGCGGTAGGAAATTGAACTTCAGGCTCAGCCAGAATAATATCGTTGAGGCGGCGAGCAGAAGTGAGTGTTTGCCCTAAATGTTGAAATGCACCAGCAATCGGCATCAGCAGCTCAAAACTTGCCATAGTTGCAAAAGCCACCAGTGCAATCATCGGGTCGGGTTGATTACCTGCCACACCATCGGCGGCAAGCCAGATCACTAACACAAGCGTCCAGCCATTAGCGAGCATGAGCAGTGCTTGTGCAAGGCCAGAAAAATGAGCGTTAGCCAATTGATTGACCAGCAATTTTTGCTGCGCTCTAAGAATCGCTTCACGGTAACGGTTTTCTGCACCAAACAGGGTCAGTTCACTGTAGCCTTGCAACCAGTCAAGCGTTGCAATACGCAAATCCGCCTTGTGCTGGGTGAGCTCGGCACCATTACGCTGACCCAGTTTATAAAAGAGGACAGGCCACACGAGCAGTAGCGTCAGAAGAATTGCACCAAGGGTTAAGCCAATGGCAGGGTCGAACCAACATAAGAATGCCGTTAACGCACTAATGCCCAGTACACCCACGGTTACTGGGCTGATTAAGCGTAAATAGACGTGATCCATAGCATCGATATCTGCCACTAGACGGTTGAGTAAATCAGCGTCTCGGAGGTTTGACACACGTCCTGGGATCAGTGGCGCGAGTTTTTGGAAGAAGAAAATACGCAGATCCGTCAGCAGCTTGAATGTAGCATTATGGCTGACAACACGCTCACCCCAACGTCCTGCAGTGCGTCCCATGGCAAACCCACGTACAAACGCGCCCGGTAGCATGTAGTTGAATGTTTCACGAGCAATGGTTAAGCCAGCAATGGCCGCTGCGGATAAAAACCAGCCGGATAAGGTCAGTAGACCAATCGAGGCAAACAGGGTTAAAAAGGCCAGCAGCATACCGAGAGATAAACCAAACCAGTGCTTTTTATACAATTTAAGGTAAGGGATGAGATCACGCATCAAGGTTCCCCTTATTGGCTTCATCAAGCGCTTGATTAGCTTGTAACATATCGGAAAACAGACCCTTTTGCTGGCTGAGTGTGTTGTAATCGCCTGTTTGAACTATCGCCCCATTTTGCATCACCAAAATCTGTTGCACCGATTTTAATGGTGCTAATTGGTGCGTCACGATTAAAGCGGTGTGGTGTTGAATTTGGCGGTTCAAACCTTGCATCACTAACTGTTCGCTGCGTGCATCTAAGCTGGCGGTTGGTTCATCAAGTAGCCAAAAATTGCCGTTTTGTAGCAGCGCGCGAGCAAGTGCAATTCGCTGAGCTTGTCCGACAGATAATCCACCGGATCGATCGGTGATGGCGTAATCCAAACCATGTTTGTCGACAAATTCAGCCGCATAGGCATTGTCTAAAGCCGAATGAAGCGCTTCGTCACTCATGTCATGCTTGCCGAGGCTGATATTCTCAATGATGGTTCCGTGTACCAATAGTGGGTTTTGCCCAACCCAACTGATCTGCTTACGCCAGCTGGTATGCTCAAGATCGCTCAGTTCAATACCATTGATTTTCAAACTGCCTTGGTAAGGCATGAAGCCTAAAATGGCGTTTACTAAGCTGGTTTTACCTGCACCGCTTGGCCCGACAAGCGCAGTGGTTGAATCGTTATCTAACGTAAATGAAATTGGACCGACCAAGCGTTTTCCTTCTGGACTAAACACTTCGAGATCTTGCGCTACAATGCCAATCTGCTGTGCACCGTCGAGCGAGATAGATCCTGATTTCACCTTGCTGATGTCTGTTTCCAAAAACTCGACAATGCTTTCAGCCGCGCCGACAGCTTGTTGTTTGGCGTGATAAAAGGTGCCCAAATCACGTAATGGTTGATAAAACTCAGGCGCAAGGATCAAGATAAATAGGCCGGAAAATAGAGTTACGGCTGTACCGTAGTAGCCGAAATTCAACTCGCCAATAAAGCTAAAACCAAAGTAAACGGCGGTGATGGCGATCGATATCGAGGTGAAAAATTCTAACACTGCTGATGATAGAAAGGCGATTTTCAATACATCCATTGTGCGAGTGCGAAAGACTTCAGAAGCGCCTTTAAGCTGATCGGCTTCGGCTTGTGTACGGTTGAATAGGCGTATTGTAGTCATCGACTGCAGGCGATCATAAAAGTGACCAGATAACCGCTGCAGAGCTTTGAAATTTTTACGATTAGCATCGGCTGCTTTCATACCGACTAAGGCCATAAACAGCGGCACTAAGGGGGCGGTGATTAAGAAGATCAAACCCGCCGCCCAGTTGACGGGGAAGACCACAATCAAAATCATAAACGGGATCAACACAGATAATGACATCTGCGGTAAATAGCGCGCAAAAAAGTCCTGCATGTTTTCGACTTGTTCAAGCAGTAATGTTGCCCATGCACCGGCAGGCTTACCTTTAATGTAAGCAGGGCCCAACTCGCGAACTTTATCCAGTATTAACTGACGGATATAAATGCGGATCTGCTCTCCGCAGCGAAAACCCGCAATTTCACGCCCCCATGCGCACGCGGCACGTGCGGCAATCGTCACCACCAAACCAAGAAAATAGGGAATGAGCTCTGCTTTATCAACTTGTTCAATAATCAGTTGATGCAGAATGGAGGCGAGGAGTGCGGCCTGAGCCAGCAAAAACACACTTGATAATACGCCAAGGCCAACAGCAATCATTAACCAGCGTTTTGCCAGTTTACTTTGCTGTTTGAGCCAATTATTCAAGCTACGTTGCTTTTTCTTATCCATTTCGAAGGCTTAATGAGAATTATTATGTAAACGGAAGGGCGGTAGTATACAAAATAAAGCCCGATGGATATACCACCGGGCTGTAGGGTTTTGTTATAAAACTGGAAAATAACCTTTTGCTTACTTGTCGTTCATGCCTACTTATCGTTCAAGCTATCTAGGTAACGTTCCGCATCTAAGGCCGCCATACAACCCGTTCCTGCCGAAGTGATCGCTTGGCGATAGTTGTGATCCATCACATCACCAGCAGCAAACACACCTTCAATACTAGTTTGAGTTGCATTACCATCAAGGCCAGATCTGACCACGATATAGCCCTCTTTCATCTCTAACTTACCAGCAAACATGTCGGTATTCGGTTTGTGGCCAATCGCGATAAAGACGCCCATCACGTCCAGATCTTCTGTCGTTTCTGATTGGGTGTGTTTCATACGAACACCCGTCACGCCAGTCTCATCACCTAAGACTTCCTCTAAGGTACGGTCAGTGTGTAGCACTATATTGCCGCTTGCGACTTTATCCATCAGACGGTTAATCAGAATTTTTTCTGCGCGGAACGAATCACGGCGGTGGATGAGGTGAACTTGTGCCGCAATATTAGATAGATAAAGCGCTTCTTCCACAGCGGTATTGCCGCCACCTACAACGGCCACTTTTTGGTTACGATAGAAAAAACCATCGCAAGTAGCACAAGCGGAAACTCCTCGTCCTTTAAAGGCTTCTTCTGAATCTAAACCTAGGTAACGTGCGGATGCACCTGTTGAAATGATCAGAGCATCGCAGCTATATTCTGCACTATCGCCTTTAAGGCGGAATGGCCGCTGTGAAAAATCAACTTCATTAATATGATCAAACACAATCTCGGTTTCGAAGCGCTCGGCATGCTCTTTCATTCGCTCCATTAAAGTAGGGCCCGTGAGGCCTTCGGCGTCTCCTGGCCAATTTTCTACTTCTGTAGTGGTCGTTAACTGGCCACCTTGCTGCATACCGGTAACGAGAACTGGATTAAGGTTAGCGCGAGCGGCGTAAACGGCTGCCGTATAACCTGCCGGGCCAGAACCAAGAATAAGAAGTTTGCAATGTTTCACGTTGCTCATGGGGACTCCAGTATCGAAAATGCTCGAAAATTTAACACGATTGTAGGGAATATCTCGAGTCAATTAAAGCGATTACATGGGCTAGCTTAGAAATAATCGTTATATAGCCAAACTAAGCAATGATGGGACTTGGCTAATAAGTCAGCCAACGTGTTTTTAAGCAATTTCGGCCGCTGGCTTTAGCCGCATAAAGCAGTTGGTCGACTTCTTCACACAATGCTTGGAGGTCTAAATCAGTATTCGTTGCGGTCAACACGCCAAAACTCGAAGTGACGGATACCGATTCTCGTGATTCGGTTACAAAATCGTGGTCTTCAATTTTTCGGCGTAAGGTTTCGGCAATTTCGCTAGCGACGCTTAAGTCAGTGTCGGGTAGTAAGATGAGAAACTCTTCCCCACCGTAGCGAGCGACAACATCGGAAGAGCGTACCGATGACTTAAAGATAGCCGCAATTTCCACTAATACTTGATCGCCGAAGGCGTGACCATAAGTGTCATTAATGACTTTAAAATAATCAATATCGGTCAAAATAAGGCTAATCGGTTTTGCATCTTCATTATGTTGGATTTGTTCGTCTAATTGCGCTGAGTCGAATGGTTCGGCGTTTTTTTTAGGTGAAGATTGACCTTTGAACCAAGTCTGTTGCCACATCAAAATCCGTTGTGCGAGTTTAATAAGCGCTTCGCTACTATTTTGGTAAGATTTGGATTGATGTTTTGCAAATCGTTCTTCCATGTAGCGTCGATTATACAAGCCAGTCAAGGTGTCCGTTTTGGCAAGCATGCCCATTTTGATGCGAGAGCGGTTGGCCCAGATAAATATGACCAATAATCCGATTAATGCAAGAGCAAGGAAAAAGACGATTTCACCTAATAGATGAAACGTTTTCTGATGGTTTTCAATCTCTAGCTTTTGAAGTACGTTGTTCCAGTTTAGATCCTGATTTTCATATTGTAGACGCTCAAGATCAAACAACATTTGTTGTCTCTGTAAGTTCTCTATCTGTTCAACATTGCGAAGTGTGAGCGATCGTAAATGATAAAAATCATAAGTTTCATAGGCTTGTTTGTAGTTATTTTGCCCAGCATAAGCCTGTGCTGCCACTTTTAACAACTCTATCTGTTGAATAAGTAGATTTGATCTTTGCTTGATATGCACAATGAGTGGTTCTACAAATTCAATCACTTCACCGTAGCGTTTTTGTTCCAATAGATCTTGTGTTTGTAATAGCTGAAAAGTGGCAAGGTAGCCTGGTTGGCTTTCTCGGTACTGCAGTTCCTCTGCTTTTTTCAAGAAAAAGCGCATTTGATCTCGGTTGTTGGTATCTCGATAAAGCCGTGCAAGTTCGATGTTAATACGAAAGCGATGTCGCCCGTCACCCAGTATTTGTGCCAGCTTGAGTGCGGTTTTATAGGTTTCGATCGCCGCCGTGATTTGATTACGTGACTCTTGCAACTTAGAGATGTCGAGTAAGCTAACCAATTGGCTATAAGACATTTTACGCTGCTTGAAGTAACTGTAGGAATTTTCAAGTAACAGTTGTGAACGATCAAAATCTTGTAGCTGAACCAGTATTTGGCCTAGACCGTGAGATATTCTCTCCATTAACTCTTTGTTATCAATGGATTTTGCTGTATCAATTGAGGTCATTATTGCAGCGTACGATTTTTTAAACTCGCCTTGCTCTTGGTAATAGAGACTTTTAGCTAGTAATACTTCTGATTCGATTTGTGCATTGTGATCGTTTCCTGCTTCAACTAACAGTGCGTCAAGTTTCGGCAACACGTCGACTTTTTGGTGCCGTAAAGCTTGAATCTCTCTTAGTTTGAGAGTGAGCGTTTCAACGTTGGTGTGTTCTGTTCGCTTTAATCCTAATTGTGCCGCTTCTAAGCTCCTATCATATTCCTCTAGTAGCCCATACACAGTTGCTTTGGCTAAATAGTAACGTACAACGAGAGCGGAAGGCTGTGACAATATGATGTAGTCTTCTTCTAGTTCACTAATTTGTGCTTTTGCCTTGATCGGTAGTGAATAGGTGATCTGCTCAATGCCCTCCAATGCTTGGAGAAATTTATCTTTAGGATCCATAGCCGCATAGGCATTGATTACACTGAAACCTAATGCGATGAAAGCCCACAGTGTGACTTTAATACTAGAGTTCACGAGTTGAGGATCTCCTTATCAGTTGAGCGATGTTTCAACTAAGTCTTAATAGTCAAATATATCAATTAGTTTGATGATCTAGTATTAACTTTAGTCTAATTTTTGGCATAGCTTACTACTTAAATGGTGCTAATTTAGAGTTAATGAGATGCTATACGACTCATGGATTAATACTTGCTAAATTTAGTCGAATCGAGCTGATAAGTTAGTTACTGATATTTCCTTTAAACCCGCCCATGGTCTACATACCATTCCTACATCATCATAATGTTGGTAATTCATTGTTTTTAAAAGCTTATTAACCTTGAAGTAGTGAGCTTGTCTAAAAATCGCTATGTGCCATGCTCGCTATTGGATGTTAATTCTTATTTTTGTGATTATTTAAGTATTAAATTTTATATTGCTAGTCACATACAGATATAACATTCATTTTTACTTGAATGTGCAATATTAGTGCGTATCCTTAATGTAAATTAATTGTTAATTTAATGTGTCTGATTATTTAATTAAGGAGCTGGTGATGTTAGCTGTACACGAAAACACTTTACAGATTACACAATTAAGTCAAAAAGCGATTCAACAACTTGCTCCCTCCTTTGCGCAATTACCACATACGGAGCATGCTGATGGTCAGTATCGTTTACGGCGCTACTCTGTGGTTCAATTTAACAAAGGGAAAGTCGAGGCGTTGGACAAGCATGACTTTATGCAAACCGATCAAATCAATCATTTTCAAGGCAACATTAAGCGTCATTTCGATCCTATTTTACCCTCTACGTTACAAAGTGACGGGATGAGAGAAGTGTGCGAGGTGTTTGTGAGTACGAATGGTCTGCCTAATGGGCAAGAGATTGAAATCCATCAGATCCGAATTGCTGCTGTGTTTGATGAGACGCAAGTCGCGCCAGAAGGTGTCCATCAAGACGGTTTTGATCATATTGCGTTGGTGGGGGTGAATCGCCACAACATCGTCGGCGGTGAAATTATGCTGTATCAAGACTGCCATGAAGCCCCTTTCTTTCGGAAAGTGTTAGAAAATGGTGAGATTGCGATGCTCGCGGACAGTAAGTTATGGCATAACGCTTGTCCTATTCGCTCAATTGAGCATGGGCAAGAAGGTCATATGGATGTTTTTGTGTTAACAGCTAAGGATGGCCGAAATGATCTTCACTCCTGAAAAAGTGCGTACGCAGTTTAGTGCTTTGTCGCAAAAATATCATGGTAAGTCAGTGAGTTTCTTAGATGGTCCAGGTGGCTCGCAAGTACCTAAGTCGGTAATAGAAAAAATGAGTGAATATCTGGGCCATTTTAACTCTAATTTGGGCGGACACTATTTTTCAAGCCAAATCACCACTGATTTAATGCAGCAGGCTCGTGAGTCGGTGCAAGCGCTTCTGAACGCTGAGTCATCAGGAAATATTGTATTTGGCGCGAATATGACCTCGTTGACTTTTCAGCTAAGTCGAGCCATTAGCCGAGATTGGCAAGTGGGCGATGAAGTGATTGTTACTGCGCTTGACCATTACTCCAATGTCTCCAGTTGGCAGCAAGCGGCGCAGGATAAGCACGTTACAGTGCACCAGGTAAAGGTGAACCAACAAGATTGTACTTTGGATATTGAGCACCTACTGTCATTGCTCAATCCTAAAACAAAGCTGGTCGCGGTCACTTATGCTTCGAATACCACAGGATCTATTGTCGATGTTAAACGCATTGTGGATGCGGCGCATCAAGTCGGCGCGATGGTGTATGTGGATGCCGTTCACTATGCTCCGCACCATTTGATTGATGTACAAGAATTAGGCTGTGATTTTTTAACCTGTTCGGCATATAAGTTTTTTGGTCCACACGTTGGTATCGCTTATATCGCTTCGCAGTGGTTACATGCACTTAAACCCTACAAAGTTGAACCTGCAACCAATATTGGTCCGGGACGTTTTGAAACGGGTACGCAGAGTTTTGAAGGTTTGGCAGGCGTGATTGCTGCAGTGGAATATTTGGCGCAATGGGGAGACGCGAGTGGCTCGTTAAGAGAGCGTTTGATCGATAGTTTCATTCAATACAACCAGCATGAACGCCAATTAAGTGAGTATTTTCTGTATAAACTTAAAGGATTGAGTTCGGCTAAGCTCTATGGCCTGACCAAGGCTAACAGTGAACTACGTACACCGACCTTTGCCATTCGCTTAGCTAATCACCACCCAGAATTTGTGGCCAAAACATTGGGCGAGCATAATATTTGTGTGTGGAATGGGCATTTCTATGCGCTTGGTTTAGTGCGTCAGTTAGATCTTGAAAACAGCGGTGGAGTTGTCCGTATCGGTTTTATGCACTACAACACGCGCAGTGAAATTGACGCTTTGTTTGATGTCTTATCCACACTAGCGTAACCAAAGTGGCCCGGAAATCTGTCGAAGGAAAGGTTTCTGGGGCACAGTGCCTTTTTTAGCTTTCATCTTCGGTTGGCTCTAAGGGTAACTCTTCGATCACAATTGGCTCTTTGGGACCTAAAAATTTAGGTTGAGTATTCGTGATATAGAGATCTAAGAATGCTTTCGTACGAGCAAAGACCTCACGCAGCCTCACTTTAAAACCAGAACGAGTTGTTGGCCCTGCAACCGCTAAACACTGAGCATTAATGTTATGGTAGTTGGCAATAAAGAGTGCTCGCTCACAATGAAATTGTTGAGAGATGATCAAAAAATTGTCGGTTTCGAAAATACGTTTTGCGCGAACAATGGAGTCCAAAGTACGAAACCCTGCATAATCTAAGTAAATATGTTCACTCGGGATCCCTGCGCGCAGCAGATCGCGTTTCATCGTCCTCGGTTCATTGTACGAACGGTGAGCATTATCACCACTGAGTAAAAACCCTTTTACCTTGCCTTGCTCATACAAAGCGATCGCGGCTTCAATTCGGTGGGTATAGTAGTCATTGAGCGTTTTACCCAAGTACTTACTGGTTCCAAGTACAACAGCGACTTGGAATTGACCGACTTGATTTTGCTCGGTGACGATTTGTTTTTCGGCTTGCCAACTGACCCAGCGATCAATGCCAAGCACAAAAAGGCTTGAAATGAACAACAGTACAGACACGTAGCGAAGCAGCGTGTGAACCCGCTTTTTCCAAACAGGGCGAGAGTGATTTGAAGATGAAAATTTTAACACTAAATTTGACGGTTCCTTTGTGCCCAGATCCCGATAGCAATAAAGCAGAGCATAATAATGCTAAACATCATGCCTGATTCTAACTGCGAAAGTGTCCGAGCAAGGTAAGGGCTCGCTTTGATGATCACCAAACCGTAGCCGAAAGCGTTAATCAATATAAACGTAAATGTGCGAACGACAAAGTGTTGGTTGCGCATTAGCTTGCGCATCGCGGCGTTAATCTCTCCACCGAGCATCACGAGCAAACAAGCGATCAATGCAGTTGATATCTCCGTTAAATACGGTGATAAGTAATGCCCTGCGGGCGCTAAAAAGTTCATCATATTGACTCACAGAAAAAGCCCCTAAACATCAGCCGAAGCTTAGGGGCAGCAGAGTAGGAGCTTAGAAAGCAGTGCGTTTGTAGCGACGGTATACTGGCTGCCAAAAATGCTGCTCAATGGCGGTTTCTAACACATCATCTGGGATCTCCAGTGCAACGCCTTGCTCAATTGCTTTTTTCGCTACCGCAAACGCAATTTTCTTGGAAACGGAGTGAATGGCTTCCAGTGGTGGAAGTAACGCACCATGCCCATTAAGCGCCAGAGGCGAACAGTTGGCGAGTGCACGGCTTGATTCCATCAGCATCTCATCAGTAACTCGACGAGCATTGACCGCCAGTACGCCTAAGCCGATACCAGGGAAAATATAGCTATTGTTGCATTGCGCAATTGGGTAGGTTTTACCGTTATGCAACACGGGAGCAAACGGGCTGCCTGTGGCGACGAGTGCTTCACCGTTGGTCCAACGGATAATGTCATTGGGCGTCGCTTCAACACGGCTAGTTGGGTTCGATAGTGGGAAAATAATCGGGCGTGGGCAGTGTTTATGCATCTCTGTGATAATCTCTTCACTGAATAGTCCCGGAGCCCCAGAAACACCAACCAACACCGTTGGCTTGCCATTTTTCATTACTTCCAATAATGAGAAACCATTACCTTCTGTATTCCAATCATGCGTGTCTTTGTTTTTTTGCACGAGGCGCTGTTGGAAATCAAGTAGGTTAGGCATTCCTTCTTGCAGCAGACCCCAGCGGTCAACCATATAGACTTGAGAACGAGCTTGAGCATCTGAAATACCTTCTGACACCATTTGCGCGATGATTGCTTCGGCAATACCACAGCCTGCAGAGCCCGCACCAAGAAAAGCGATACGTTGCTCGGAGAGTTGACTGCCCGCGGCTTTGCATGCGGCCAATAGCGAACCTACAGTTACCGCCGCAGTGCCTTGAATGTCATCGTTAAAACAACAAATACGGTTTTTATAACGCTCTAATAGTGGCATTGCGTTCTTTTGTGCAAAATCTTCAAATTGGATTAGTGCATCAGGCCAGCGACGTTGCACCGCTTGGATGAACTCTTCTACAAATGCATCATATTCAGCCCCAGTAATCCGAGGGTGACGCCAGCCCATGTACATCGGGTCAGCCAAGCGCTGTGGGTTATTGGTTCCAACATCGAGCACGACCGGTAAAGTATAAGCAGGGCTAATACCACCACATGCGGTATAAAGTGCCAGTTTGCCGATAGGAATACCCATGCCACCAATTCCTTGGTCGCCCAAGCCGAGAATGCGTTCACCATCGGTCACTACGATAACTTTTACGTTATGGTTCGCTGCATTATTGAGTAAGTCATCGATGCGATCTCGATTCGGAAAGGAAATGAACAGACCGCGGCCGCGACGATAAATATTTGAAAAGTTTTCACACGCGGCACCCACCGTTGGTGTGTAGATGATGGGCATCATCTCAGTGATGTGGTTTTGTACTAAACGATAGAATAAGGTTTCGTTGGTATCTTGAATATTACGCAGATAGATATGCTTATCCATATCACTTTCAAAGCTGCAGTATTGTTGGTATGCGCGAACAACTTGTTCTTGTATCGTTTCCGTCGTTTCAGGAAGCAGGCCTTCTAAGTTGAAGGAACTGCGCTCTTCAGCACAAAATGCACTGCCTTTATTGAGCAAAGGCGTGCTGAGTAGAGCGGGGCCCGCATAGGGAATATAAAGAGGGCGTTTATCATTATTCATTGTCGGCCTATTTTAGGGTAGAAGGGAACTCAAAAATGATAACGGTTTACTCATGAGATTGTAAATAGACGAGCGGCGACACATGGCACAGAATACTGAAGAATGCCTATAAAAACGGTAGAATTCTCCGTGTTAATTGCTGAGGGCACCAATGTATACATTTTTGTCTATTGGTCTCCTTAAGCAGAGATTTCAAAAGTAGTGTTGAGCGATGATCACTTTAAGTGATAAAGCCACTTTTTGTTCACGGTTTGAAATATTAATCAATCAGACACATATGTCAGTAAGTCTGTTTATGCCTTGTTACAAATCTGGTTTTGATATAGCCAATCCATTCGGTTTTAAGGCATAAAAGACTGTTTTTTTATATCCTATTGCTATATGAACAATCATGGATGATATTGAGTACAGTGTGCTGCCAATTTGTCGGGGGACAAAATGAATACACAAGAAAGGAGACGGGTGGTGTTTGATTACACTACATTTCTTGGTGCGTCATGTAATAAGAAATGGACATTCCTCGAAGCCATGACGTCATTTGCACCGATTTTTGGTACGGTATGGAAAGACAGCATTAAAGAATTATCAAGCCCAGAGGATCGCCTATGGGAAATGGCGTTGAAGTCGTTATCAACACGCCGTAGTGATGAAGCGAATTTAATTTCACTGGTGAGATTGGCGAAATTAGAGGGGATTGAAGAGCTAAAATTAGTAATGCCGTATGCGTTGGATTCTGAACAGATCCAATTGATTCAAAATAAAAGCCAATCTTTGATAAAAAATACAAAACCAGATGAATTTCTTATCACCCTGTAAGGGTATAAACAGATAACGGGGCATATTTAATGCCCCGTTATTGTTGAGTACTAGTCAATCAAGCCATATTGAGAACGCAGGATCGTAATGATCTCTTGCTTTGGATTTTGGCTTAATACGATCGGTTGGCCAACAATTTTCTCTGCAATCGCAAGATAGGTGTTGGAAATATCCATTAATGCAGCCAAAGGCAGCGCATTATCACGTGCAAGCGCTTCTCGCTCAGCCATCCGTTCTTTGTTGAGTAAAATATCTGGGTCAGGGAAGTAGTTGAGCAAGAATTGACGAAAACCCTCTTTCGAATTTTCCACAATACGTCCTTGCTGATAGGAAGCGCTGTCCCAGATGCGAGAAGAGTCCGGCGTACCTACTTCATCCATATAAATGAGTTTCTCAACGCCGTTGGCATCGGTGACATAACCAAACTCAAACTTGGTATCGACGAAAATTTGCTCTACTTGGCAGAGTGCATGGCTAATGACGCCAAAGCCTTCTTTTAATAGCTTTTCATACAAGGCAATATCTTCGACACGACTGAAGTTAAAAGCGGCAAAATTCTCTTCAATATTATGACGTGAGATATTGACATCATCGGCTTCTGGAACACCGGGAATGCCTTTTAAGATGCCTTTGGTTGATGGTGTAATGAGCAGTTCTGGCAGTTTTTTATCTTTCTGCAGGCTTTCTGGTAATTGAATACCACAAAAATCTCGTTCACCTTTTTCGTAAGCACGCCACATTGAACCAGTAATATACTGGCGACAAATCGCTTCAATTTTGATTGGCTTGGCTTTTTGCACAATCCATACAAAAGGATGGGGAATATCTAAAATATGGCTATCGGCTAACCCGCTCTCTTGAAATAGCTTAAACCAGTGGTTTGAAATCGCGTTCAATGCCGCGCCCTTACCCGGTACACCTTTGATGCCACCTTCGGCATGCCAGATACAATCAAAAGCGGAAATACGGTCACTGATTACCATAATGGCTAAAGGTGCATCAGGAGCAACGTTGTAACCTTTTTCTTTGATCAAACGCTGGCTATCTTCTGGAGTTAGCCAATAAACAGAGCGAACTTTGCCGCTATGAACAGGTTGGTGGGTGCGAATTGGGAGGTCGTCATTGACGGCAAGGATTTGATCAGCAAGGCTCATTTAGACATTCCTATCTTTTTCAAACGTCATACAGAGAAGATATCGCTTAGCTCAACACTAATAAGGATATCGATAAACTGTGCGCATCATACCAGAACTATTTTCTGCTGCCAGATAAAAAGCAAACGATTGCGTTTCGTTTGGAAAATTAAGCAGTGGTGGGTTGAATTCAGGAGAAAAGATGCAGTTCTGAGTCGATAAAGCGGCAAACATTGAGATAAAAGCGAAGTAAATAGAGGGGCGATGGCTCGCCCAAAGCCACACATGTGACTTTGGGTGAGTAGCACTGAGGGTTATTAGGTTTAGCTGAGTAAAATTAAAATAGTTCCTGTCAGTGTCATCAGTATATTGGCGATAGCATAGGTGCCGGCATAACCCAATGCGGGAATGGTCGATTTTGCGTAGTCGTTAACGATATCCATCGCTGGTGCGCAAGTTCGTGCTCCGATAATCGCACCAAATAGAAGCGCGCGGTTCATTTTCAAAATGTACGCACCGACCAAATAGGCAAAGACGACTGGCACCACGCTGACTAAAAATGCAAGGCCGATCACTTGTACGCCCACTTCTGAGAGGTGCTGGAACATTTTTCCGCCAGCACTTAAGCCAATGCCTACCATAAAGAACATCAAACCTAGGTCTTTCACCATATTTAATGCCCCTTGCGGTACATAGCCGAAAGTGGGGTGGTTGGCTCGTAAAAAACCAAGCATAATGCCAGAAAGCAGTAGCCCAACCGCGTTACCTAAACCGAAGGAGACTTGTCCAAAGGTCATGGTGATCAAACCAAACAAAATGCCGAGAATAAAGAAGCTACAAAAGGCGAGTAAATCGGCCATTTGACTATGGATAGAGATGAAACCGATTTTATCGGCCAAGCCTTGAACACGGCTTTTTTCACCACTGACTTGCAGCACATCACCTTTGGCAAGCACAATGTCTAAGTCCATCGGCATTTCAATTTGTGCTCGTATTACTCGGTTCAGAAAACAGCCATATTCGGATAAATTCAGGTCAGATAAGCGTTTACCGGCAATACTGTCACTTTTTACGACGATTTCCTCTTCAGAGATGCGCAAATCAAGTAGGTTACGATCAAACACCTCTTTGCCATTTCGAAAGCTAGGGTCTAGCCTTGCATGGCTGTCAGGGAAGCCGACCAGTGCAATTTCATCCCCTTCTTGCAAGATGGCGTCACCGTCAGGATGGGCAAGAATGCCATTCCGTCGAATGCGTTCAATATAACAACCGGTTTGGCGATAAATACCAAGCTCACGTAAATTGCGCCCATCAATCCAGTTGATCAACTCTTGACCAACACGATAGGCACGGATGATGGGTAAATAGACTTTGCGTTGACCGCTACCACCCAAACCACGCTCTTGAGCAATCTGTTGAGCAGAATCAGAGAGGTTTTGTTTTTGCAGCTTAGGCAGTAACTTGGCAAACATGATCATACTGATAAGACCAATTAAATAAGCCATCGCATAACCCACCGAAACATTATCTAAAATAAGGGATAAATCCATATTTCTTGGAATGGTGGCTAGCCCAGAGTTTAACGCATCTTGTGCGCCTACTAATACGGGGGTGGAGGTTAATGCACCTGCCATCATACCAGCAGCTAAGCCAAAATCGAGGCCGAGATAATAACTGCCAAAATAGGTAATCCAAGTGGCGGTAATGAGCACCACTAAACTTAAGATGAGATAATGTTTTCCGTCACGGAAAAATATGCCAAAAAAGTTAGGGCCAGCTTCAATGCCGACACAATAGATGAACAGCATGAAACCGATGGTTAAGGCTTCAGCATTGAAGGAAAAACCAAGGTGCCCCATGATGAGTGATGTAATTAACACCCCAATAGAGTTGCCCAGTTGTAAGCTACCAAAACGAATTTTGCCAAAACCAAGGCCAATCGCTAAGACAACAAAAATAAGAAGAATAGGGTTCTGATCAAGCAAAAGTACGACGTCGATATTCACGGCTCAACTCGTTATGTGTGCCAAGTGGGGTAGGTAAAGTGTGGGAATTGTATCTGAATATTGCAAAAAGATAAGTGAAATTTGTGACAATTGACATTTCATTGACTTAATTTGAGAGAAAGAGCCATTTATCTATAAATAGCAAAAACCCGCTAAAAATCAGCGGGTTTTTATGTTTCTTGGTTTTATTCGTCGAATAAGCCTAAATGTTCTTTCGCATAAGCTTCGAAATCAGTGCAACCACCGATGTGTTCTTGATCAATAAAGATTTGTGGCACAGTCTCAACGGGTTTACCCACTGTCTTTTCTAAATCAGCTTTGCTGATGCCTTCCGCGTGAATATCGACATAACGGTAGTTAAAATCATCGCGTTTTAATTTCAATGTTTCAGCGTGTTCTTTTGCGCGAACACAGTAGGGGCAACCAGGGCGGCCAAAAATAACAACGAACATAGCTTTCTCCTTCATTCTTGTTGCATGCAACTATGCCCGATTCAAGGTCGGAAATAAAGTGGCATTCACCAGTTACTTCAATAGGTAAAAGCTATTGCTTATTCCTTAATCAAAGCAAGCTTACCTCTCGATGGTGTTGGGAATAGATCAACAATGGCTTGGCTGTGACATGCCGCATAAACTTGTGTTTTTTATGTGGTTATTTGCTCCACATTGCACTGCATCAAAAAATTTTTTTAACGATAGGTGCACTCTAAACAGAGCTAATCTAGATGAGAGAAAAGGGAGTTATTCATGTTCCAATTTATGACGGCGACGCGGATCATTTTTGGAGAAGGAGCGTTATTGAATTCACTTTCTGTTCTTAACCAATATGGTTATAGCGTACTGCTGGTTTCGGGAAAAGAACAACAACGAGCTTCCCCTATTGTTCAATACCTGAAAATGCAGAATATGCGCTATCAGCATGTAGCTATTGTTGGTGAACCTAATATTACCATGGTGGAGGAAACGGCCATTTTAGGCCGACGTTTTCAACCGGACATGGTCGTTGCTATTGGTGGCGGTAGTGTGATTGATATGGGCAAGGCACTCGCGGCAATCATTCCTAACCAAGGTAACGTTTATGATTATGTGGAAGTGGTTGGCCGAAATGTGCCGTTAAAGACAAAACCGCTGCCATTTATTGCTATTCCAACCACCGCCAGTACGGGATCCGAAGTCACGCGTAATGCCGTGTTGAAATCGGGACAAGACAAAGTAAAAGTAAGCTTGCGCAGCCCAGATATGCTGGCAGATGTTGCGATTGTTGACCCCACGTTGACCTATGGTACCGACAGTTACACATCTGGCAGAGGCGCAATGGATGCTTTTACGCATTTAATGGAAGCCTATGTGTGTGGTGAACCCAATCCACTCACCGATATGGTGTGTGAAGAGGGGTTGCGCAAACTCAGTCGTTCTATATTGCCAGCGTGTCGAAAAGATGATCATAAAGCGCGAGCGGATCTCTCTTTTGCAGCAATGCTTGGAGGAATGGCGATTACCAATGCAAAACTTGGCGCGGCACATGGCTTGGCATCGGCATTGGGAGGAAAACTTGATGCCCCACACAGCGTGATCACGGCGCGTTTAGCCCCTCATGTTATGCGAGAAAACATTCGAGCAGCGCAAAAAGCAGGGCGAAATGATGTACTTACACGTTATAAAAAAATCGCTCAAATCGTGACTGGCAGAACAAATGTTCACGTTGAAGATGGCGTGCTGTGGGTGAAAATGATGTTAGATAAATTGCAACTGCCTAAACTCAACCAGTTTGGTGTGTGCAATACGTCGTTTGAGCGCGTGGCGTTAGATGCTTTAAAGTCGGTCGCGATTAAAGGTAACCCTTTGCCTTTAACACAAGAAAGGTTAATCCATATATTAAATCAAGTTTGCGAGTGCCAAGGTGAGTATGAGGAGTGGCAACCGAATTCATCCAATCAGGTAGAAGTTAGGCATGATCCAGTCGCGCCTGAAAGTAGCAAGCAAAGTTGATAAAAAAACGGAGCAATTGAGCTAATGCCGTTCACTTAAGAGTGAACGGCATTTTTGTTCTTAGCATACCGTTGTGGTCTAGGCTTAACTGTTCTAGGGAATGTTCTTTCCCTTCGCCCTTCAAGTATTAAGCTTTCAGCCATGTTGTG